>NZ_JBHIRH010000010.1:0-72168 GCF_042196945.1 Bartonella sp. AA81SXKL | reverse complement strand
AAAACAATACCAATAAAATATTGAACAAAAAATCCTATTTCAAGACATTATTGGCAACAAGCAATTATAGGAAAAATAAGAAGCGTATAAAAGTTTCATGCCCGATAGCAGCGGCTTTCAGATTATAATACCCCTCCCCTCACAACGATTGCAACTTTTCTTACATATCGCAAGGATGTCATGTAAAAGGCTAAAGATAGAGTACATATTCTATAATCACCATTGCATAAATATCTTACACACTTTATGCTTTTCCACGAGAGCAAAAGGAAGATGTCAATGTCATCTAAACTGACGCGTAACCAAACATTGGTTTTAAACACTTTAAAAAATGCAAAAGGGCCTTTAAGTGCTTATGCGATTCTCAATCACTTACGCGAAGAAGGTTTTCGTGCACCTCTCCAAGTTTATCGTGCGTTAGAAAAACTCGTACAATTAAAGTGTATTCATCGTCTTGAAAGTGTAAATGCCTTTATGGTCTGTTTACACCCTGAAAACTGTCAACATGAACTTACAACGTTTATAATTTGCGAAAACTGTGGCACAGTCAACGAAATACAAAATCAAACGATTGTATCGAGTTTAAAACAGATGGTTCAAGCTGTTGACTTCCAAGCACATAAAAGCACCTTAGAAGTACGAGGTCTTTGTAAAAAATGCGCAATAAAATAAGACCGCTAACTTGAAAACAAGATCTCTAACTTGCAAGTTTATATATTTAGCATTATGTACCAGGGATCGCCTTATTGTTTGAAAAGCTCTTATCGTCCGTGCATGTATATCACCCGATCTTAGTGATGGGTTTATTATACTCATTGGAACATAAATATTGAAAGTATAAAATCATGTCCGTAGCTGAGACAATTTTTTCAACCAAAAATTTCAATAAAACGCAAAAAAAGAAAGTAATCAAGGCTCTTCTTATTGTCTTTGCACTCTTTGTGCTTTGGTTTAGCTACAAATGGATAACGCAATGGCGTTATATGCTATCCACTGAAGATGCCTATGTACAAGGAGATATAGCCGCTATTGCGACTAAATTAAATGGATATATTGCAAAAATTGCCATTAAAGCCAACCAAGTTGTAAAAAAGGACGATGTTTTATTTTACTTAGACAATGGTGATTATCAAATAGCCTTGGATCAAACAAAAGCGCATCTTGACACACAGAAAAAAACACTTCTACGCATTGATGCACAAATCACAGCCGCTCATAGTGCTTTAGATGATGCAAAAGCGCAAAAAGCAGCCGCTTCAGCCATAGCAACCAATGCACAACTCACCTTAAAACGTGTAACAGAACTGAAAGCCAATCGTTATGCTCCTCAATCTGATGTCGATGATGCCAAATCAGCTTATGAACAAGCCATTGCAAATATTAACAGAGCAGATGCACAAATCGCTGCAGCACGTGCAAATATCCGAGTACTAGAAGCACAACGAAGTGAAACAGAAAGCCAAACAAAGAGTTTAGAACTTTCGCGTGAAAAAGCACAACGTGATCTTGATTCAACCATTATACGCGCGCCATTTGATGGAATCATAGGAAATTTAACAGCAAAAACGGGAGATTTTGTTGTAAATGGCCAACGTCTTGCAGCGTTAGTCCCCATCCATGCACTTTATATTGAAGCAAACTATAAAGAAACACAGTTGCAAAATATTCATGCAGGACAAAAGGCTTATATTTCTGTTGATGCCTTCAAAAAGCAGGTCTTTACAGGAACAGTGCTTTCTATTTCACCTGCAACAGGTGCTGTTTTTTCTCTTCTTCCTCCACAAAACGCTACCGGTAACTTTACAAAGATTGTCCAACGCATTCCCGTACGTATTTCTATTCCAGAAGAAGTCTTAAAGACCGGACATATCCGAGCAGGAATGAGTGTTTCAGTAGAAGTTGATACACGTACAAAACCACAAGATAAAAGTCTCTTATAATAACAAGCAAATGACCTCATTATTATGACATCTTCAATACCAAAGCCCATACAGTCTCAAGAGCGCATAGAAATCCGTAACATTGTGATTTTCATAGTTATGGCCTTTGGCATGTTCATGGCGATTTTGGATATACAAATCGTTGCCTCCTCTTTAGCCGAAGTTCAAGCTGGTCTTTCTGCAAGCTCTGAAGAAATTTCATGGGTTCAAACCTCCTATCTCATCGCTGAAGTCATCATGTTGCCCCTTTCTGGATTCTTAGGAAGATTGCTTTCAACACGTATTTTCTTCACCATATCAGCGATCGGGTTTACGATTACTTCTGTTCTTTGTGCAACAGCAACATCTATTGGAGAGATGATTATCTACCGTGCATTGCAAGGTTTTATTGGTGGAGGAATTATCCCAAGCGTTTTTGTCGCCTCTTATGTTCTTTTCCCTCCTTCCAAACGCCCAATTGTTACCCCTATTGTTGGACTAGTCGCAACATTAGCCCCCACTATTGGTCCAACGGTCGGAGGTTATCTTTGTCATATCTTATCATGGCACTGGCTTTTTCTCATTAATGTGCCTTTTGGGATTATTATTTCAATTCTCGCTTGGAAATTGATTGATTTTGATAAAGCAAATCCATCTCTCATGGCTAAATTTGACTGGTTGGGGCTCATTTCTATGGCTGTTTTTCTAGGAACTTTAGAGTATGTACTAGAAGAAGGCGCACGTCATGATTGGCTGAATGATAGGCTGGTTCGGAATTTATTCATTATCATGATTCTTGCTGCCGCCTTGTTTTTCTGGCGTGCTTTTACAGCAAAAGAACCCATTGTAGATCTCTCTACTTTTTCTAATTTCAATTTTTCAGCTGCATCCATTTTTTCCTTTTCACTGGGGATAGGTCTTTATGGACTCACGTACCTTTATCCTGTCTATTTGAGCCAAATCCGCCATTATGATGCCCTTATGATTGGAGAAACATTGTTTCTTTCAGGATTCGTCATGTTATTAACGGCTCCCCTTGCAGGATTCCTTTCAGCACGAATGGATGCACGTTTAATGATGGCAATAGGACTTTTTGGTTTTGCAATAGGCACTTGGATGGCAAGCACTATCACAGATAAGTGGGATTTTTGGCAGCTTTTTTGGCCGCAAGTTTTCCGTGGTGCTTCTGTAATGTTATGTATGGTTCCTATTAATAATATTGCCTTGGGAACACTCCCACCAGAACGAATGCAAAATGCTTCTGGACTCTTTAATCTCACACGGAATCTAGGTGGTGCTGTAGGGCTTGCCATTATCAGCACTATCATGACAAAACGCACGGATTTCCATTATGAACGAATAGCCGAAACACTTAACCACGCAAACAGACAAGCAACTGAAATGCTTTCAAAGCTTACTTTATTATTCAAAACAGAAACCTTTGATTCCTATACCCTGGCTCTTTCTCAATTGTTTAATATGGTACGCATACAAGCAATGATTATGGCTTTTAGTGATATTTTCTTTATCATAACCATCATCTTTGGTGTTTTGACATTTATGACCATGTTTCTCAAAAAAATACCACCTCTCATGGATTCACCACCAAATCACTAAGCTTAATTAAAATTGAGAAATATTTTTTATCCTTATCACTTTCCTCGCTTCCTATGCACTTTACCTTTTCTCAAGAGACAGTATAAATAAATATGTGATTCTAAATGATTCTTCTGATAAAAATTCTTTTCAATGCAGGCTCTTTACGCACTTTAAAAATAACTTCTCACATACAAAAATTGTTTTAGATGATCGGTAAACAAAGATCTTACCTAACGTGCTCCACACTATAAAGATAAAGCAGCTATTTCTATAAGATTTTTGATTTATCACCATAGGGCACAAAAGATTAAAAGATTCTTGGCCCTTTACTCTTTTGAGTCTTACAAGAATATTCATAAAAGATTTATGATTCTTGTGATTTTTATTCACGCACCTATTTCCCTTATAATGTGTAGGACAACGTTTTTTTGATTCTGAATGCAAAATTTTACATGAAAAAATCATTTTGTATTTGATCCTCTCATGCTAATTGCAAAACGATTTACCTTTATAGTAAAAAAGTAATTATATATTTTTTTCAAAAAAGCTGCTTTTGAACATGTAATTTTATTTTTTACACTCTTTTAAAAAAGCTGATACCTATAATTTTGATTCTACTGCTGCATATTTTTCTTTCTTAAGCCCCTTCTCTTTCAACAAGCGCTAAAATTGTATAAAATTTCTCAAAATATCTCTCTATTGAATCAATCAAAACCATTCCCTTGCACATAAAAAGCAAAGAAACAAAAACTGTTTAAGAAAAAAATAAAATATCCAACCGTTTCGATGCAAGATCTACCAACGATATTGAAAACTGGAAAATGTATGATGATACTGGCTTTTAAAGAATACAAAACCACTCAAAAATCCGGTTCCTTTAATATTATAAAATAGGACGCTATTTCAAAAAATGAGCTTAAAATATATTCCTACTCACTTAACTGAAATTATCAAAAATAAGAAACTAGCCATATAATAAAATCGCAATACAACTCCCCAAAAACTTTGTACCGCTAAATACTTTGGCTCTAGCCAAAACAGTATGCTCTCCTCAATGCCAGCTGTTGAAAAACAAAATAAACACGATCTTCAAGCCACTTTATGATGCTGAAAACGATTTGAAACTTCTCGTTCTCCACTAGGAACCAAAGTGCCATAACACCCAGAAAGATAATGTGGTATCAGTTCCAACGCTTGAAAGCGATGCTTTTCGTAAGGACCAGGCATTGCCAAATTTTCTGTTAAACTATTTGAAAAGCCAAAACGTTGATAAAATTCAAAATCCCCTACCAGCAAAATGGCGCCATATCCCAATTTTTTTGCTGTTTCAATTGCATGGCGGACTAAAATTGATCCTATTCCCATACCAGCACATTCAGATGCAACAGCCAAGGGGCCCAAAAGTAAAGCATGTTGTGTTTTATTTTTTCTTTTAGAAAAAGAAACATGCCAAAGACGGACACTTCCCACAAGCTCTCCAAGCGCATTTTTAACCACAAAAGAAAGTCCTTGAGCAGCTAACCGACCACGACGTAAAGCCTCTGATGATTTACGTTTACGTCCATACCCCATCGTTGAATCAAGCAAAATTTCTCGATAAGGCTTATCGGTTTCTTGCTCCAATAAAAGTGTAAAACATGCCCCATCTTTTGTTTGAAAGTTCATCATGTTCATCTCAATGACCGCCCTCTTATAGCGCCATGACGAGCATAGCAAAAAGTCTAAAAAAACTATAGTTAAAAGGAAACCTCAGATCACATATGATCGTAAAGGCTCAAAACCATTAAAAGCAACCGATGCGTAAGTTGTTGTGTAAGCACCCGTTCCATGAATCAATATTTCATCTCCTATCGTTAGGGATAGAGGAAGCGGATAAGGTGTTTTTTCATAGAGAACATCTGCCGAATCGCATGTTGGTCCAGCCAAAATACAAGGCTCCATTACCTTATCATCATGAGGTGTCTCAATAGGATAACGAATGGCTTCATCCATAGTCTCAGCAAGACCATTAAATTTTCCAATATCAAGATAAACCCATCGTACATTATCATTATCAGCTTTTTTAGATATTAGAACAACTTCTGTACGAATAACACCAGCATTGCCAACCATCGCACGTCCTGGCTCAATAATCGTCTCAGGGATACGATTACCAAAATGCTTTTTCAATGAATCAAAAACTGCTGTACCATAAGCTTGTTCTGTAGGGACATCTTTCAAATAACGCGTTGGAAAACCGCCCCCCATATTCACCAACCTTAGTGAAATACCTTCTTGTTCCAAGCACTTAAAAACTGTAGAAGCATCCGATAAAGCACGATCCCACGCACTCAGATCAACCTGCTGAGATCCAACATGAAAAGAAACACCGTAGGCTTGCAAACCCAATTGGTGTGCCCGTCTTAGAACATCAACCGCCATAGCTGGAACACAACCGAATTTGCGTGACAATGGCCACTCTGCACCTTTGCCATCGGTAAGAACACGGCAAAAAACACGTGTTCCTGGAGCAACACGCGCAATTTTTTCCACTTCTTCAACACAATCAACGGCATAAAGTGAAACTCCCAATGCATATGCTCGTGCAATATCACGCTCTTTTTTAATCGTATTCCCAAAAGAAATACGCTCTGACGTTGCTCCTGCTTTTAAAGCCATTTCAATTTCTGCAACAGAAGCCGCATCAAAAGAAGATCCTAAAGAACTCAGCAAACGCAAGATTTCAGGAGCTGGATTTGCCTTTATTGCGTAAAAAATACGAGACTGCGGCAGAGCTTTTTCAAAATTTAAATAGTTGTCACGAACAACATCAAGGTCAACAATTAAGCATGGACCTTCAGAACGATGTGTTGCAAGAAAATCGCGAATACGTTGCGTTGCCATCTGCAATTCTCCTTGAGGGAAAGCTCCCCCACTCTATGCTTGGACAGCCAAAGCTGCCAAAAGCTAAAGGACAAAAAACACACAACAACCATCCCCATTCTGATTACAAAAAATCAGAAATTAGCATTGCATGCAGCGAAAGAACAGCGCGAAGCCGCGTTATTCTATTTTATCTGCCTTTTTGATTGGAGTTGAGAAAACCACTTCCGCACTGAAGGCAATGAGGTGTGCCTCTATAGTTATCCCAGCATTTAAAAGCTGGAAGACACCAGAAAGGCCCGCACCGTCGTTGCTTCAAGATGTCCTCATTCTTGCAATTGGCTGTAAGAATGACTGGAGCGGTTAGTTCCAGGTACCGTACCGGTTAATCTCACCATTTGAGAACCAGCGGACACCCACAGGCACGTGCGACTTTGGGCAAGGCATCCTATAAAACGAATCCTTTCTCATTTCAATCATTTTTTTAATTTTAAACATTTTTTAATTCTTAAAGATAAAATGGTGCAAAAAAACAACACTCTCCCCCAGACAAAGCCATCCATCCGCTTTCATGAGATCACACCCCTTACATTATCCGTGCAACATAAATCACTGTCTTGTGTTTAAAGCCCCTCGTTTCTTTACCCTATTCTATCTCCTAATATCCGCAGCAGAAAATAACGCAAAATAAATTATTCAAAACTTAATTTATAATGACAATTTATTATTGTGCCCTTAAACAAAAATCCCATTATAAAATCCTCTTATTTCAACCCTCTTACAATGAATCAATTAAAATCATTCTTTTGCGCATCACAAATAAAAAACAATTGAAAAAAGGAGTACCTCTTATATATCCTCTCAAATGCAAAGATGACCAACATTGAAGACTGAGGATAGTAACGACTGAAGCACCATCGTCTTTAAAGATAACGTGTCCTTCCCCCAACAAAACGCCATCATCTTTAAAGATAACGTGTCCTTCCCCCAACAAAACGCCATCATCTTTCTCATTTACATCCTAAAAAACATCCCTACTTCCACATTCATTTCACAGCATCGCTTAAGCAAAATATCATGAAGAATTCCCCGTATAATATAGCTTGTATGATATAGATCAACTACATCTCACCCTCTTTATACTTATGAAATTAAAAACAAACGCTCCCATTCTATCTGCCAACTCCCAATATTGCAGAAACTCCTACATTGAAATGTTTCATAACACCTTATCTAAAATGATTTTTGTCCACACGTTGCTCCCATTTGCAACGTACAAGTGAATGAATTTTACGCGATTCGTTCTCATCTAATCTGAAAGCAATAAAGTTCACAATATTGAACTATTTTATTCAAATGAAAATAAATTATCATTATAAATTAATGTATTATATTAAATTCTGAAATCATAAACTCCTATTATCATTTTATTTTTTCCACCTAGCATCTGCTTTTTCATCTCCTCTTATTAATCACATCTTATTCATACGCTTTTCTCTTAAACTATAAATCTCCCTCCTCTGCGCTGTTGGTGAACGGCTTTTCTATTTTAAAATGAAAAGTATCTGAAAACTCAATCCTATAAAGTCAAGGAGAGCGAACAATCTATAATGATTATTTATAAGTCAAATAATTTAACATAAACAAAAAGACCGAATAATATCCGGTCTTATAAAATATTTTTCTACCAATATTAAAAAACTCTTCTCTCTTAAATTTAAGAGAAAAACGCTACAACTTAAAACTCTACACTGCGATATCCTTATGTCCCTTGATGAGAATCAATTGCACGCAACTTCAACAATTGAAATTGCCTATGGCGCTCACGAAAGCGCTCTCTATCGGCTTCACTACGCGTGTTATAACAAGCATCACAGGAAACACCTTCCTCATAATGAGGCGATAATTTGCTTTCAGCATTAAGAGGAGAACGACACGCACGACATAATTCGCGTCCACATTCTTCAAGACCATGTTGAACAGAAACACGCTCATCAAAAACAAAACACTCACCCCACCATAAACTCTTCTCTTTTGGAATTTTTTCTAAATATTTCAGAATACCTCCTTTTAGATGGTAGACTTGCTCATAACCAAGATCACGAACATAAGCTGTTGATTTTTCACACCGAATGCCGCCTGTACAAAACATAGCAATTTTCTTTTTTTTCTTTAACTCAGCCTCATGTTTACGCACCCATTCAGGAAATTCGCGAAATGTTTTAATCTGCGGATCAATCGCTCCTTGAAAACTCCCTATCGCATATTCATAGTCATTCCGTGTATCGATTAAAATTGTCTCTTCATCTTGAATAAGAGCATTCCAATCTTCAGGATCGACATAAGTACCAACAACTTTTAGCGGATCAACCCCTTCAACCCCCATTGTCACAATCTCTTTTTTCAACCGCACTTTCATGCGATGAAAAGGCATTTTTGATGCCCATGAATATTTAATCTCCGGCGTTTGAAACGCTGGCTCAGCCGTAATAAAATCCACCAATGCCTCAATCGCATCACAAGAACCAGCAACTGTTCCATTAATGCCCTCTTGTGCTAAAAGCAGAGTGCCTTTGATATCCTTTGCTTGACATAAATCCTGCAAAGGTTTTTGTAATTGATGATAATGCTTCAAATCTGCAAAGCAATAAAGTGCAGCAACTTTAAAATTCTTTTCCATGTGTTTTGCCATAACGCGCGTTTCATTCAATTTCAAGATTTATTCATGTACTCTTTAACATATTGTGCTTAATCAAACGATACAAATAATATCATCTCCAAGAAGAAAAAATATCATGTGCCAAAAAAGAAAAAAGCTTTTATTATATCTCCAAGGACAAACTGTCATACCTATTTTACTCATTGACAATCTACAAAGTGCTGTACCCTTAACACGCGCTCTTGTCAAAGGTGGATTAAAAACAATTGAGATCACCTTGCGAACACCAAATGCCCTCAAAGCAATTCAGAAAATCACACAAGAAGTCCCTGAAGCAATTGTTGGAGCCGGCACAATTCTCAACACAACACATTACGAAAAAGCCGAACAAGCTGGAGCCAAGTTTATTGTAAGCCCCGGATTATCCAATGAACTAATCAATTGTGCAAAAAATAGTGAAATTCCCCTTCTTCCCGCTGCAATGACCCCAAGTGAACTCATGCAAGCATTAAACAAAGGCTATTCATATCTTAAATTTTTCCCTGCTGAAGCTGCTGGAGGTATTTCCTTCATCGAAGCTTTAGCATCTCCCTTCTCTGATATCTGGTTTTGCCCAACAGGCGGTATTACACAAAAAAGTGCACCACAATGGCTCCAACTGCCCAATGTCTTCTGCGTTGGAGGTTCTTGGATAGCGCCCCAAAAACTTATTGCCATAAGTGATTGGGATTCGATTACTGCATTAGCATATACCGCATCACAACTTCCCTCTCCCTCGAAAAAAGCTCTTTCTACAATATAATGTTAAAGTGCAAGAATATCAGTCCCTTCAACAAGACCAAAGCTTTCACACATTCTTGCGCAACCTTTTAACATTGCCATGGAAACACAAATCATCACCCAATCTTCATCGAGATGAATTTGGGGAAGTGCTATTGTTTCAAAGCCGCTTGTTTCAAAAAAGCACCCACTCTCCATAACAGTCGTAATACGCCCCATATGCTCAGAAAGCTCACGAGTGGTCATAGGATAAAATTTCAACTGTTGTGCATATGCCCCACAATGAGTGGATCTTATTGCAAAAAGGAAACAAGATCTTTTGCACAAATTGACTCATTCTTTTCGCGCGTTATTTAAATAAGAACAACTTCTGAAAATTTTTCATAAATGTCAGGCTCACGAATAAAGCTTGCAAAAGAAAAAAACCCGTACCGGTTTGAAAGAAGATAAAGCATCAACTTTCCCACTCATTACTCCACAAAAGCGCGCTCTACAACATAAGTAGCAGGAGCATTATTGGCCCCTTCAACAAGACCAAAGCTTTCACACATCCTTGCGCAATCTTTTAACATAGCCATGGAACCACAAATCATCACCCGATCCTCATCAGGATGAATCTTAGGAAGTCCTGTTGTTTCAAAAAAGTCCCCACTTTCCATAACAGTCGTAATACGGCCCATATGCTCAGAAGCTTCACGAGTAGTCATAGGATAAAATCTCAACTGTTGTGCATACTCTCCAATGAGTGGATCTTGTTGCAAAGAGGAAACAAGATCTTTTGCATAAATTAACTCATTTTTTTCGCGCGTTGTTTGAATAAGGACAACTTCTGCAAATTTTTCATAAGCTTCAGGATCACGAATAAGGCTTGCAAAAGGAGCAATCCCCGTCCCAGTTGAAAGAAGATAAAGACGTTTTCCAGGAATAAGAGCATCAAGCACCAGCGTTCCTGTAGATTTTTTACGCATGAGAACTGTATCACCAATTTTAATTTTTTGGAGATGCTCGGTTAAAGGTCCCCCTGGAACTTTTATCGAAAAAAACTCAAGCTGTTCATCCCAAAAGGGACTTGCAATCGAATAAGCGCGATAAATCGGCTTTTCTGCATTTGGCAAACCGATCATAACAAACTCACCCGAACGAAAACGAAAACTTTCCGGACGATTCAGACGGAATTTAAATAACCGATCTGTATAATGACAAACCTCTTGGACAGTAAGGGCGAACACATTCTCAGGAATCGGAAAATTTGCAACGCTGCTGATGCTTGACGGAACATTGGTAGCAGACGTATTCATACTCTTCCCCATATCTTTATTGAACGTTAAATTTCGAATCTTTGACGTGATATAGTACTTGCACAACCATCTGCCAACAATTTTCTCAACACAAAAACCTCAAGGTTAACACTTTTATGTCAAAATTAAATAAATGAGTCTAGTGCACTCTATAAGCGATAAAATTGATTTCACTTAAAACCAATCAAAGACTAGAAAGTAAATACTGGATACCCAATCCATCTTGAAAACAAATAATATCCAAATCAACGAGTTTTCTAAATCAACAGTTTTAATGTATCAAAAAGTGTTTACACTGTTTTCTATTCAATAAAAATAATTTTAAGTGCATGAGACAACATCCAAAATTGCACAGATGAGTGATCTTCCCTCTCATGGTAGAAAACTTGTAATGCATTGATTTAACGTGGTTAATTTAATCATTTTACCTTCTCTAAATAAGAAGCCAATGCAATATTTAATCAAAACAATCACACCAGCAATAATAGTCTAACATTGCACTCTTCAAAATGATACAATACAATAAATTATGTTTATTTTTTTATATGCCTAAACGAGGGCAAATAAGTAAAAAAGTCTATGTTTTACAAATCATTAGAAGATACCATGTTGATAACAACACAAATAAAACTAAACTATCTCTTATATCCAGAGTACCATTTTACATAAAAAATGACTTTAATGGCAGCATAGGCTTCTTATGATTTTGACCATAGCAAATAGTGTCTTTCCCCTATATCGTAAAGAACCTAAATGAAACAACCAAAAAAACTCCGTATTTCACGAACACAGATAAGCTTTTAAAATGAACAAATCCGTTAATGATGAAATAAATACATCACTCTATACAGCTGTAGCAACCATCGATGTCAGTGCCATTGTTGCCAATTATATCACTTTAGCCAAACGTGTAGCTCCAACACAATGTTCAGCAGTTGTAAAAGCAAATGCCTATGGATTAGGAGCTCACAAAATTGCTCCTGCCCTTTATCAAGCTGGTTGTCGCACTTTTTTTGTCGCACAAATCAGAGAAGCACTCCAATTAAAAAGCATTTTACCATCAAATGTCACGATTGCCCTTCTGAATGGACTTCCACACTTAGCAGAAGAGTTTGTCGCACAATCTGGTATTGTTCCTGTTCTAAACTCTTGGAATGCCATTGAAAATTGGCAAAAAATTTGTCAAAAAAAAGATAAAAAATTTCCAGCAATTGTTCAAATCGATACCCATATGAACCGATTAGGACTGGATCAAAAAGAGTTACAAAAACTCATCAAACACCCTACAATTTTCGAAAAAGCAGAAATAAAATATATTCTTAGTCATCTTTCTAACGGAGAAGATGATACCCACCCATCAAATTATGCCCAATTGACTTCTTTCAAAACTATCCTTGCGCAATTGCCTGCTTGCAAAGTTTCCTTTGCCAATTCTGGAGGTATCTTTCTAGGATCAGATTTTTATTTTGATCTTGTTCGTCCAGGCATTGCACTTTACGGAGTTGATCCGCGGGGAAAACACCCATCACCTCTGAAACCTGTTTTAAAACTTGAAGCCCAAGTCATTCAAAGCCGCGTTGTTGATATAGGAGCACCTGTTGGTTATGCAGAAAGCTTTATAACCAACAGACCAAGCACTCTTGCAACCATTTCTATAGGCTACGCAGACGGCTGGCTCCGTGCTCTTTCGAATAAAGGAACTGTTTATTTCAACGGGCACAAACTTCCCATGGTTGGGCGGGTTTCTATGGATTCCATTATTGTAGATACGACCGATCTTGAACAAAAACCTCAAACTGGTGACTGGGTAGAGCTCATTGGTCGCCATCAAACACTTGAAAAAGTATCTATAGATGCCGATACCCTCCCCAATGAAATTCTAACATCTCTTGGCTCCCGCTATAAATACATTTACACATAAAAACTCTTTAGCCATAAAGAAATAAATTGATAAAAATCATCATTTTAGAAAATTGAGGGGCTTTTACAAAAGATTTTACAACAATCAACCACATAGAATGGTCATAGATACCGTACATTCACAGAAATCTCAAAACAGACAAGTTAATGGACTGTTTTATGGAAGTAGCTTTCATCTAAAATACAAAAACTTAGCCTTTCCCCATAAATTGACAAAAAAGAATCTACTACAAAGTTTTTAAAATTAATTTCCCAATTAAAATCATTCGCTTGCATACCACAAGCTGGACTATGTGTAGATAAAAATGATTTAAGAAAAGAATAATGCCTCTTATGAACCATAGTGCCAAGAGCTATAACATTAGGCGCTGGCAAAGTGTATGGATAGTGCCGGCTTACTCCGTTATGAAGCGTAAAGATTGGGGGATCAATAGATTTACCCTTACACCATTCACAAGCGCCGTCGCGAAATGGGATTAGGAGCGAAATATCTCTTTAAAACAAACATGTGAATTAACAACCCAAGTATATTCTTTTTGGAGCGTTCTGTTTTACATGAGGGTCGTGCCCCCATTAAAAAACACAATAAATAAAAGTGTGGAGCAATGTGCAATCCCCATTATTAAAAAAACATTGCTTTAAATGCTTTTGAAAGCCGCAAAGCTGAATTAAAAGGAGATGACAAACTGAGGATTGAGTTTTACCTTTACGGCTTTACATTTTCCCAAAATGAGATTGTCTTCCAGTTTCAAAGGTTACGTCAACAGAAATACGCAATCCCCTCGCCCTCATCTGACAGACAAAAGCTGGAACTACTCATAAAGCTCTTTTTTTCTCAATCTCTGACTCAAAACATGTGGCTGCGTTAAGTTTGGATGTTGATTTACAGGCAACAGCTAAAGCACACGAGCTCTTAGAAAAACAGCGCTGTAAAGTTACAAACTGACTTGCAATGAAGTGGAAAGATGTGCCGGCTTTTTATAAGACACCTTGTAAAAAACACCCATAATACATTTGGCTTTGCGTTTGCTCATTCTAACAGGTGTTTTTACATATTTTTGCGTCATATTTACAAAAAGCAGATTAAAGAGAAATATTTAGACAATTCTTGACTCGAAAAGATGCAACAACAGAGTTTCGCGTGTCTTTATCATCAAAAACACTAAAATTGATTTTATTCTTCTACAACCGGTCGTCGTCACCCTAGTGAGAAGGAGTATATCACAACACATGCAACAGACGTGACCCTATCCCCCGTAGGTTTCGCTCTCGTTTACGTGAACTAGCTGGCGAGACCGATGCCGCCTAGTCACTAAAACCATGCCATACGGTAGAAGGCAAAGGAGAGCATGCCTATTGCCGACAAAACACAGCTTTTTGTCGACTTTTTTGATTTTGCTCATGTTATAAAAAAACAATGCAAAATTCTAGAAAATAGACAAATAATTCCATAGTAACATGATTAACAAGCATAAAACCCACACAAAATGTGTGGGCTTTTTTGTTTATGCAAATAAACAAATTAAATACATATTTGTTATTTAATAGGTATTTCCCAATGGCGGGCACGAACAAATGAGCATTCTGTCTCCCGCAACATTATCAATACGCGATACAGGAGGCCAATATTTATTGGCTGGATCAAGAAAACTGTTGGGAAAAGCAGCTTCTTGTCGCGAATAGGGTCGTGCCCAAGCATCATCTAAAGTATCTGCCACTGTATGAGGGGCATTCACCAATGGATTATTGTCTTTTGGCCAAACCCCGCTACCAACTTTCTTAGCTTCTTCAGCAATAGAGAGTAAAGCATCACAAAAACGATCAATCTCTGCTTTTGGTTCCGATTCCGTTGGCTCAATCATCAAAGTTCCCGGAACAGGAAACGACATCGTGGGCGCATGGAATCCATAATCAATGAGACGTTTTGCAATATCATCAACACTCACCCCATACTGCTCTTTCAACACGCGTGTATCCACAATACATTCGTGCGCAACACGTCCATGCTTGCCCCGATAAAGAATGGAATAAGCAGCTGAAAGACGTGCAGCAATATAATTGGCATTTAAAATGGCTATTTGTGTTGCATATTTTAAGCCATCAGCCCCCATCATTCGAATATACATCCATGTAATCGCAAGAATAGACGCACTTCCATAAGGAGCAGCCGAAACCGCATGTGTTGTCCCATCTTGTTCATGACCTGGTAAGAATGGTTTGAGATGCGCTGCAACTCCAATTGGTCCCATACCAGGACCACCACCACCATGAGGAATAGCAAATGTTTTATGAAGATTCATATGACAAACATCAGCGCCAATATCCGCAGGACGAGCAAGACCAACAAGGGCATTGAGATTAGCACCATCAAAATAAACTTGTCCGCCATTTTCATGAATAATAGAACAAATTTCCTTAATACTTTCTTCATAAACACCATGGGTTGAAGGATAAGTAATCATGAGAGCGGCCAATTTATCTTTATGCAATTGCGCTTTCATCTTGAGATCGTCTACATCAACATCACCATCGCTTAAACATTTTACCACAACGACTTCCATCCCTGCCATATGGGCCGAGGCTGGATTGGTACCATGCGCAGATGCAGGAATAAGACAAACTGTACGTTGATGTTCTCTCCGTGATTGGTAATATCGTCGGATAGCCAAAAGCCCAGCATATTCACCTTGAGCACCAGAATTTGGCTGAAAAGAAACTTGCGCAAATCCTGTAATTTCGCACAACCACGCATTTAACTGGTTTATCATCTCCAAATAACCCGCTGCATCCTCTTGTGAAACAAAGGGGTGTATATTGGCCATGCTAGCCCAACTTACAGGCATTAATTCAGCCGCGGCATTAAGCTTCATTGTACAAGAACCAAGAGGGATCATAGCGCGATCCAGCGCCAAATCCTTATCCGCCAAACGACGCAAAAAGCGCATCATATCTGTCTCTGAATGAACCGCATGAAAAAAAGGCTGAGAAAGAAAAGCAGCATCCCGTTTTTTTCCAAAGAGTCGTGGAGAAACCTGATCGCCTAATTTTGCCCCAAAAAGCTGCGCTAAAGCACCAGCATCTTCTTCTGTCGATAATTCATCAAAATTGATTGCAATAGTGTCATCATCGAGAACACGAATAAGGCGCCCACCTATTTTGGCTTGATGCGCAATTTCTCGCGCTTTTCCCTTAACAGAAATACTCACACAATCAAAAAAGCTTTTCCCTTCAACATGAACCCCTGCTGCTTCTAAACCAGCAACAAAACGACATGTTAAATGATGAATTCGCTGCGCAATTTCTTGTAAGCCTTTTGGCCCATGCCAAACAGCATAAGCGGTTGCCATATTAGCCAACAAAGCCTGCGCTGTACAAATATTTGACGTCGCTTTATCGCGCCGAATATGTTGTTCACGTGTTTGCAAAGCTAAACGAAAACCAACGCGTCCTTTGGTATCCACGGATTGACCAACAATACGCCCTGGAATAAGACGCGTTAACGCATCACTCACGGCAAGGTAACCAGCATGTGGACCACCAAATCCCATCGGAACGCCATAACGCTGCATAGAGCCAACAACGATATCTGCCCCCCATTGAGAAGGTGGCTCCTGAAGGGTAAGCGCTAAAGGATCAGCTACAACGATAACTAAAGCTCCCTTTTCCTTTGCTTCTTTTATGATCTCACTGTAATCATGAAAAGAACCTTTTGTATCTGGCCAAGATAAAACAATTGCCGCTGTATCAGAATCAATTTCGCCATTTTGGCTAATCTGAATCCCTTGTGTTTCAGCACGCGTTTGCGCAACACTCAAAGTCTGAGGGTGTAAAAGACTCTGAAGAGAAATTTTTGTTTTTTTCTCACGGAAAAAGCGAAAAGCAAGGGCATTGGCTTCAGCTAAAGCAGTTGCTTCATCAAGAAGGGAAGCAGCAGAAACAGGCAAACCTGTTAGTTCACTAACCAATGTCTGAAAATAAAATAAAAGCTCTAAACGACCCTGGCTAATTTCTGCTTGATAAGGCGTATAAGCAGTATACCAAGCAGGATTTTCAAACAGATTTCGTAAAATAACCGGAGGCACATAAGTTCCATGATATCCTTGCCCAATAAAACTTTTGTGCACATGGTTACGCTCCATCATCTTGGAGAGTTCTTCCAAGGCTTGTCCTTCACTAGCAGCCTCTGGAAGATTCAATGAACGTCCCAAATGGATAGAGTGTGGAACAGCTTGAGAAATGAGTGTATCAACACAATCAAGCTCTAAAACATCAAGCATTTTTTGTGTTTCATCAGGACGCAGCCCAATATGTCGAGAAGAAAAAGAACGCTCGATCATAGTACTCATCCAATCAAAGCCTTATAAGCATCTTTATCTAACAACCCCTCCAGTTGTGTCTCATCCTGCAATGTCATTTTCCATAACCAGCCTTCTGTTTCGGCTTTCTGATTTACCAATTCAGGATTATCAGCCAAGGCTTCATTTATTTCGACCACTTCACCATCAAGAGGAGCATAAACATCTGAAGCCGCCTTCACTGATTCTACAACAGCCGCCGCCTCTCCTTTGGAAAGTTTTGTTCCACTTTGTGGTAAATCAACAAAAACCAAATCCCCTAATTGCTCTTGCGCATAATGCGTAACCCCAACAATCACCACTTGCCCTTCAACGCTAAGCCATTCATGGTCATGTGTAAAATAAGTTTTAGACATAAAAAATCATCCTTTAAAATAACGTTGTTCAACAAAGGGAAGAGAATGAACTGATAATACAATCTTTTTGCCTCGCAGTTCTGTAAAGACTTGTGTCCCTTCAACTTTAAAATCAACAGGAACGTAACCCATCGCGACAGGACCATCAAAAGAAGGACCAAAACCACCTGATGTTACAATGCCAATCTCATTACCTTGATCATCAAGAAGCAGCGCACCGGCACGAATAGGTTGGCGCGTTTGCGGTTTTAATCCAACACGACAACGAGCCGGTCCTTTTTGCAGTGCTTCAAGAAAAGCCTTTGCACCATAAAATTGTGCTTTTTCTCGAACATTTTTAGGAACAGCCCATGTTAGAGCCGCATCAATAGGTGTCGTATCAGGGGTAATATCATTTCCATGCAAACACAGCCCCGCTTCCAACCGCAAGCTATCGCGTGCTGCAAGTCCAATCCACTCAACACGAGAATCACTCAGCAATTTTTCAGCCAACATATGCGCATGCCCTATAGGCAAAGCAATTTCAAAACCATCCTCTCCCGTATAACCAGAACGCGTTATAAACCAATCCTGTTGTGGTTCGAATCCTTGCATAAAGAACAATTCATTCCCTGGTAAATCGGCATCAGCAAGAACGGCTGCCGCTTCAGGACCTTGAAGCGCAAGCAATACCCTTTCAAGGGCAATCACTTGACATTCAAAATCAACCGCACGCTTTTCCAATTCTAAAAAATCAGCCTGTGCATTCCCAGCATTGGCGACCAACATAAAACGACCCTCTTCCAAACGGGTAATAATAAGATCATCAAGAATACCAGCCTGCTCATTAAGCAAATAATTATACCGTGAATGCCCAATCTTTAAAGCTGCTGCATCAATGGGAAAAGCATAGGACAAAAATTCCACAGCTTGTGCCCCTTCAACCGCAATCAATTTCATATGAGAAATATCAAAAAGTCCTGCATGTGCACGCGTATGAAGATGCTCTTTTAAAACGCCAAGAGGATAAGTTAAAGGCATGTTCCAACCCGCAAAAGAACCAAATTTTGCTCCTGCTTTTTCATGCAAATCATATAAAGGAAGTGTTTTTAAAAAAGATGTTTCTTGTGCTGTGCCCATAATAACTCCAAAGCTGCGCTAACGCCCATAGAATATGGTCGTCTCTGCCCCCTCTGTCATCAACCTGAGAGACTCGCGAAAAGATCTTTCGCTTACACCTTCGGCGCGGGTTTTCCCGACTTTCCAGATCTGCCTTCTTCCTTTTACGGTCCTTAAAGCCTGAGAGATTATGGGCTATTTCCCCTTCGGCGGCAATGCGAAAATTTGCAATCTGCACTCTCCCGCAAAAGAATGAAAGAAACGATAACGCTCTTTCCAGCATATTTAAACCTATAGCCTATCTTTATCACACTGTCATTAGTAAAGTGATGAAAATGTTCTCATTTTAAAACTTGCATAAGCTGCTTCAAAAGATTTATAATATTATCCTTTTGAACCTTACAAAAATTGCAAGGAACACATTTTAGGAAATTTAAGACAAAAATCAAAAGCTATAAACAAAAATACCTCTTGAAAATCATACAAAACGTCACACACTAAAAAGATCGCAAAGCAATATTCTTTCGCGCGCAGTTCAACCTTAAAAATAGGGTTTCATATTCTTTTTGAGAATAAGGACTTCAAATATTTTATAAGTATGATTTTAATGCACAAGAAGTAGGTTTTCTGCTTTCTCAATAGTGTCATAAATAGCGACTATTTACAGACTAAAACTACCGAACAAAGGTGACAAAATACTCATGAAAGCTGGTAATATCTCTTACAATTGCGAAAATGATCTTCCAAAACAAATTGCTCTTTTTCCTTTAGAAGGTGCACTCTTACTACCCGGTGGTTTTTTATCACTCAATATTTTTGAACCAGAATCACTTGAAATGATTGAAAATGTTATGGTAACTGATCGTCTATTGGGCATTATTCAACCACTTTCATCGGATACAGATCGCTTCTCTACACAACTTTATAAAACAGGCTGTATAGGGCGCATTACAAACTACAGTGAAACAGGAAATGGACAACTGTTCATTATCTTACAAGGTGTTTGCCGCTTCACTTTAGAACAAGAATTGAAAAACACAAAATCCTATCGAACAGCTCTCATCCAATCAAACATAAAAGACTTGCAAGAATTTGATATTGAAGAAAGCATTAACCGAGAGAACTTACTCGACGTTGTAGAAAAATATCTAACCATACATGAAATGGAATATAATTGGAGCAGCATCATAGAAGCCCCTACACCTATATTGGTTAATGCTTTTTCAGCTCTTATCCCCTTTACACCAGCAGAAAAACAAGCTCTCCTTGAAGCTCCAGATATCGAAAGCCGTGCCCAAACTCTTCTTGCATTAACAGAACGCTCGCTCATGAAACAAACAGGAACAGATTACCGCTTAAACTAATGAATGTCCAAACATGAAAAAAATGACCACAGATCCCAAAATGCTCGAATTGCTCGTCTGCCCAATGACGAAAGGCACGCTCTCTTTCAACCGAAAAACACAAGAGCTCATTTCTCTCAAAGCCAAACTTGCCTATCCTATTCGTGATGGCGTTCCCATTATGCTTGCCTCAGAAGCGCGCCCTTTGCAAAACAATGAAGAAATAACGCATAAAAAATAAAAAATCCTCATGCAATTTCCTTCTACAAGCCCACTGTTATCAAACCTCTATATCCATATGGTCTCTCAATATTCACGTATTCTGAGAAAAGGCATTTTACAATAGAGAAATACACTGATTTAAAAGATATTTATATCGCTTTACCCCTTGCAATCAAAGCCCCAAATAGCACAGCTTTTCTCGTTTCAGTCTATTCATTCTGAAGCAATAAAAAACATTCGCTTGCACAACACAAATATCTGAATAAAAATAACTGAAAAAAGGATTCAAACAGCCCTTGTTTTTACCCACACGGCCCACCCGCTTATGATGTACAAGCAAGCGATTTTAATTAATCCAACATGAAAAGATTTGTGATGAGAGGTTTTAAGATATTCCGCTTTGTATTTTTAGTTAAAAAGAATGATTTATCATAACAAATCAATTTGTTGATCTATCGCGAAAGTACAATATAAAAGCACTTACACTAAATCAGGAGGGGAACATAAGTACAACTGGACATTTATGTTTTTATGACATTCCTATAAGCTTTATAGGCTAAAAAATACGCTTTATTTGCTTGGAATAAGCAATTTGAATTTCAATTGACGATTGAAAATAATTTCCTTATGAATGAAACTTGTGTTTTGGTTATATACGCAACGATCAATAGGTCCTAGATGCCCGAAAAACTCAAACACGAAAAATGAACCCGCTTTGCAGACATCTCTGAGTTCCGGAGATTCTTGTTATGTCCAAGTACTTTAAGCACTAAAAGCAAGAGGCTGACTCGGTTTCAGCACTTCCAGCCCCCGGAATGCCAATGCGAGGGCGCTTGCGACCGGTGGGAGTAGCGGTGGGAGTAGTAAGTACAGACTGGATATCCACACTTTAAAGATATTTCTATAAACTCTATAGACTAAAAAATGCACTTTATTTGCTTGCAATAAGCAAATTGAATTTCGATTGACGATTGAAAATAATTCCCTTATGAATGAAACTTGCGTTTTTGGTCGTATACGCGACGATCAATAGGGTCTGGAAGCCCGAAAAACTCAAACTAGAAATAAAACCGCTTTTTGCGGATATCCCGGATTTTCCGGGGGCTCTTGTTATGTCCAAGTGCTCTCAGCACTAAAAGCAAGAGGCTGTTTTGAGTCAGCACTTCCAGACCCCGGATACTAATGCGAGGGCGCTCGCAACCGGAGGGGAAACAAAGTGCAAACTAAAAATCTACATTTTTACGATATTTCTTTAGGCAAAAAAATTCGCTTCAGAAGAAACGTCATGGGGTTTTCTCAAAAACAATTAGGAAGTCATTTAGGCGTAACATTCCAACAAATCCAAAAGTATGAAAAAGGCTTAAATCGCGTAAGTGCAAGACGTTTACAGGAAATTGCTCATATATTAGATGTTCCCGTTTCCTTCTTTTATGTTGATGGCGCAAAAAAAGAAGAGAACCTCTATCATTGTGATGACAGAATAGCAAGCAAAGCAGAATATTTACTTTTAAAAAATTTCAGAATACTGACCCGCAAAAAACAAAGAGCAATTTTGCAGTTGATTTCTGATGAAAAAAATAACCCCTTATTTTCATAAGTTCATTGCAAAGATAATCAAAGTCCTTAATAATCTTGACAAGAATTGTGACTGTCTCCCCACACTTCATGAGAATGAAAATGCTTAATCTAATCTGATTTGTAAATAATCCGAATTCTAACGAGTTTAACTTAGAAATAGTGCATTGATTTATAATGATAATCTAACGTTATTGATATTGAATAAGTGTTTCGAATATCGTAAAATTCTTTCATTTCAAATTTGTTCTATATTGAATCAATCAAAATCTCTTGTTTGCACATTACAAGCAAAGTTGGCGTGTGAGTAAAAATGTACAAAAAGGCATACCTCTTATTGAATCGTCTCACAAACCAAGAGCTGTAACGACATTGGGTGCTAAAAAATGTATGAGGTGCTAACTTGCTCTTTTATTAAACATAAATATGTGAGTGTTCAACGACTTTCCACTCATATGAGTCACTTAAACAAAAGGCTCTCCAAACAAGCCTAAGAATATTCCAACGCACTAAAAAAACACTTAAATATATCGAGAAAAATCAAAGATCTTATACTACCATACTCCAAATAATGATATTTTATAGCATAACAAGATTAAAGTAAAAATAAGAAATATAAAGTAAAAAATAGACACGAAAAAAAATATATATAACTTTCATAGGAATTTATCTATATATGGATACTTAAGTTTATCCTGTTGTGCCATAAATTCTATCATTTAAGATATGAGGATATGAAGCACGCATACCTCCTTGAAACATTCAAATGTTTTTTAGATGCCCAATATCTTTTTAAATATTTTTAGGCCTGCTTGTTGAGCCTTTAGTTTAAGTGAAAAATGGGAAGCCGCTAGAATCTAGCTGTTTACAGACTGTAATAGGAAGCTTCGCTTTTAAAGGTATAGGGAGAAAATTAAATAATTCAACAATTAACAGATAAAGTATTAAAAGATTCCACCAACGCGATACGTAATACCATCCTTAAAAAATTCAAAAGTGAGAAGGTAAACAATTGACAGAAGATAAGAAATTCACTTAATTAAAGTGTTTTCTAAAGAGATAATAGCTTAGCGTAAAATATTCAATTTTTTCAATTCTGAAAGATTAAAAGAGACGTATTATTTGAAATAAAACAATTTATTGTGCTAACAATGATGATTGGTGTGCACAAAATTGAGTTGTTGAAAATCAAAAATATAATTTAATGATGTTCCTTGACCAACTCACTCTCTCCTGAGTATAGCACGGGGAATAAACGTGGAGAGACATGAGGAGTATATAGAAAATGAGTTATAAAGTTGCAATTGTCGGCGCAACCGGAAATGTTGGTCGTGAAATGCTTACAATTTTAGAAGAACGTGGTTTTCCTGCGCATGAAATTGTCCCTCTAGCATCACGACGCTCATTAGGACAAGAAGTTTCTTATGGAGATAAAACTTTAAAAGTAAAAGCACTGGATACTTACGATTTTTCTGACACAGATTTTTGTCTTATGTCTGCGGGAGGGAGCATTTCCAAAGAATACGCCCCTAAAATTGCTGCTGCCGGCTGTGTCGTCATCGATAATTCCTCCACGTGGCGCTATGATGTCAATGTTCCGTTGATAGTCCCTGAAGTCAATGGCGAAGCTATAAATGCCTTTTCTAAGCGTAATATTATAGCAAATCCTAATTGTTCAACAATTCAACTGGTCTTAGCTTTAAAACCTCTCCATGATGCTGCAATCATTAAACGTGTTATTGTCTCTACATATCAGTCTGTTTCTGGAGCTGGTAAAGAAGGAATGGACGAACTTTTTGAACAATCACGCGCAGTTTTTGTTGCAGACCCAATTACATCAAAAAAATTCACTAAACGCATTGCCTTTAATGTCATTCCTCATATCGATGTTTTCATGGAAGATGGTTATACAAAAGAAGAATGGAAAATGACGGTTGAGACGAAGAAAATTCTCGATCCGAAAATTAAATTAACAGCCACTGCTGTTCGGGTCCCTGTCTTTATCGGTCACGCCGAAGCCGTCCATGTTGAATTTGAAAAACCACTAAGCGCATCTGAAGCACAAGCGCTCTTCCGCGATGCACCAGGCTGTCAGCTTATCGATAAACACGAAGATGGTGGTTATACCACACCTTATGAAGGTACCGGAGAAGATGATACCTTTATTAGCCGTGTTCGTGAAGATATCACCGTTGAAAATGGTTTAGCTTTCTGGGTTGTCGCCGATAATTTAAGAAAAGGAGCAGCATTGAATGCCGTTCAAATTGCTGAATTGCTCATTTCTCGTAATTTGATAAAGCCTAAGTCCGCAAATTAACGCCCTGTCCGAAGGACAAAGAGCCCCTAGCCGGTCCTGTCAAAAGTCCGGCTTCTCTTCAGTATAACCTTCCCCAGCTGAAGGTTCATATCACCATCCTAAAGAACTGTAATCCAAGGTATTGTCAAATTTGACTCTGAATATCCTTGAATGCCTCGCCACCTTAAGTTAAGCATTGCCGCCTTAATGACATTTTACGGTACAATAGGATCAGCAGCATAAGCATTGTTTGCTTCATGCTGCTGATCCTTTTTGTCATTCCGGTTATGAAATTAACTTTACCCTTATCGAGCAGGATAGGTCACGACACGGTAACGCGTTTCATTACGTTCAAAATTTTTGTAATTGACATTATCAGGAAAGGAGGGATTATAAGCACTCACGTGCTTTACAGAAACGCCTTGTGCTTTTTGCGACGGATTTAAAATTGTTCGTTCATCCCTTTTTTTAACACCTGTAGAATCGATAATCATATCTGTTCTGTATAGTTTTTGCATATTTTTCCGTGTTTTTTGAATCGCCGGAAGAGCTTTAAAGTCGGAAACAGCCTGTTTTACTTTTTCTTTTGGCGATTTTACCATGGATTTTGATTTTGCTGGCATCTTTTTAAAAGCAATGGTAGGAACATCGTTAACATTGACGTAACGTGCAGATGCCCAACCAACTTTTCCATGATAACTAAGAGAACACCAAGTTTTATTGGATAGGCAGCCATAAATTTGCACTTTTGCTCCCATTGGAACCATTGCGATAACTTTATAAGCTGTCGCAGGACCTGTGCGTAAAGATACCTGACCTGATGCAACACGAGCAACTGTTCCTGTAATGGTTCCAGCTTCCGCGTGAAAAGCAGTCACAGCCACCCCTGACGCTCCTAAAGCCCATAAAGTCATCATTGTTGATAAAAATTTCTTTCTTAACATTATTTTTCTTCCTCTCTTAAAACATATGAAGGACAAAAATTCGCCTTTGCAAAAATTTGCCGCATTTAAATCCAATGATCAGCAACCTTTATTCCCCCCCAAAAACCCCACAACATTGCAACAAAATCTCTCTTTATCGCCTACACGAACACGGCCTTTTGATCTTGATTGCGCAGTATGTTCTTCATGAATTTACGGCTAAAGCATCATCTGATTGTCTGGTTCTTCAACCAATTGTCCCTTACAAAAGTTTTTAAAGGGGCATTGGTTCCCTCAACAAATGATTGCAATAAAAGAATTAATTATTTGAATTTCAGAGAATTTCTATGAACAAATGATGATCAGCCCCCCAAACAACTAAAATAGAAGGAAAAATAATACTCTTAAAAAAATAAAAGTGATTGAATATTCTCTAAAGCTTGTATAACTTTAAATCTGCCTAAAAAGATACAGAGTATATTGAAACTTCCCTCAAAAAATTTCTCGAAAAAGAAAGTTAAAAGCATATGACATTAAAAAATTTTTCTCGTAGTCGGATTATAGGATTATTCCTCTCTCTCTTTGCACTTTTTTTGTCTACTGCTTTTTCCATGGCCGCAGACAAAACAAAAATCAAACTTGGTATTATGGAAGGGCGGGATGCGATTATTTGGAAAACTGCTGCTGAACAGGCTAAACAAGCCGGTTTAGATATTGAACTCGTTTATTTTTCTGATTACGCTTTGCCTAATGATGCTGTTAACGCAGGAGAGATCGATGCGAATGCTTTTCAGCACGCCCCTTATCTTAATGAACAAATGAAACAACGTGGCTATAAACTTTCAATTGTCGGCTATACATTTATTGCTCCAATCGGTGTTTATTCACACAAAATAAAAGACTTAAAAGATCTTCGTGATGGTGCACATGTTGGTATTCCGAACGACCCATCTAATGGTGGAAGAGCCTTACTTCTTCTCAATTCTTTAGGTCTCATTAAGTTAAAAGATCCTCATAATATTCTTGCATCTCCACTTGATATTATCGAAAATCCTAAAAACCTGCAAATTCGTGAGCTCGATGCTGGTATGTTAGGACGAGCTATTGACGATTTTGACCTTGCAATTATAAACACAAACTGGGCTATTGTTTCCGGATTAAACTTCGAAAAAGATGTAGTCGCATGGGAGAGCGCAAAAAATAATCCTTATGATAATATCATCGTTGTACGCACGAGCGAAAAAGATGAGCCATGGGTTAAAAAATTAGTTGCCGCTTACAACAACGATCTTATCCGTGCAAAAATCAAAGAGATTTTTGGCAATACCGCCCAAACATCTTGGTAATTGTGCCAAATATCCGAGTAATTGTGAATGGAAAAACCTACTCTTATCTCCTTAAAAAACATCAGCCGTTGTTTTAACAAAACGGCTGGTGTTCCGGTAATTAATAATCTCTCTTTAAATATCCATGCTGGTGAAATCCTTGGCATTATTGGGCGCAGTGGAGCAGGAAAATCAACACTTATTCGCTGTTTAAATGGGTTAGAGAAGATTGATGCAGGGTCCATTTTTTTTGAAGGTGTTGATATTTCCAATCTATCAGAGATAGAATGGGCGCCTTACCGTCAACGAATTGGGATGATTTTTCAACATTTCAATCTTCTCTCATCGCAGAATATTCTTGATAACATTGCATTGCCGCTTAAATTAAGTGGTGTAAGTAAAAAACAACGCCACAAACGTGCCCTTGAACTGATTGAATTGGTTGGGTTATCTGGGAAAGAATATTGCTATCCGGCACAATTGTCAGGAGGGCAAAAACAACGCGTTGGCATTGCACGCGCTCTTGCTGCTAATCCTAAAATATTGTTATCAGATGAAGCCACCTCTGCTCTTGACCCTGAAACAACACAATCTATTCTAGAGCTCCTTGCTGATATTAATAAACACCTCAATCTCACGATTGTGCTCATCACCCATGAAATGGAAGTTGTGCGCACCATAGCGCATCGCGTTGTTGTTCTTAATCAGGGAAACATTGTAGAGGAAGGACGTGTGAAAGACATCTTTACATCACCGCAAGACGATACAACCATAGCCATGCTCAAGCTTGTAACCCCGCAACTTCCTGAAAAATTTGCGAAAAATCTCAAACCAATCGGACGAGAAGCTGTCATTGAAATTAATATTGCCGGTGAAATTGCCCAGCAGCCTTTTCTTCATCTTCTAGAAAATGAGAGTGGTTTAAAAGCACGTATTTTGCATGGTGGCATTGATACAGTTCAAGATGAAACCATCGGGCGACTCTTCTTGGCTCTTCCTGGAGAAGATAAAGAAGCTTTAGAAAAAGCTGTTCAATGGTTAACGAAAAAAGGACGATATTGTGAGGTCTTAGGCTATGTTTAATGTTCTGTCTCATGAACTTCCCCAAGCTGTTATTGATACAATATTGATGACACTTAGTGCTTCTGTTATGGCATTTATTATAGGGCTTCCCCTTGGTCTTCTTCTTCACACAACAGCACGCGGAGGGATTTTTTCCTCATCTCTCATCAATCGCCCTTTAAGCATGATCATTGACAGTATTCGTGCCATTCCCTTTATTATTCTTGCATTTTATCTTCTTCCCGTTACGCGTATCGTTGTAGGAAGAGGGATAGGAATGCCTGCTGTAATTTTTATACTGACCATTTCAGCTATCCCTTTTTATGCTCGCATGGCGGAACTCTCTTTTAAAACCGTTGAAAACGGTCTCATTGAAGCGATCCGCTCTATGGGTGCAAGTCGTCTTCAAATTATCAGACATGTTCTTATTCCTGAAGCTCTCCCTAGCCTGATTACAGGTTTTACAGTCATGGTCATTTCTCTTATAGGAGCCACCTCACTTGCTGGATATCTTGGTGGAGGCGGTTTAGGGGATATGGCAATCCGCTATGGCTACCAACGCTACAATACCTTCATCATGACCATCGTCATCATCCTTTTGATCGTGCTCAATATTACAACCCAATGGACTTCTGATAAAATCGTACAAAAACTTGATAAAACAAAACATTAAAAGACTTAGAATTTCACATGCCAATACCATCATCCTCTTTGCCACTTTCCAAGTGCACCAACCCTTGCCTATCGAAAACACTCATAAGAGATTAGAAACTTTTTTCTTAAACAGTTTTTATCTCTCCCCATCCGTTTGTAACATGAAAGAAAATAGTTTTAATGGCTTTAATATAAAAGGGGATAAAATAAGAGATCTCACAGTATGTGAAACTCTCTTTAAATTAAGACATTGGTCACGACCTTTCCCAACCTTAGATAACACATTGAATTTATAATGATAATATGGCGTTATTCATATTGAATGAGAACTCTGAATACCGTAAGATCCTCTCATTCCCAATTTGTTCCATATAGAATCAACCAAAACCTCTTGCTTGCACGTTAAAAGCGGAAAGAGCCGTGTGAGTAAAACTATACAAGAAAGAAAGGCATGCCTCTTATGAATTATCTCAAGCGCCAAGACCTGTCTTAACATTGGCGGCTAGCATATAATATGATGGTGCCGATTTTCTTCTTCACAAGCATAAAGATAGGGGTGCTCAATGGCTTTATCGTTATACTATTCACAGGCGCCATTGCGAAATGGGTGTGACGAGCGTTGAGAGATGTTGCTTTAAAATAAACCCGTGAATTGGCAACGCAAGTATATTCCATTTGAAGCGTTCTGTTTTACGTGATGGGTATGATCCCATTAAAGAACGCTATAAACAAAAGCGTGAAGCAATGCACTATCTTCATTAGGAAACTCCTCTTCAAAACGATCTAGGAAAGATAGCAACCCGCTATGGCTATCAACGCTATGATAGCTCCACCATATCTATCATCCTATAGATTATTCTCAATATCATCATTGAAGAAACTTCTAATAGAATTGTATAAAAATTTTATAAAATAAAGCACTCAAATAATCTAGATATTGGAAGGTTTTTCTTCCACAACAGCAACAATAAGCCATTGAGCTGTAAGAGCTGGTTTTTTTAACTTTTCAATTTCCACCGTAACCCCATAATGGAAAACCACTCGACCAGAAGGACGAATTTCTGCGTCGTCTAACACAAAACGCGCACGTATCCGTACCCCTGTTTTCACAGGACTCATGAAGCGTACTTTATCGAAACCATAATTAATCCCCATTGTGCTCCCTTCTAACTCTGGAAGAGCTTCATAAGCGAGCCTAGACAAAAGCGATAATGTTAAAAAACCATGAGCAATCGTGCCGCCAAAAGGTGTTTTTTTAGCCTTTTCCTCATCAACGTGTATCCATTGATGATCATCTGTAGCACATGCAAACTGATTAATCATATCCTGTGTAACAAGACGCCACTCCGATAATCCCACTTCTTTCCCAATAAAACTGGTGACATCTTGTACTGTTATTTTTTGCTGCATAACGCTATTCCTATTTTATTTGATAAAAGAAACCACCCCTCTTGCTTTTATAAAATCCATTGATTAGAGCATCAAGAATAAAAGATTAATTGTCTTAAAAACAAATGCACCTTATGAATGAGAAAAGTTCTTTAGCAGAATAGTTTTCAAATAGGAAAAAAGAATGGCAAGCAATGTGAACCTAACAGGTTTAGCACATGATTTGAAACAACGTGCAGAAAACCATCCCCCCATCCGTATTGGACTGATTGGTTGTGGTGAAATGGGCACAGATTTATTATCAAGTATTGCGCATATGGATGGTATAACAGTCGCTGCTGTAGCCACGAGGACACCGTCACGTATTTTTGATGCCGCTACACTAGCCTATGGCGAAGATGGACATGTCTGTGAAGTTGAAAATACTTATGCTCTCACCCAAAGCATTGAAAAGGGTTTGATTGCAGCAACAGATGATATTAACCTTGTTTTGCGCCATGAACAAATTGATATTATCGTTGATGCAACAGGCTATCCCGAAGCAGGAGCAGAGATTGGTATCAAAGCGCTTGAGAATAACAAACATCTTGTCATGATGAATGTTGAAGCAGATGTTACAATTGGCGCTTATCTCAAACATGAAGCAGAAAAACGAGGGCTCATTTATACACTTGGTGCCGGCGATGAACCTACTTCTTGTATGGAACTCATAGAATTTGTTTCAGCCCTTGGACATAAGATTGTTGTAGCGGGTAAAGGAAAAAATAATCCTCTGCGCTTTGATGCTACACCTGACGCTTACGAAGAAGAAGCATTCCGGCGTAATATGAATGTGCGCATGTTGGTTGAATTTATTGATGGTTCCAAAACGATGGTTGAAATGGCAGCCATTGCCAATGCCACCGGACTTCTCCCCGATTGCCCAGGAATGCATGGACCACGAGCAGCGCTACAAGATTTAAACAAAGTGCTTATTCCAAAGCAAGATGGGGGCATTTTACAGCAATATGGTGTTGTAGATTATTCAATAGGTCAAGGTGTTTCACCTGGTGTCTTTGTCATTGCCGAAATAGCACACCCACGTTTACGCGAACGTATGGAAGATTTAAAAATTGGCCAGGGACCTTACTTCACCTTTCATCGCCCCTATCATTTAACAGCAATGGAAGTTCCCCTCACCTGCGCACGTATTATGCTTTATGGCAAAAAAGATATGGTCCCTCTTAGCCATCCCGTAGTAGAAGTCTGTGCTGTTGCTAAAAAAGATTTACATCCAGGTGATCAGCTAGACTTTATCGGTCTTTATACTTATCGTGCTTGGATAATGAACATCGCAGAAGCACGCGCTCACCACGCCATTCCTTGTGGCCTTTTAGAAAAAGCAACAGTAACAGCTGCAATTAAAAAAAACGAACTCATTACAGTACATAATACTGCTATTCGTGAAGATCAATGGATTGCACGTCTTCGTGCTAAACAAGACCTTTTACTTCATTGCCCTTCTTCCGCTAAGCTATAAATACTCCTGAATTACCTTACTTAACAGTATCCTTCCCTTAGGCAACAGAATAACCCAGAATACACTTCTATCGCAAATACAGGTTTATGTTTTAATAAAAGCATTTTCCAACGATGCACATCACCACTTCCCTCTCACAATATGTCCCGTAAATGCGACAGTATAAACCACCCTATGAGATGGCATAAGATTCATTGTGTATCACTATCTTTACTCTATGAAGATACAAACCAGCACCATCATTTATTTTCCAATACTACAACAGTCCTTGAACCTTAGAGATGATTCATGAGAAGAATTTTTACTCTTTTTTTTTAATAATTTTATCCATACACGAACGCAACTTGTTATACGTAAAAAATACTTCTGATGGATTTAACATAAACAAATTTAAAATGATAAATAATAATTTCTCATTTTTCTTATTGCATGAGAGCCATGGATATAGGGATATTCTTTATTTTATCCCCTTATGAAAGATAAAAAAATTTAAAAAGGATAAAATATACCTTTGATGAATAATCTTCATATGAGAAAAGGTAGACAATATTAAAAGACTGATAAAGATAGTAAGTATACTATCCTTATTACTAGAAAATAACCATAAACTGTAAAAAAATCAGGTTACACTAATTTGTAAAAAAAAACATAAATGTAGGATCTTGAACTTTAATAATGTTAATAAAAGCTACATTTAATATTAAGAGTAGTGATTTTATTATCTAGTATAGTATAAATAATAAAATATTTATTTTTTAAAAATAATGAAGTGAACAAAAAAATCCTCGACTCTGTCGATGAGCTTCCTACTAAAGTGTACTAAATATTCCCCAAAGAGATACAACAGCACCTAATACATCCCCAACACATAAAGAAGCAAGAAGTGATAAAATACCTATTCCCCCCCAAAAGGCTGCACCTGAAAAAGCAGCAGCTTTTTCAACTTTCCCCAAAGCAATGCCATCTTGTTCCTCAACGCCTTGAATAACAGCTCTATCCACAGCTTTAATAGCTACATTTTTTTCTAGTGTAGAAATAGTAACTGCCACTCTCTCTTGAAATTGATTTTTTACAAAACTTGCATTTCCCTCTATAGTTTGTACAAAAAAGAGAATAAATAGTGTAAAAGTAAATGAACATACACGATTTTTAAATATTTTAAACATAGCTTTCTTTGCTCCTCTTTTCTTCACTGAAAAAATGAAAGAATATTCACATATATAAAAACCAAAAATTATATTTAATCATTTATATAATTGCACATAATAAAATATTATATGTAATTTTGTTATTATAATATAACACATTATGTATTACATGTAAATATAAAAAACAATAAATGATAAAAATAATTTATTCCTTTTACGCAATAATAACTTAAGATACCAACAGTAATATTTTTTTATTTTTATTGCTATAATTAAAAATAATAATAATTTGTTAAATTTATTATTATAAGAAATATTACGAAACAAATTCATTTAAAAAATTATATAATAGAGCTTTTATAAATAATTTGAAATGTAATTAATTTTAAAGAACTATAAAATTTAAAACTTCCAATATAATGATATATGATTGTCTATTATTTCAATAAATATAAAAATGAAATAGTACTTAATGGATTTTTATTATATCACTCATCATTAATATTGAAAAATAAAATTAGTATCGAATAAAAACTTGATCTAAAACAAATCTATCCTAATAAAACAACTTTAAATAGTGTACTATTTTTCTATAAAACAGTTATAAAATGTAAAAAGAAATTAAGATCTCTATTTTCAAATAGAAAAGACATTAATAAAATGATTCTCAACTTTTACTGATATATAAAGAAAATAGTGCATAGCATCTTCAAAAAGGTAATTTAGCTCCTTTATCTCATACAGCATAAAAAACTCAAAATATTGACTTTCAAACCTAACAAAACAAACGCATAAAATAAATAAATCTATCAGATTTACAAAAATATTATAAGCAACACTAGAGCACCAAAAAACTACCTAAAATTACATAAAAAGAGAGTCATGAAAAATGAGATGATCCCCCAAAATACTGAAAAAACTTTCTTTCTTAATTTTCATAAAAGTTATTCCATATTTTTCGTCAATATTGTAGAGCGCAGCCTTATTTATATTTTGAGTAATTATATTTACTCTGTATTAGTAAAAAATAATTCTCTTTGAAAGAAATTTTTGGCAATATTCACATAACTGTCTGCAATTTGTGCAAAATAAATAATAATAAAGAATTGATCAAATGCTTTAAATAAAAGGAATAGATAAACTTACTAAAAAATTACATATTTCAATAAATAATGAAAATATTTTTCATTATTTGATGTATAAGAATTTAATATGTATGAATATTTACTTATTAAAAATTAGAATATACATCAGAAATAATTACAAAAGATAACTATCTTGAGAAATATTGCCTCATATTACAGAAAAATTGCGTTGGCTTTGCTCAATAAAAGCTTCTCTATTTTTAACAAAGCTCTCATTTTTATGCATCCATATGTGATGTAAAAAGACGCCTATTTGCGTTTCTCTTATAGATAGATTAAATAGTGACAGCACCTTCGATCACTTTGTCTATGTTAACTTCTCTTTTAGGCAATAATTTATGGTATCTAACAGGCCTTTTCTCGCTCTTTTACCTTTGGGCGCACACGAATATCACGGAGAGCACCTTCCTTTCGAAACCGACTGGATTATAGCTGAAGCTTTTGCAAAAGCTCTCACTTTACAAACAAAAGAGCAGTTTCATATCGCACTTTTACCGGTTGAAAAGATTGGCTATTCTATAGAACATATGGATGTTACAGGTACACAAACCCTTACCTTTTCTGATGCGATTAAGCGATGGATAAAGATTGGTGAAAACTGTTATCACAAAGGGATCAACCGTCTTCTTCTTCTCAATGCTCACGGAGGAAATTCACCTTTAATGAGCATTGTTATCACCGAATTACGAAGGCGCCTTTCCATGCTCGCTGTAGCAACAAGCTGGAGCCGTTTTGGTTTACCACAAGGTCTCATGGAGCCATCTCAACAACATCTTGATATCCATGGAGGCTTTATCGAAACCTCTCTCATGCTCTATTTAGCACCAGAAAAAGTCCATATGGAAAAGGCAGAAAATTTTCATAATAAACAAGCGGATATGATTGCCAATTATCGGTATTTACGTGCTTATGGTCCTCATGCCTTTGGTTGGACAATGCGAGATCTGAACACGCAAGGTGCAGCAGGAAATGCAAGCAAAGCAACACCACAAGCCGGTGAAGCAATCTTTTCTCATGTTCTGTCTCAGCTTCGTGATTTACTTGATGATATCAATCGATTTAACATAAACACATGGCAATAAAGAACAATAAAAGGTCTCTCCATGGAAACGATACACCCCAAAAAACTTCCCGTTACGGTTCTCACAGGCTATCTTGGTGCTGGGAAAACCACCCTTCTCAACCGCATTCTCAATGAAAATCATGGCAAACGTTATGCCGTCATTGTCAATGAATTTGGTGAAATTGGTATTGATAATGACCTGATCATTGAATCAGACGAAGAAATTTATGAAATGAATAATGGCTGTGTTTGCTGCACCGTGCGTGGTGATCTCATTCGCATTCTGGAAAGTCTGATGCAACGTTCTCATCGATTTGATGCGATCATTATAGAAACGACAGGGCTTGCTGATCCCGTTCCCGTAGCACAGACCTTTTTCATGGATGATACTATCCATGAAAAAACAGCTCTCGACAGTGTCATAGCAGTCGTTGATGCAAAGCATTTTCCCTCTCAATTAAAAACAAGTCGTGAAGCTGAAGACCAAATTGCTTTCGCGGATATTATTCTTTTAAATAAGATTGATCTTGTCACCCCACAAGAACGCAGCCATGCTGAATCCCTTATTCTGGCCATTAATCCTCGCGCTATACTCTATACAACACAGCGCACCAATATCCCTCTTGAGACACTCCTTAATCGTGGTTTTTTTGATCTCCAACGGACTCTCGATCATGAACCTCATTTTCTCGATCACGAACATGCACACCAACATGCCAACCATGTGTGCGGTCCCGATTGTCATCATGACCATCATCACGCATCCACCATTCATGATATTACCATCACTTCTGTAAGTTTAAAAACAGATGCTCTGCAACCAGAAAAGTTTTTCCCTTGGATCCAGCAGGTTACACAGCAACAAGGGCCTGATATCTTGCGTCTTAAAGGCATTATCGCCTTTCAAGGAGACGATGATCGTTACGTCATTCAAGGGATACATATGCTTCTTGAAGGACAACATCAACGCCCATGGCGTGAAGATGAAAAACGAGAAAGCCGCCTTGTCTTTATAGGACGCTCTCTTGATGCTGAAAAATTAAAAACTGGTTTTGAAAATTGCGCATAAGTGAGTGATAATGCCAAACATTACCCATTATGATCTCAAAAGTTACTGCCTTTCCTGCGGTTTTATAGGCAATAAACCAGCCTTTGTTTCCGTAGAAGGTTTCATTGTTTTTTTTAATCCAACCCCACAAATCGTTGAAGTTCACCAAGGAATAATTTCAAGCCATTTTTCCCATGACAATACCGCGATCATCACCGGTGGAGAAGATGGAAAAGTCTGTCAAACAACCGCAGCAGATCACACGGAATTGTTAAGCCAAAAAGAACGCAAATGGATAAACAACGTTGCTTTTGGTCCACAAAAAGCTTTTGCTTTTTCCTCTTCACGCCTCGCATTTGCGCATATTGGAAAAGAACGACAAGAGCTCACACATGAACGCAGTGTAGAAGGCCTTGCTTTTGCCCCAAAAGGTTTGCGACTTGCCGTTGCCCATTACAATGGAGTCACTCTTCATTGGTTATCAACGCAAATATCTCCCACCACATTGGTATGGAAAGGAGCTCATTGTAGTGTCACCTTTTCACCAGACAACCGCTATGTCATTTCCACCATGCAAGAAAACGCCTTGCATGGCTGGCGTCTCACTGATAATCAGCACCTCCGCATGAGTGGCTATCCAAGCAAAGTCAAAAGCTGGTCTTGGAGCGCAAAAGGAAAATGGCTAGCAACATCAGGTGCCTCTGCCGCAATTGTTTGGCCCTTTCATACAAAAGATGGCCCCATAGGAAAAACACCACTAGAACTAGGCACACGAGCAAATGCACTTGTTAGCACCGTTTCATGCCACCCAAACAAAGAAATTGTAGCAATAGGCTTCAATGATGGAATGATTTTAGCGGCACATTTTCATGATGGAAAAGAAGTCCTTCTAAAAGGTTGTGGGAAAAGCGCTATCTCAGCACTTAACTGGGATCAAGCAGGGCAAAACCTCTCCTTCGGTAGCGAAAATGGTGAATGTGGTATAATCAATATCGCGGATTAAATTACACCGACAAGCGCAATTATCGCCGATAAAAAATGCCCACACAATCCTCCAGAAATCTTATCCCCGTGCATCTCCAGAGCTCTCAGAAATCCTATCTCCCTAATCTCCCCCCCAAAATCTCCTAAAATCTTCGTAATCATTAAATCTTCCCTCTTCCTTTCCTCCCCCCCTTTAGACAAGAAAATACCTTAAACATGTTTTTTGACCTTTTAACATTGCTACCCCCATACAAGAATAAAAACATCACCCTCAAGACCGCCCCCCCATCTCCCTATAAACATCTATATAGGCTACATACTTCCACAAAAGCATTTTTCTTAAAAATTTGGCAAAAAATAGCTGATATCATCATTAAAACAACGATTTATTCCTACGATCAGAAGAAGGGAATGCAACACTATTTTCCTAAATAAAAAATTTTTTGATTTCCCCTTCTAAAGGGCAAAGTTTCCTACGAGCAGCCTTCTACACTTCAGTTTCTTGCCTAGAAAATTCCATCTAATAATCATTTCATGGAGCTTCTATTACCGCCCTCTGTTACGGTATCTCCTTCATCTCCGGATTCTGTTCCTTCTCCTTCTGCCCTTGTTAAACCAAAGCCTTCTGGGTCTTTTGCCCCTGTTAATCCTTCGTCTAATCTCTCTATACCGCTTGATGTTCAGTCTAATCTCCAAATTAGAGCGGTTGTTCCACAGGTTCCAACTTATCTTCTTTTGCCAAATGCCTTATTTCATGCTGGTTTAGTGGATATGACCACGCAAAATAAGTCGTTTGAGACAATACGGAATGCTTTTCATTCCTCTTGGAAAGATGATAAAAAGACAGCCTTTTTTCTGCGTGCTTATGGGGGGAGCCATCATTATGCTTCCAATTTATCTGCTTTTGAATATGGCTATGGTGCTGAGCTCGATTATAATGCATTTCAAGCAGGTGTTTTGTTAAACGAGATTGAGAGTTTATATGGTCGTACATTCTTTGAAGTTTTGGGGAACTATGGAAATCTTTCTCTACACCCTCAGGATGTTGAACAAAGCAAAAAAAGCGCATTTAATAAATGGTCTGTTGCTGCCTATGGAAATTTGCAGCATGATACCGGTTTTTATATAGATGGGGTGGTATCGTATGGTCTTTTTAAGGGTGACGTTTTGACCCTTTCACGGGGCAAGGTTGTGGCGTTAAAGGGTAAACAGTTTAGCAGTTCTTTAACGAGTGGTAGAACGTTTGCAACAGGGTATAAAGGTGTTGTTTTTGATCCGCAGATTCAGGTTGTTTATCAGCATCTTCAGTTTAATCAGGCGCGTGATATTGATTTAGGAAAATTTCATGCAATAATTCAGAATGCTCATTCATCATTTTACATATTGAATAAAAACTGAATATTATAAATTTCTTTCATTTCAAACCTGTTTATATTTAATCAATTAACCCCTTGTCCATCACAAACGAAGCTGGCATGCAAAGAAGGACTTTTGAAAAAAGGTGAATTAGCTTCTTATGAACATTCTCGAGTGCTAAAATCTGCGCAAATATTGAATGCTGAAAAAAGAATGGTGATATCCGCGCATGACCGCAATAAAAATAATATCCTGTATCTTATCGAAATTGCTCTGGTACCTATCATTTACAAAACAACAACCATAACAACACGATAAAACATACTTTACTTTTATTATAATTTGACCTCAAACTCCCTCTGTTTGTTCTAAAAATAAATATTTATCCAAAATTCTTAAGTAAATATCCTAAAAAAGGGAACAAATAATATGCGTATTAAATGATATAAACGTCAATAAAGTTTAAAACAAAATTCAAAACAATGCATAAAGCTCATAAAGACTAAACTTATGATCTATAAAAATTAATAAAGAAACGGACAAAAACAATCATCAATATCGTCTCTTTTGAAAGATTATACCGAAAGCATTTAGCGTTTAATCTTCTCACATTCACAATGAAATCTGTCCTCATATCTTAATATCAAAAATTTTAGAAAAATTCCTCATCGCATAGAAGAAGGCATCTATTGTAATCTTTTATATCAAAAAAATAACCATATTGATGAAGCAAAATAAATTTCAATACATTAAAAGGCCGAAAATCTTCTGCCTTTCAACTAAAAATACATATTGCAGCTCTTCAAAAAAGGTGGCGCAATCCAGCAGAGAAACTGGCTCCAGAAAAACCAATTTTCTTAAATCTATGCTGATAAGTGACATCTCCATGAAGAGAAAGTTTTGATGAGAGACGGGCATTAAACCCAACTCCTGCTTCCAAAGAAGAACCAAAGGAACCTAACTGAAAATCTTTTTTAAAAGAAACAAATTGCTTATCTTCAAAACTATGCAAATAAGAAAGCTTACTATAAAATGAAACGACACGTCCCTCTTCAGCAACATTAAACGTCTTGCTTAAACGCCCACCAACACGCCCCACCCATTGATGAAATTTGCCCAAATCAACATCAAGGTTATCAATATCACGCGCCTGATTAAACTGAAGATGCTGATAAACAACCTGAATCTGCGGATCAAAAACAACACCTTTATACCCTGTTGCAAACGTTCTACCACTCGTTAAAGAACCGCTAAACTGTTTACCCTTTAATGCAACAACTTTGCCTCGTGCAAGGGTCAAAACATCACCCTTAAAAAGGCCATACGATAACACCCCATCCATATAAAAACCGGTATCATGCTGCAAACTTCCATAAGCCCCAACAGACCATTTATTAAATGCGCTTTTTTTGCTTTGTTCAACATTCTCAGGGTGTAGAGAAAGGTTTCCATAATTCCCCAAAGCACCAAAGAATATACGAGTATATAAATTCTCAATCTCGTTCAATAAAACACCTGCTTCAAGTGCATTATAATCGAGCTCAGCGCCATAACCATATTCAAAAGCAGATAAATTGGAAGCATAATGGTGGCTCCCCCCATAAGCACGCAGAAAAAAGGCTGTGTTTTCATCCTCTTTCCAAGAAGAATGAAAAGCATTCCGTATTGTCTCAAACGACTTATTTTGCGTGGTCGTATCCATCAAACCAACATAGAACAAAGTATTTGGTAAAAGGAGATAAGTTGGCAATTGAGGAACAACAGCTCTAATACCTAGCTCAGGCGGAACATCAAGCGACATAGGAAGATTAGATGAAGGTTCCAAAGCCTCAGAGGACTCAGAAGGCTTTGGTTCAACAGGGGCAGAAGGAGAAGGAACAGAATCCGGAGATGAAGTGTCCTCCGGAGCAGAGGGCTCAGATGGCAACGACATAGAAAGTGGATTGGGGCGTGGAGGATCCACAGGATCAGAGGACGTAGAAGAAGGAGGGTCAGACATAAACGACGTAGAAAGTGGATCGAGAGGTGGAGGGTCAACAGGAGCAGAGAACGTAGAAGAAGGAGAGTCAGATATCAACGACGTAGAAAGTGGATCGGGAGATGGAGGGTCAACAGGACCAGAGGACGTAGAAGAAGGAGAGTCAGATATCAACGGTGTAGAAAGTGGATCGGAAGGAGGAGGATCGACAGGATCAGAGGACGTAAAAGAAGGAGGGTCAGACATAAACGACGTAGAAAGTGGATCGGGAGGGGGAGGATCAACAGGACCAGAGAACGTAGAAGAAGGAGAGTCAGATATCAACGACGTAGAAAGTGAATTGGGGGGAGAAGATGGAGGATTAACAGGATGAGATAATGAAAACGAAGAAGGTTTACCAAATGGACCATTATAAGAACCTATTCTAGAAGAAATATAAACCCCTTCGAGTCGGAAATCCCAAAAATCCCCCTCACCTTCCACTAATCTTTGCTTAGCATTCGCTTCTCCAAAAGGCGAACCTGGACCATAAGCACGAATACGATATTGATAAGGAAAACCTTTCACCGTAGTATAATCATCATAACCATTGGCGAGTCGAAAAGAACCTGCCTGCGCTGTTCCAGCAACTTGAATGAGTGAAATGCTTTGATCTTTTCCCTCATAGACTTCTTTACTTGCATATTTTGGAAAATTTTGCACATGAATGAATGTCGTTCCAGAAACATCCCCATAGATCAATATGCGATCCGTCTTTTGGGGATTAAACAAACCCTCATCATTCAAAAATGCATTCAACCTAATCTGAGCGTTTCCCTCAGCACTGTAGACTTTTTTATCTTTTGATGCGAGAATTTTATCTCCTGCACCTATATCTGCTTTTTTTCCAATGCGTAGCGTTTGATAACCACTATCTTCATCAAAGATCAATGTGCTATTGGAAAGACTTAGAGAAGAAAGCGATGAAACAGATTCCTGTAAACCGTTGTATTTACTTTTAGTAAGATACCATTTTGAATAACGAATTAATTCTAAATCAATAACCGATCTACCCTCAACACGCGTACCTCCTGTAAGAGAGGAAGCGTTTGCTTTCACCAATAGAGAAGCATTATTTTCAGCTTTTAGCAACAAATCACCAGAGATTTTTGTTTCATCCGATAATTCAAGAGTGCCTTTTACTTCATAGTCTTTATTCCCCTTCGCATAAATCGCAATCCCGTCTGGAACTGTCATATTTGTCTCTGATAAATAAACAAATGCCCTCCCCGTGATAACTTTTTTGGTTTCTAAAATTTTTTCATCATCTCGTTGCCTCAACATTTTAGCAAATTCTTCTGGAGCTAAAACATTAAAGCACAGTCCATATACTCCCTCACCCTGAACAGAAATATTGTTTTTTTCTATCTTAATATTTGTATTCTTAAATCCATCTGGTGAAATATATTTTTGAATTAACTTACCATTATCATTTACATAACCTGAAAAGTTTTTCATCAAGAATGCATGCATATGGTTCAGCTGAATAAAATTGTTTTTCAAATGAACGTCACCACCTTGAAAAACCTCAAAAGCTTCTGGCAATACCCCCATAGCTCCATCACCATCTGTTAAAGTTTCCTCCCTCCTTCCTTGCCCCGTAATCCCCATAGTATCAAGAAGATAGTGCCCCCCAAATCGAGTTGAAAATGAGCCAATCTGGTTAAAATTAACGGTACCGTCTGTCATTTTAACCATTGCATCAAAACCACTCATAATACCGATCCCTTTTACATTCAAATTATCTGGCTCAATATTGATATTCACACTCACTAAAGCAATATCCGTTCCTCTCCCCCATGCATAAATAGCATGTGAAGTCCCCTTAATTTCCCCTACTGTCATACTAATAACGGCATTTTGAGCACGAAGAGCAGGTATATTCTTAAAATCTGAAGCTATTAGATTAATTTTTCCACCATTTCTTACATACGCCCCATACGCAGATATTTTATCTGGATCATCGCCAAAAACTGTTATCTGAGAGGCATTAACAATAGTGCCTGCTTTTTCTACATATATAGCTGCAATAGGTGCAATATGAGCAGACGTCTCTTGAGAACTTTTTAAGTAATAGACTTTATCTGCAAGAAAGTGTGTTTTTCTATCATCGCATTTATAAAATGCCCCTCCTGCATCACTTGAAGATCCTGCAGCATTAACATACGTAACCTGCAAAAAATAAAGAATAGCTGTTGTAACGTTGCATAAAAATACATATTTATGAAATACATAAATCATAACTCTTGCCACCTCCTATTCCCCTACTTCTATTCATTGAAGAATAATATCTATATTTAAGATAATAAATTTCTCAAAATACAATAAATATAAAATGAAATATTTAATTTAATACTTAATATAACAATATATACTTATATATAAGTTACTATATAGTTTATGTATCGCTAAAAAAGGTGGCGCAATCCAGCAGAGAAACTCGTTCCAGAAAAACCAATTTTCTTAAATCTATGCTGATAAGTGACATCTCCACGAAGAGAAAGTTTTGATGAGAGACGGGCATTAAACCCAACCCCTGCTTCCAAAGAAGAACCAAAGGAACCTAACTGAAAATCGTTTTTAAAAGAAACGAATTGCTTATCTTCAAAACTATGCAAATAAGAAAGCTTACTATAAAAAGAAACTTCACGTCCCTCTTCAGAAGCATTAAGCGTCTTGCTTAAACGCCCACCAACACGCCCCACCCATTGATGAAATTTTCCTAAATCCACCTCAAGGTTATCAATATCACGCGCCTGATTAAACTGAAGATGCTGATAAACAACCTGAATCTGCGGATCAAAAACAACACCTTTATACCCTGTTGCAAACGTTCTACCACTCGTTAAAGAACCGCTAAACTGTTTACCCTTTAACGCCACAACCTTACCCCGTGCAAGGGTCAAAACATCACCCTTAAAAAGACCATACGATACCACCCCATCTATATAAAAACCGGTATCATGCTGCAAATTTCCATAAGCCCCAACAGACCATTTATTAAATGCGCTTTTTTTGCTTTGTTCAACATCCTGAGGGTGTAGAGAAAGGTTTCCATAGTTTCCCAAAACTCCAAAGAATGTACGACCATATAAACTCTCAATCTCGTTTAACAAAACACCTGCTTGAAATGCATTATAATCGAGCTCAGCACCATAGCCATATTCAAAAGCAGATAAATTGGAAGCATAATGATGGCTCCCCCCATAAGCACGCAGAAAAAAGGCTGTCTTTTTATCATCTTTCCAAGAGGAATGAAAAGCATTCCGTATTGTCTCAAACGACTTATTTTGCGTGGTCATATCCACTAAACCAGCATGAAATAAGGCATTTGGCAAAAGAAGATAAGTTGGAACCTGTGGAACAACCGCTCTAATTTGGAGATTAGACTGAACATCAAGCGGTATAGAGAGATTAGATGAAGGATCTAAAGGATCAGAGGACTCAGAAGGCTTTGGTTCGACAGGGACAGAAGGAGGAGAAACAGTATCCAGAGATGAAGTGTCCTCCGGAGCAGAGGGCTCAGATGGCAGAACATCATTAGTAGAATCTTCAACTGGAACAAACGGTACAGGCATAGGTTGCACAGCAGAAGGAGCCTCTGGAACTGTTGGTACAGAAGGAAGCTCAGGCGGAGCTGATGCAGAAGGAGTAAGCGTCGAATCCGTAGGGATTAATGTTTCAGACGGTTTAGAACCTTCAGGCAAAGAAGGTGTAGATGGTATAAGTGGAGGCTCAACAGAAGGGGGTTGTTCAGGTGAAATAGTCTCTGTTGGTCGTTTAGAAGGAACCGTCTCTTCTTCAGATTGAGGAGGTAAAACTGTAGACGTTGGCTTAGAAGCAGTTTCAGAAGAATCTAATTCAGGACCAATGTAAACACTTTCGAGACGAAAATCCCAAAAATCCCCTTCTCCAGCAACCAATCTATTCTTTGGGTCTGCATTTCCAGAAGAAGAGCTTGGACCATAGCCACGAAGTTTATACTGATAAGGAAATCCATTAACCGTAGTATAACTATTGTTTAACTTAAAAGAACTTTCCTCTGCCGTCCCAGCAACTTGAATAAGTGAAATACTTTGACTCCTTTTATTGCCTGCTTCTTTATCTGAAGTTTTTAAAAGTTCTTCTATCCCAATAAGCGTGGTTCCCAAGACATTCCCATAGATCAAAATACGATCCGTTTGTTCAGAATCAAATGAACCATCATTATTGAGAAACGTGCTCATCTTAATCTGAACATTACCATCTGCACCATATATGTACTCCTCCTCATCTAACTTGTTTACACCACTTTTTTTTCCAATGTACAGCGTTTGATAACCAGTAGATTGATAGTGATCAAAAACAATTGTACTATCCTCAAGATCCACACCTGAAAGCGATGAAACCGTAGCATCTGGTTCCTGCGGATTTTGATATTTGCTTTTGGTAAGATACCATTGAGAACCATTCTTTAAATGTAAATAAATATCAGAGGCATCCTTGGTACGAGAACCTCCTGTAAGTGTAGAGGAATTTGCTTCAACGAGAAGATAAGAATTATTTTCAGCTTTTAAAAACAAATCGCTGGAGATTTTTGTCTTTTCTAACCTAACCTTAGCTCGAGCTCCATAAACACGATCTCCAGCACTATATCCGGCACTATAAATGGCAATACCATCCGGAACCGCAAAATTTGTCTCTGACAAATGAACAGATGCTGTTCCTATAGTAATTCCTCGCGCGCTCGAAAGCGCTGAAGACGACATATTATACCTTACCAAATCAACCCATACATCTGGACTTAACCCATAAAAATACAGACCATATGCTCCTTTCCCCTGAACAGAAATTTTTGTCTTTTTAACCTTAATATTTGTCTTTTGAAACTCATACAAATGATTAAATTTATTAATTAATTTACCATTATCATCTGTATAACCTGTAAGATTTTTAATCAAAAAGCCATGCATGCCTGTAAGTTCTACAGAACCACCACTCAATTGAACATCACTACCTTGAGATACCTCAAAAGCTCCCAGTAATTTATCAACATTTTTCTCATCTACTATAACAGTCTCTTGTTTCCCTCTTCCCTTAATGACAGTATTATCAAAAGTATATTGTCCCCCAAACTGTGCTGAAAACCCACCAATCTCATTAAAAGTTACGGTACTGCCTGACATCCTAATCTTTGAACTAAAACTACTAACCAGCCCCATTTCTTGGGTACTATTTAATTCTTGTGTACTATTGAATTCATTTGGTTTAAGCTCAATATTTACACGCACTAAAGCAATATCCGTTCCTATTCCAAATGCATACATAACGCGAGAAGTCCCTGTAATCGCCCCATCTGTCATGCTAATAACTGAATTTTGCGCATGAAGCGCAAGTACATCCTTAAAATTTGCATTTTTTAAATTAAGACGCGCATTACGTTTTAGATATGCACCATATACAGTTCCTTGACGCGAATTATCGCCCGTAACAGTTATCTGAGATGCATCAACAACTGTACCTTGTTCTTCTATATATAAAGCAGCAATAGGAGCAGAATCAGAAGGAACTCTCGAAAAATTTTTTAAATGATAAGTTTTATTTTCAATTGTATGTTTTTTACCATCATTGCATTTATAAAACTGAGCGTTTGGATCACAGAGAGTTTCAAAATTATTAAAATCTGCATTCACACTCACGATTGGCAAAAAAGAAACAATAGCCGTTGTAATAAATAAAAATCTATAACCCCTTAATACATTAACCATAATTCTATTCCCAATTTTTCCTTCTCCCCCTGTTAGTTAAAAATAAAAAAATATTCCCCATAACATTAAGTTAAACACACTAACAATAGCAATTATAAAACTTAAATAATCACTTTATACTTCATAAAACACTCTATAACTTATGTAAAAATTACTCTATATTTCATAGGCACCTAAAAACGATAGTATAAACCGCCTGAAAAAATAATCCCTGAAAAACCACCTTTTCTAAGGCAATGCTGATAAGTTACATCTCCATGCAAAGCAAAGTTTGAAGACAACTGAGCCTTCAATCTCATTCCAGTTTCTAGAGAAGAGCCAAAAGCCCTTATTGGAATTCATCTCCAAACCGCACACGTTGTTTTCCTCTAAAACTAATGGCAAGCTAAAGCTCGCAATTGAAAGAAACAACAAGAGCCTCTTCAAAAGCAGCAAGCATCTTTCTTAAAGACCACCAACACGCATCACCCACAAATCAAGTTTTCCCATCTCAATATCAAAACCATCAATATCAGACGCCTTATCAAACCGCACATTTTGATAAATAACCTAAACCTGCGGATCAAAAATAACCCCTTTATGCCCTGTCATAAATGACTTGCCCGCAATCAATGAAGCACTCAAAGGCGTTTCCTTCAATGTTGCTGTCTTGCCTCTCGCTTGCGTCAGAACATCCCCTTTAAATAAACCATAGGAAAAAAGGACATCTATATAAAAGCCTGTATCATGCTGCATGCTGCCATATACTGTAATAGACTATTTATCAAATGTACTTTTTTGCTTTCTTTAACATCTTGAGGTTGTAGAGAATTTTTTTCCATATTCTCCCTTATTCCAAAGCTCAAAGTGTGATGTGTATCCTCAATCGCATTGAGCAAGACACTTGCCTCTATACCATGAACATTAGAAACCTGAATCTTACCTTCATCAAAGGAAAGAACCACCCTGCTTCACACCAAACACAGATTGAGATAACGTAGCATTTCTACCACTTTTCTTTTCGCCATTTCCTGTAATAGAACTCTTTTTAAAAGAAGCTTTATTATCTTTTGACACAACCACTGCTGATGTAATCTTCTCAGATCTCTTTAATTCTAAAATTCCATCAGTTCCTGAAAGCCTTTTTCCCCTTTACTTTTTTGCGGCTTAATAACTATGTTATGAGTTCGTATTGTAAAAATAACACCTGTAGCCCTCCTATCCAATCCACTCATATATAACTTATTACGACTTCCAAAAGTACGAGAAGCATCAACTGTATCACACGCATACGACTTAAAAAGAGAATTACACGAGGGGTTATAATCTTCTACACTCACATCTATATTGTGCACGAAGAAAGAAATAGAGGTCGTAAGAGAACACACACACATAGCGTTTTAGTACTTTAATCATAATTTAGTCTAAACTTCCTTTATTTTATCTTCATAAAAAACTGAAAAGACACACCTGGTTCATCTACGTATTATTCTTATTATGTGCCGTTACATATAATTTGTTTTGTATTATATGTAAAGTCAAAAATCAGAAAAATGACACAACAAAACCATGTTTTGTGCTTATGTCTTTCACAAAGGATGTATTAAAGAAAAATACAATTAAAAATGATACCTTAATCCACCAGAAAAATGCGTTCCGGAAAAGCCGTCACTCGTAAATTTATGCTGATAAATCAGATCGCTATGAAAAATAATTTTGGGAGATAATTGCGAAAAAACACCAAATCCAGCTTCTAAAGAAGTCCCAAAGGAACCAAGCTGGAAGGCATCTTTAAAATATACAAATTGTTTATCATCAAAACTACGAATGAAATGAAGCTTACCATAGAATGAAAGAACATGTGCATCTTTATCTTTAGTAAATGTAAGTGTCTTCGTTAAATACCCACCAATACGCATCCCCCAATGATCTGGGCTTCGCATATCAATATTAAAATTATTAATATCACGAGTCTTCTGAAACTGGAGATTTTGATAAACAAACTGAACCTGTGGTTCAAAAATAAAATATCGGCTGCCTATCATAAACGTTTTACCAGCAGTTAAAGAAACACTTAGGGGCTTCCCTCTCAATGCAGCCGTTTTACCTCGCTCAAGTGTGAGAACATTTCCATTAAACAAACCATAAGAGAAGAGACCATCCATATAGAGACCCGTATCATGCTGCATGCTTCCATATGCTGTGATTGTCCATTTATCAAATATACTTTCTTGACTTTGTTTAACCTTTCGAGGCTGCAACGAAAGTTTGCCATAATTTCCCATAATCCCAAAAGATGTCGTACTGTATGCACTTTCGATTTTCTTGAGTAAAATACCTGCCTCTAGTGCATTATAATCAAGCTCACCGCCATAATCACCATATTTAAATGCAGACAAATTTGAAGTATAATGATGATGTCCACCGTAACCGCGCAAAAACAAAGCGGGATTTTCATCATTTTTCAACAACCGACCAGAAACAGTTCGCAGCGCTTGCAACTGCTTGCTTTGATTACTGATATCCATCAATCCAGCATAAAATAAGGTATTTGGCACAAGAATATAAGTCAAAACCTGTGGAACAACGACTCTCACATTTGGCTCAAAATGAGAAGAAAGCTCAAAAACAGATGCCGAAACAGAAGAACCAGACGCAGGTGGAGTAACAACAAAAGGAGTGGGTGAAACAGATGACAGAACAGGTGAACCAGATGCAACTGGGGAAACAACAGAAGGAGTGGGTGAAACAGATGACGGAACAGGTGAAATAGATGCAACTGAGGAAACAACAGAAGGAGTGGGTGAAACAGACGGCGAAACAGGTGAACCAGACGCAACTGGGGCAACAACAGAAGGAGTGGGTGAAACATGCGGCGGAACAGGTGAACCAGATGCAACTGGGGCAACAACAGAAGGGGTGGGTGAAACAGATGGCGGAACAAGTGAACCAGATGCAGGTGGAGCAACTGGATTAGATTCAGCAATAGCGGGAACAACAGGTGCAAGAGAGGAAAGAGGATTGGGGATCTCAAGCACAAAAACATCAGATACATTAGGTGTGGTCGCAAGATGGGAATCCCTACCAGGAGAATCTACAGGAGAAGAAAGACTTGGCTCCTGAGGTTTTTGCTGAGAGTTAGAATCAATAGAACCATCCTCACCTCCAGTAATATTAGGATGAATTTTAGGAAAAGAAGGAATATCATCAGAAGAAGGGGGGACAACCAAATCAAGAACAGGAAAAACTTTAGTGGAATCAACAAATTTACTTTCAAGGCGGAAATCCCAAAATGTTCCAGAATTTTTAAGCACTCTTTGATTGGAATCTGCCGCCCCTAAAGAAGAGCTTGGACCATAACTCTTAAGATGATACAGATAGGGAGAGGCTTCAAGTGTGACATACCCCCCATTTAACTGAAAAGAATCTTCCATGGCTTTTCCATAAACCTGAATAATGGAAATCCCCTGATTATTACCGCCCTCTCCCGTCAATGCCCCTGAGCTTCCAGGAACACTATACACATGGACTGTCGTTTTTCCTTCAAGATCACCATTGATTAAAAGCCGGTCAGTTTTTTGCTTTTCAAGCTCTCCCCCTTGATCCAAATATGCATTAAGATAAAGATTCACATCACCATGCGCTTTATAGACAGTCCCAGATCCTTTTCCGATGAGAAGTGTCTGATAACCATCTGTTGTTTTAGATTTTAATTCTTCAAAAACAAGAGAACTATCCGTAAGATTGACCGATGAAATGAAGGAATAGTCCCCTAAATTAGAACCAGAAGCATCAGAATTTTGCAATTTGTCATATTTTGGTCGCGATAAAATCCACTTTGAACCATTTTTTAAATCTATCTTAGCTGTAGAACTTTCATCAACATGTGCGCCTCCTACAAGGGTAGAAGCATCAGCCTCAATCTTTACATTAGAACGCTCAACAGCTTTCAGGAGTGAATCTCCAGAAATTTTTGAATTTTGTAAGAGTTTAACAGAACTTTCGAATTCGCGGCTATAAATAGCCGTACTTTCTGGAGCCATAAAAGTTGTCTTTGTCAAATGGACAGTCCCTTTTCCAGGTATAATTGTTTTTTTATCATTTAAGACAGCTTCCCAAAAAAAGTGCATGCCATTAAATCCATTCCCTCTCACAAAAACATTGGAATATTTTATATGAGCAGCATTATGGTTATTCCCCTGCACTACAATGCCATGAACATTGTCGACATTAACGTTTCCCTTCTGGAAATTAAGAGAGCCTTTCCCCTGAAGCATACTAAAAGCAGAACCTTCACGATGATTATCTGTATTTGTTCCCTGTTTCCCCCTCCCAGTAATAGAAACGCCCTCTAAATTAATTTCTCCATCGCCTCCTGTTTGAACACCAATATCATCAGCAAAATCAATTTTTCCTCCTTTCATATAAATTTTTGCACCATTATGACTCAAAAGACCTATCGCATCAGAAGATGTCTTAATCTCTGTCTTGGTCAAAGAAACAAACGACCCTTTACCCCCAACACTGATCCCCATTCTGGTTGCTTTAATCACCCCATTCTGCATCTCAAAAGCTCCCTCATCATTAATATCGGCCCCTATCGACACATCATTTAACATGGAATCAAATAGAGCAATGCCTCCCCCATTTGAGGACTTTACAGCTGTTGTCCAAGCGTTTGTTTCTGAATGGCCATTTGCATTCGAAACACCGTTAATGATTATAGCCTCTCCCTCAATGACTGTATTTTTCCCTGATGCCTCTATGGCAGCATCAGAACTTTCACCCGTAAGTTGATAAGTTTTCTTGGCAATTTCATGCGTTTTACCATCATTACAGCGATAAAATGAGGCGCTTTCGTTACATGAATATTGCTTCTTCTCAGAAGAAATCTCACCTGCATCAGTATTGTATACAAAGAAAAAAATAACCGTTGTAAAATGACATAAAGAGAGATGATTTTTAAACATAATTTTCTACAAACTTTCTTCCCCTTCTCTAAAAACAAAAAACACGCGTTCTGTTTAATAACTTTGGTTACGCGTGATAATTTAAAATACGTTTTGTATTTTATATATCCACCTTATATTTTATGTAAAGCCAGAATCCCAAAATATCACAATTTAAAATTGTATTATTTATAAAAACGCGTAAAAATATAGATAGAAATAAAAATTCCACCCTAAAGCGGTGATTTCAAGAGAATTTAATAAAAATACACTAAAGGAAGAAAAACAGCATAAGAAGCAAAAACTGCAAACCAGAAAGCCTTATCTCGTTTCTAAAAAGAAAAAAACTTGCTCATGCAAAAAAAACATTTTTTTAAAAAACTTACTTAAAAAGTTGCAAACAAATAATAAAAAACCACAAGCTATGCTTGTGGTTTTTTAAACAACTTACCTCAAGATGATCATCCTAAAAACGATAGCGCAATCCACCAGAAAAACTGATCCCAGAAAAACCACCTTTGCTCAATTTATGCTGATAAACCCAATCACCATGAAACGCAACTTTTTGAGACAAGCGAGCATTAAGACCTAATCCAGCCTCTAGAGAAGAACCAAAAGCCCCTAACTGGAAAGAATCTTTAAAGCGCACAGCTCTTTCTTTGCCAAAATCATGGGCAAAATGAATCTTGCCATAGAAAGAAACATCACGATCTTTTTCAGACGCAGTCAGGGTCTTCATCAAACGACCACCCATACGCACCATCAATTGATCCAGTTTACCCATCTCAATATTAAAATTATCAATATCACGAGCCGCATTAAATTGAAGATGTTGATAAACAACCTGAACCTGTGGATCAAAAACAACACCTTCATATCCTGTGGCAATTTTCTGACCACCCATTAAGGAAACACTTAAAGGGTTACCCTTCAATGTTGCAGTCTTACCCCGAGCAGTTGTCAGAACATCTCCCTTAAGCAGACCATAGGATAAAAGACCATCAACATAGAATCCTGCATCATGCTGCATACTGCCATATACTGTAGCAGTCCATTTATCAAATGTACTTTTTTGGCTTTGTGCAACATCTCGAGGTTGTAGAGAAAGCTTTCCATAAGCCCCCATAACCCCAAAGGATATAGCACTGTCAACATTTTCAATTTTTTGTAGCAAAACACCTGTCTCTAGCGCATAGTACCCTAGATCCCCCCCATAACCATATTCAAGCGCAGATAAATCTGAAACATAACGATAACTCCCACCATAGCCACGCAAAAATGAAGCAGGATTTTCACGAATTTCCAACATTCCACTAGGATTAGTCCGTACTGTCTCCAGCTGCTTGTTTTGATTGCTAATATCTATCAAACCAGCGTGGAACAAACTATTCGGCAAAAGCAGATAAGTTGGTACCTGAGGAACAACAGATCTTACACCTCGTCGAGACGGAGAAACATTTTCAATTTTAGAAAGACTATCTGCAAAAGACACTGGAACAACCTCCTCAGAAGGCGCTGGAACAACCTCCTCAGAAGGCGCTGGAACAACCTCCTCAGAAGGCGCTGGAACAACCTCCTCAGAAGATGCTGGAACAATATCCTCAAAAGAAGCACGTGCAGGAGGTGTACGTTTAGAAACCATAGGAGTGCTTTTAGAAACAGCAGGTGTCTGAACATATTCATTTTCTAAACGAAAATTCCAAAATGCTCCTCCATTCAAAGCAAATCTCTGTTTAACATGCTCCTCCCCTCCAGTAGCTTTGGGTCCATAAGAACGAAGAACATATTTATAAGGCGCGCCATTTAATGCAACATACTGCCCATTCAGTTGAAAAGAGTCATACGATGCATCTCCATAAACTTGAATAATTGAAACACTATGCGCTTTTTTATTTTTTTCTTCTAAACCTCCCGCAACCCCTTGTATATGGACTATAGTTCTTCCCTTAACGTCACCATGAATGAGAAGCCGATCCGTTACTTGATGATCACTTGTATCACTAGGATTTAAACGTGCATTCAAATGAATCCAAGCATCACCAAAAGCCTGATAAACAATACCTGTTCCTTTTCCAATATAAAGCGTTTGATATGCATGATCAGTACTGGACTTTGGTTTTTCAAAAGTAATGGAACTATTAGAAAGGTGTACCGATGAAATAAACGAAACACCTCTATAATTAGGATCTTGTAATTTTTTCTGTCTTGGTTGCAATAAAGCCCACTGTGAATTATTTCCCAAGATAAGGTCGACTTTAGAACTGTTATCAACCTGAGTTTGACCGACAAGTGCAGAAGCATCAGCAACAACCTCTATAGAAGAGTTACGATCAGCCTTCAGCAACAAATCCCCAAAAAGCTTTGTTTCCTTTAAAAATATTTTAGATTTTCCAGATTTACTGCTATAAACAGCTATACTATCTGGAACGACAAAACGCGTCTTTTTCAAATCAACGCGCAATGATTTTCCCTCTGACGAACCTTCTGATGCTGCCACACCTTCAAAGTGTATACCATAAAATGCATTACCTTTCACTGTAATATTGGAATCTCCAATATTAATCTGAGGAGCTTTATCTCCCTGCAATAAAAGCCCATGAGCATCAGTAACATCAACAGAACCTTTCATAAACTGAACATAACCATCTTCAGATATATGAAAAGCTGCCTGACGACCTGCATCCAGCCCTTGATCATCCTTGCCGGTACTCCCCTTGCCGGTAATAGAGACACCCTCTAAAATAAGATATCCTTTTTCTTCTGCTTTAACCCCAACTCTCCCTAGGCTAATTTGCGTATTCGTTAAATCAACACCACTTTGAGATTTTCCTCCAGCAAAAGCCCCCACTTTGATTGCATCAATTGATCCACCAGACATTACGATGAATCCACCTTGAGCTTCCACCCCCACTAAAACCCCACTCAACGTGGAATCGCTCAGAAAGACGCCCGCTTCTTCTGATACCTTTACTCCATATTTCCAAAAATTGTTTTCCGAGTTATTCTTTTCATCCAAAATACCCTTAACAGTTATATTCTTGCCACGAATAATTGTACCTTCCTTAGACGCCTCCATGGCTCCATGAACACCATTAACATTTTTATCCATTAACGAATAAACTTTATTATTAATTTCGTGCGCTCCACCATCAGAACACTGATAAAATGCTGCATTCTGATCACATGAAGACTGCTTTCTTCCAGAGATAACCTGAGATTCAGCATTGCGTGCAAAAACACCAACATTGTGTGTCAAAAAAAGAAGTGCCGTTGTAAAAGTACATAAGGAGAAGCGATTTTTAAATAGATTGACCATAATTCCACCATAACCCCCCTCTTCTTACTAAGATCTATACATAACGTATCAAAAAACTTAACCAAAAGAAAAATATTTAATACGTTTAGGTTTTAATATCGTGAGTTTATTAATATTTTTTGTGTTTTATGTAAATATGGAATAAAAAAATTACTCGAAAATACAATCTAAATCTGTCGCTTTTACAAAGAATTTGCAAAAATATAACTGAAGAACGACAGAAAAATCACCTTTAACGTTGTTAGTCAAAAACACCCTTAGTCAGTTGACATGCATTAAGAACACCTACTTTAACTGCCGTCTAATCACCGCCAGAACGGATATAATCAACATCCTTACGATAATATTATATTGAAACAGTGTACACTCTGTAAGCAGACAAAACATATGCCAAAATTGAGAAACAAGAGTTCACATATGCCTTTTAGGCAATCTTCATGGTAAGACAGTCTAATAAAAAGTAGGAACGTGTAAAAATCAGTTCCGATTTTACCTTTTCCTTTTAATTCAACTTTACAATATTCAAAAACATTCAGAGCCATATTTTAAAAAGTGAAGATGACACATGACTTCATCTTTTTATTTATGCATTTAAAGAAAACACACTTTCAAAAAACAATACGTCATTATGTTTCTCATTCACCAATTTTCTCAGATATCTCTCATTTTTTCCATCCCCATTTCACAACGACAGCGGATATAATATCAAGTTCATCGGATACAGCCCTCATTGTGCCTGAGTAGCATCTTTGTCTTTGCTAATTTCTAATATTGTAAATCCTCTCCTCTTAATATAATTCCCCAAATTATATTGACTCCTTTCTTAAATGATTATCCACCTGCCAATTTTACATATAATAGACAAAGGAATGCTTTTTATGGATTCATCATAAAATCCTTGAAAATATTTCAGCACCCTAAATTAAAAAATATCTTTATAAATCAAAATATTATAAATAATATAATTATCACTCTGAGATACGCATTTTACAACAATAACATACAAACTCATTAAATTTCTCAAGAAGAACAAAAGAAGTCCAACCTAAAAGCATATTAAAGATATGCAAAGTCACACTCTCGTAAAAATGCTATAACACAAAATGAATAGATAATGAGAAAAAGCCACAAGTATAACTTGTAGCTTTTTGAAAGATTAATCAAAAACAGGAACAACACTAGAAATGATAACGCAATCCACCTGAAAAACTCGTTCCAGAAAAACCAGCTTTCGTTAGTTTGTGCTGATAAACCAAATCGCCGTAAAGCGCAAAATTTTGAGATAATTGGGCATTAAAACCTAATCCTGTTTCTAACGAAGAACCAAAAGCACCTAGCTGAAAAGCATCTTTAAAATGCACAAATTGTTTTCCTTCAAAACCATGAGCAAGATGAAGCTTGCCATAGAAAGAAACAACCTGAGCCTCATCAGTAGCAACCAGCCTCTTTGTTAAACGTCCTCCAACACGCCCTACCCACTGATGAAGTTTTCCTAAATCAATATCAAAGCCGTCCACATCACGCACCTTATTAAATTGAAGATATTGATAAACAACCTGAACTTGCGGATCAAAAACAAAACCGTCCTCCCCCACCATAAACGTTTTACCAGCAGTTAATGAAGCACTTAAAGGGAAACCCTTTAATGTTGCCGTCTTGCCCCGTGCAGTTGTTAGAACATCACCTTTAAACAAGCCGTAAGACACAAGACCATCAACGTAAAAACCTGCATCATGCTGCATACCACCATATGCCGTAACTGACCATTTATCAAATGTACTTTTTTGACTCTGCTCAACATTCAAAGGTTGCAAAGAAAATCTCTCGTAAGCCCCGATAATTCCAAAAGAAGTGGAACCATACATATTTTCGATTGCTTTCAGCAAAACGCCTGCCTCTATGGCATTATAATTAAACTCGCCGCCATAACCATATTCAAGCGCGGAAAGATTTGAAGTATAACGATGATTGCCGCCATAACCGCTCACAAAAAAGAGAGGGTTTTCACGACTTTCTAATAAGCCCCCAGAAGTAATTCGCAAAGCTTCTAACCGCTTATTTTGATTGTTAACATTCATCAAACCAATATGACGTAAAGCATTAGGCAAAAGGAGATAAGTCGGAACCTGCGGAACAACAGCCTTAACGCCCGGCTTAGGACGAGGATGGGGCTCCGGAGCTGGTTCTGGAGAAGGTTCTGGTCCCGGAATTGGCTTAGGAGCAGGATCTGGTTTAGGTTGAACATCAGAATCTATAGACCTACTTTCAAGGCGGAAATCCCAAAAATCTCCGCTCCCTTCAACTAATCTCTGATCCATGTTTGCTTTTCCAAACTCAGATCCTGGACCATAACTATAAAGCTTATACTGATAAGGTAATTTATCTAGTGCTATATAACCACCTTCCAACTGAAAAGAATCTTGCTTTGCTTCTCCAGAAACCTGAATGATTGAAATACCTTCAGCATTCCCCCCCTTTCCGGTATATCCTCCTGGACTTCCTGCAACTCCATGCACTTGGAGCTTTGTTTTTCCCGAAACATCACCATGAATTAAAACACGATCAGTCTTTTGATGATTAAGAGCACCACCACTATTCAGGTATGTATTAAGGGAAATAGAGGCACCTTCCCGTGCTCTATAAACCTCACCCTTTCCCTTTCCAATACGAAGATTTTGATAATCATCAGCAGAAGAAGATTCATGTCTTTTAAAATTAATAGAGCTATCACCCATAAGACTAACGAGTGAAATAGAAGAGATATTTGCAGGCTCATGTTGATCTTTTTGCACCTGTTGTGGTAAAATCCATGTAGAATGACCTCCTAAATAAAGCTCAGCATTAGAATTTTTATCAACGTGAGTACGACCTTCAAGGGTAGAACCATCAGCCAAAACCGTTATAGAAGCCCCTTTCTCAGCTCTTAATAAAAAATCCCCTGAACGAAGAGTACTTTTCATCAAACTCACCGCACCAGAAATAACGTTTTTACCATAAAGAGCCGTATCGTCTAAAACAGAAAACTCTGTTGTATCCAAATTAACAACTTCCAATCGTGGTGGAGCTTTTTCTTCCTCTAATGAAATCTCCTCTTTTTTATCCCCATCTTCGCTCCATGGCTTCTCTCCCTGAAAATAGATACCATAAGATCCCTCACCCTTTACTGTAACAGAAGAAGACTTAAAATTAGCCTCGGTCACATAAAAGTTATTCGATAAATCTTCAGTTTCATCTTTTGAGTCAGAACGTTCTGGTACAACACTAAAAGACTTGACGGGATTTTCTAATAATATACCATGTGCATCCTCAACCTTAATAGTCCCCCCTGTAAACTCAACACGTCCCCCTTCATCCATTAAAAAAGCTGCATCATTTTTGTCTTTGTGTCCCTTTCCAGTAAGAGTAACACCATCGAGAATCACCGTGCCTCCCAACATCGCAGAAATCCCATGACTGTTGGTATAGTTAACCTCCCCACCTTCCACCCAGATATCTGCACCGCTATAACTGGAAAGACTTACCTTCCCATCACGCGTATTAACTTTTGTATCCTTTAAAATAACCAATGAATTCCCCACGGCTTCAACAGCCCTATCACTGTCCTCTATAATCCCCTGCTTTATCTCAATTATCCCATTATGAGCGAAAAGAGCTAACTTTGTATTTTGAAGCGTCGGTTTTTTCAAAACAATCTTTCCATCATCTGATACAGCCACACCACGCAAAAAAGATTTATCAGAAACTTCACTGCTAACAGTTACATTCTCTCCATAAACTCTGGTCCCTATCCGTTTCACCGTTATAGCAGTAGGATCAACAGGATAGTTGGAAAAGTTCTCTTTCGTAATTGTATAAGATTTATTATCAATTTTAGGATCTATCCCACAATTATCACATACATAATACAACCCACTATGGTAATAAAACCCAGGATTCACTCCTCTTCCATCAGAGTCTGCATCTTTAACAGAGTTATTTACATTATCCTTATGTCCATTCCATCCCTCCACTCCACTAAGCTGACGATAATCATTTCCTCCACGAATACCCTCATCGTTATTGCCAACATTAATCATATTAGAAGGGTAATAATTATCCCCACTCTCTCCAGAAAGCTTATGCTTATTACTCCCGCTAAGATGAGAAGAAGAATTAGCAGAGACAACTGGAATAACCTTTATAACATAAGGTTTACTATCCTTCCCCTCTGCAGCCGCATACACTTCTCTTCCATTTTGAAGCAAAGAGAGGATAGCTGTTGTACAAGCACATAAACATACATGATTTCTAAAAACTTTAATCATAGTTCCCTCGAAACTTTCCTTCCCCTCTCATTAAAAACAAAAGCACTTACAAAACACCCCATTGCACACCTCAAAAATACGAAAAGTGTAACAAAAGAACATGCCTCATGCTCATCTGAACTGTGTAATGAATTATCCCAATAAATTTGGCAAAAGCTCTACGCCAAAACCACCTATAAGAGAACAATTACAAAAACACACTTTATGAGTGTATAATGCATTCTGTATTTCGTGTAAAGAAAAAATAAAACCAGTGCGTGCAATTAATTAAAAACACAATCAAACCTTGTGATTTTTAAAAATTAATCCACAAGGAGATGAATGAAACAATGACTTAAATCAGTAGAAAACAAACTCTCAAAAACGAGCTTTAGAAAACATCAAATATTATATTAGATAATATCAATACAGTACTAAAAAGGATAACGTAACGCATACCGGTCTGCTGAACGCTTAAAAAGCCGATAAAAGCGAGGCACTCTATCGCATCAGTAGCAGCATAAATTTTAAGAAAATTCGCTTTAGTGGAGAAAAGTGCTCTCATGCATAAAACAAACTATGTCTTTTTTGCTTAATAAAGAAGACGAGATTTTTTAAGAATAACACAAGTTGTTATAAAGAAAAAAGGCAGCACAATGTGCTGCCTTTTCTAAAAAGGTACATAGTGTACCTTATATTAAAACTGATAACGTACTCCTCCGGAAAAACTTGTTCCCGAAAAACCAGCCTTATTAAGCTTATGTTGATAGAGAATATCAGCATGCAGAGAGAACTGTGGCAACAATTTGGCATTAAAACCTAATCCAGCCTCTAGAGAAGAACCAAAAGCTCCTAACTTGAAAGCATCATTGAAATGCACAGACTGTTTTCCTTCAAAACCATGAGCAAGATAAAGCTTACCATAGAAAGCAATAGCATTCACGCCTTCAGAACCTGTAGGAATCTTGGTTAAGCGTCCACCAACACGTGCTACCCACTGATTAAGGTTACCCATTTCAATATCAAAATTGTCAATATCACGAGCTTTATTAAACTGGAGATGTTGATACACAACCTGAACCTGCGGATCAAAGACAAAGCCCTTATATCCTGTCGCAATTGTCTGACCACCAGCTAAAGAAACACTCAAAGGATTACCTTTTAATGTTGCTGTTTTACCCCGTGCAAGGGTGAGAACATCACCTTTGAACAGACCATAGGATAAAAGACCGTCGACATAGAAGCCAACATTATGCTGCATGCTACCATATACCGTAGCAGTCCATTTATCAAATGCACTCTTCTGACTGTACTCAACATTCACAGGCTGCAAAGAAAGTTTTCCATAAGTTCCCATAACGCCAAAGGATATAGCATTGTCGGTATTTTCAATAGTTTGCAGCAGAACACCCGCCTCTACACCATTATAACTAAGATCGCCGTCATAACCATATTCAAGTGCGGACAGATCTGAAGCATAACGGTAACTTCCACCATAGCCGCGCAAGTATAAAGCAGGATTTTCACGAACCTCTACCATTCCTGTAGAAGTCATCCGCAACGTCTCCAATTGCTTATTTTGATTGCTAATATCCATCAAACCAGCGTGGAATACACTATTAGGCAAGCTGAGATAAGTTGGAACCTGTGGAACAACAGACCTTACAAATTGTTCAGGAAGGGCAGCAGATCCAACAGACTTAACATACTGATTTTCTAAACGGAAATTCCAAAATTCTCCACCTTCCTTAACAAATTTCTGCTGAACATGCTCCTGTTTCGAAGTCGCTTCTGGAGCATAAGCACGAAGGGTGTATTTGTAAGGTGAGTTTCTCAGTGCAACATAATTGCCATCGAGTTGGAAAGAGTCTTTCTTCGCTTGACCATAGACCTGAATAATTGAAACAGTATGAGCAATCTTGGCATTCGCTTTACCATCTCCTACATTGCCCGCATCACCTCGTACATGTATTTTTGTTTTTCCAGAAACATCACCATGAATGACAAGCCGATCAGTGACTTGCTGATCACTCGGATCACGAGGATTTAAACGTGCATTGAGATGAATTACAGTATTACCCTGTGCCGCATAAATAGTTCCTTTCCCATTTCCAATATGGAGAGTCTGATATTTTCCTTCAGATTCCGAAGGTGCAAAATCAATAGCACTATTTACAAGACTTACAGAAGAAATGCATGAATCCACACATCCTGAATCTAGAGTCCCCAAATTCCTCTGTGCACTTCTTTTTAGAATCCACTGTGAACTATTAGCCAAGTCTAATTTTGCATAAGAATTTTTATCAACGCGAACACCGCCTGTAACAATAGAATTATCAACAGAAACCGATATATTGGAATCATTCTCGGCTTTTAATAACAAGTCACCAGCAAGGGTTGTTTTATTTTCTAATGAAACACGACCACCAGAATTATTACCATAGATAGCTATACCATTTGCAACTTCAAAATCAGTTTTTTTCAATGAAATTGCCCCCGTTACGCCTATAGTTGCATTCTCCTGTTTGGATACAGCGCTCCGCTTAACAACACTTGTTTGCTCAGTTGCTAAATCCTTACTTCGATTTTGTTGTCTCGCTTCCTTCTGTGTTCCCCCATCAAAATATATGCCGTAGACTCCGTCACCTTCCACTTTAACAGTAGAAGACTCGATATTTACGTGATTCATAGTAGGACGAATGTCAGAAGATCTCCTTCTCCTAGAAGAGCCGGTCTCAACAGCATCCCCACTCTTCATAACCCACACAGCATGGGCATCAGTAACAACATTTCCATTCTTAAAATCAACAGAAGCATTATCCCTCACCAGAAAAGCTGCACGCCCAAAGTTATCTACAGAATCTAACTTACCCTGTCCTTTTTTCGCAGTAATATTAACTTTGTCTAACTCAACGCTTCCCCCAGCTTCTGACCTCACAGCCACTCCCTTTTCCAAAGTAATAGCCCCAGAGTCCATAGACACCTTACCAGCCTGACTTACCAGACCAGCCATAGCTAAATCCCCCGTTACGTTAATCTTCATATCCTTCAAATTAACAGATGATCCAGAACCTGCCAAAGCACCCACATAAAGCGCATCTACTGTTCCACCAATCATCTTAACTTTTCCGCCACTTTTAGCTTCAAGCCCAATCATAGAAGAGGTAATTGTTGATTTATTATCCAAAACAACTTCTGCCCCCTCTTCTGCAAGCACAGCACTCACGAGTTTTGATGGAGTAACACCAAAATTATCTTTACTATCTGAAGAATCCGCACCACTAATAGTAGTACCCTCTAGCTTGATAACTGTATTTGGATTTACTGCATGCATAGAATGCTGAGTTTTCTCACTTGCCTTCAGTGTCTTCCCTGTTATTATCCGCGATTTACCATCTCTACACAAATAAATAGTCCGCGATCCCTTCTCTCCATTATTCATATCATCACATGTAGAAGAAATCATTTCCTTACCAATACTATTAGGCGGAACAATACGTCCAACAGATCCATTAGGAGGTGTAGAAGATTTCTCAGAAACCTCAGAAGAAGGCTTTATGGAAGCTTCTGATTTTATAGATGAAAGCTTATTCGATATAGTATGCCCAGATGATACAGAAATCCCATCTGTCGATATCACTGAAACCCTATCTGGATCAGATCTCCCAAGTGAATTAGCTCCTGAAGGTATTAAATTTAACGAACTTCTACCTCTAGATGAAGGAGATGAATTGGACGAAACAGTATATACGTTATGCCCAGATCTTGCAGGATTAGTAGATGTCCTCTCCTCAGATACAGTAGGAGTAACAGGAGACGTAGTAGAAGAAGGAAGAGACGTCACAGCTTCAGATGTTCTACCCACCCCCTGATCAGTAGATGCTCCCCCCTCAGATACAGCAGAAGTAACAGAAGACGTAGCAGAAGAAGGAAGAGACGTCACAGCTTCAGATGTTCTACCCACCCCCTGATCAGTAGATGTGCCCCCCTCAGATACAGCAGAAGTAACAGAAGACGTAGCAGAAGAAGGAAGAGACGTCACAGCTTCAGATGTTCTACCCACCCCCTGATCAGTAGATGCGCCCCCCTCAGATACAGTAGAAGCAACAGGAGACGGAGTAGGAATAGACATTACAGCTTCAGATGCTTCACTCTCTACATCATCGTATCCTTCATATCCACCGTCTATATGACCTTCATCACCTGTCTCAGTTCTATGAATCCCAGAATTCACACCAACTGTATCAGAATCACCGTAACCTACTATAGTATATCCTACTTCATTTGCATTCTGTCTAGGATCTTCACTTCCATCAACAGCAAGAAGATAAATACCTGTACTTCCATCACTTGTTACCAGTTCTTCATCATAACTGAAAGTTCCCCCCAAAATATAAGGATTCGGTTCCCTTCTTTCACTTCCATCAACAGTCTCTTCAGTTGTCAGGGTATGTAGAGAAGGAGATAAAGGATCTGATATTGTAGAGGGCTCATTTCCAGCCTCTTCATGACTTACATCACTTGTATCAGATCTCCCAAGTAATGCGGGGTTCCCATTCGTATTAGAAGTAATAACTTGATTAGGTGGTCTAGATTCAGAAGTTTCAGATGGAAGATTTGATCCTACAGAAGAATTATCTACCTCACTTCCCACAATTTCACGAGATGGCACGGAAGGAGTATTTACTCCCGCCCTCCCCCTATTGCCACCTGAGACAAAAAGAGAACTACGCTCATAGGGCAAATTTTTATCTTCTAAACGAAAATCCCAAACATCTTTACTGCCCGCAACTAAAGCCTTATCGAAATACTGCATTTTCGAAGGAATAGTTGGACCATAAGCACGAAGAACATACTGATAAGGAGTTCCGAGCGTAACATAATCATCATTTAAACTAAAAGAGCTTTCTTCTGCCCTTCCGAAAACTTGAATAAGTGAAATACTATATCCCTTATTGTTACTGCTACCACCCCAACCTACTCCTTGTGCCTTCACCTTTACCTTAGTTTGTCCAGAAACATCACCATGAATCAATAGTCTATCAGAATTTCGACCAACAACCTTACCAGATACATCTACGGCCTTACCAGATACATCTACATTGAACTGAATTGTAGAAGTCCCCTTAGCACTGTAAACAGTACCCTTTCCTTTTCCGATGCGAAGAATTTGATATTCAGTAACAGCCTTTCCACCATTAGAACCCGCACTATTTAAATTTTTTATTGAAGTAAAAAATTCAATAGCACTATCTTGAAGACTCACAGATGAAATACATGAATCTATACAATGCTGATCGGCATCTTCTGAATCTTCATAGGAACTTTTTTTTACCCGCCATTCTGCTCCATTGGATAAAAAAAGCTCAGCATGAGATTTATCATCAAAACGAGTAGCACCTGAAATGATAGATTTGTTAGCAAAAACGGATAAATCAGATTTTTTAGCTTTCAACAAAAGAGAACCCGAAACTTCCGATCCATCTTGTAAAAAAACGTAACCTTTCAAACCATCACCGTAAATAGCGACACCCTCTGGAACTGTGAGAGAAGTCTTTTCTAAAAGAACCCCATGTGGCACAGGGTCCTCAGACTGTATCCCATTAGCCCGACGATCAAAGTCTATACCATAAGACTTTTTACCTGGAACCTTAATAGATGAAGATTTTATAACAGCATTTAAATTCAAGAAATTAGAGAATGGATCAATGCCAAGAGCACTCTCTTTCTGTATTCTAGCCTTATAAACAGAAGAAAAAATATCACTAAAAGCTTTGGGAAAAATATTGGAAGAACGATGGGAAGAACGCAAATAAACAGGAAGATACTCCTCCCTATTTTCATCTTCATCTTCATCTTCAAACTCAAAATAAGTGTTTATATTTTCTTGCATATTTCGTACAATGTTGCTCGCAATATTTGGACCAATCTGCAAAAAAATACTATCAGAAACATCAAAATTCCCATCTTTAAACGAAATATAACCGTCACGTGATAGCAAAGCAATGCGCCCAACATCTTGAGAAGAATCATCTCTATCAGAATCTTCCGGCAGCACCAGCTCTCCGCTCCTCTCCTTCACCTGTGCCGCCCCATTTAATTCAGAAACATTTTTTTGAATGCTAACACCTTCCAATAGAACAATTCCCATTTCTGAAGCGATAACCCCTATCGTTGTATCTCCTAAAGAAAGTGTTCCTTTTTTCATCTCTATTACAGATTTATCATCACTCCACAGACCAACTATCTCTGCTGTAACACGTGCATTTTCCAAAAGAACCACACCTTCTTTTGAAGCCATAGCATTCACATAACGGCTGTGAAGGGAACCACTATTCATAGCAACCTTTCCATAACTAGAAGCTCCAAGCCCATAAGCAAATCCTTCAACCACTGTATCGTTCAAATTAATCGCAGCGCCAAGTTGAGACTTACCATCCGCAAATACAGAGCCCCTACCTTCACCCTGAAACAGAGTTTTATTTTCAACCACCTTAATATCTGTGCCTTCTTCAGCAACCACGGATATCTCAGATACATTAATAACTGTAGGCAAAGGACCTGTTACATATATAGCACGATCATACCTTCCTGCTTTAAGCGGAGTTTTACTACTACCTTCACCTTGTCCAAGTGTATGCGTAGCACCATCATCACAGAAAATAGACGCTCTAGACAGAGATTCTTTGGCCGAAGAACAAGGTGGTAACAATGCTGGAATTGATTCTACTAAAGAACCCTGTTGCACAGAACCAGGGACACCGCCAACGCCAACACTAGGGACACCACCAGGAACACCAGCGCCACCAAGTCCACCAGCGCTGCTAGAGACACCAGCGCCACCGCCAGGGACACCGCCAACGTCACCACTAGCGACTTGTGCTAAAGGAGCTGCAGGTAATTCTGCTACTTTAGGTGTAGGAGATTTTGATGAACTTCCCAAAGATGGTATTATAGATGACAATGAAGAAGTTAGGCCTGAGAATGACCAAAAACTACTCCCTATAGAAACATCTACACCTTGTAAAAAGAAGAAAGCACTTGTTGTCAGTGCGTACAAACGTGTACGCTTTTTAAATACATTGATCATATGTCAAACTTTCTAAATAATGTTGCAAAAACACTAGAATTAAGTGAAAATGAGGTAAGTGAACGGTTTGTAACATATGTCAGTCAACTTTACAACATAGTGTTATTTATTTACGCTTCATTTTGTGCATAAAAATACCAAAGTTAAGTTTTTAAGTGCGCAAACCTTTGTAATATTAGATAAAAGGATAAAATCACGATGATAAAATATATGAAATGGATGACTTCTGTTTTACTGGTTGCAATTAGTTTTGCAACGATTTTGTGGACGCATACGAGTATTGCAAATACGAGTACCCAGACAAATATAACAATTGATCATGTTTCAGGCACGACTTCTGTTCCCACTTCTCCGCAAAAGGTTGTTGTGTTTGATCTTGCCTCGCTAGATAATATGAATCGCCTTGGTATCCAAGCAGTTATCGGCCTTCCTGAAGGAAAAAAACCTTCCTATCTGCAACAATTTGACGATGCAAAATATGAAAGAATTGGAACCGTTTTTGAGCCAGATTATGAAAAAATTGCCACTCTTCAACCCGATTTGATTATTATTTCCTCCAGAACTCAAGCAAAATATAAAGACTTATCCAAAATAGCCCCAACAATTGATCTAACCGTAGAAAACGAAAATTCTCTTGAAGATATAAAACGAAATGTGTCTATCCTTGGAAAAATTTTTGGTAAAACACAAGAAGCAGAAAAGGAAATTGCAAAAATTAATGAAGCTTTTGCTGAAGTCCGTAAAAATACCCAAGGAAAAGGCACCGGGCTCATACTCATGACCTCTGGTGGAAAAATCAGTGCTTTCGGACCAAAATCACGTTTCGATATTTTTCACTCCGCTTTTGGAATTGCTCCTGCAACCGATAAACTTACCGTGCAAAAACATGGACAACTCATTTCTCCTGAATTCATTCTTGAAACCAATCCTGATTGGTTGTTAGTGATTGATCGCGATGCAGCCATTGGACGGGAAGGACAATCCGCAGCACAATTGCTCAACAATGAGCTTGTTCACCGCACAAAAGCGAGCAAACAAAACCAAATTATTTATTTGGACTCTTGGAGCTGGTATCGTGCAAGTGGTGGTTTAACAGCACTCATTGAAACCGCTAAGCAAATCAATGAAGCCTTTACAAAGAGCAAATAAGCGCACGAAAGAGCTTGATTGCTATATGAATAAAATTTAAAAGCAGGGGTTGTTTATGAAACAACCTTTGTTTTTTTATTAAGTTTTAAGAGAAAATGATTTAACGTGAAGAATTACTGGATAACCATAACACTTTTAATTTTCCTGTCTATCCTCAGCATTTTTGTTGGTTATTCTGATGTCACACCTTCTAACCTTTTCGCAGCCGATCCCCATGCGTGGCTTATTTTTTGGCAAACACGTCTTCCTCGTACCATTGCAATCCTTTTAGTAGGCGCAGCACTTGCACTTTCAGGCATGATTATGCAACTATTAACACGCAATCGCTTTGTCGAACCATCAACCACTGGAACCATTGAATCTGCTTCCCTTGGCATTCTTTTTATTATGATTTTTTGGCCCAATATTCCTGTTTTAGGAAAAATGGTCGTTGCGACAATTTTTGCCATGGTAGGCACTTTACTTTTTATGTTTTTATTGCAACGCATTCCTCTAAAATCTGCTCTCATTGTACCTCTTACAGGGATTATGCTAAGCTATATTATTGGCTCTTTAACCAATGCCATTGCAGATTATGAAATGTTACTTCCTTCTCTTCAAGCTTACTTATTTGGCAGTTTTTCGATGGTTCTTGAAGGAAAATATGAACTCTTATGGCTATCTCTTCCCCTTTGTATTCTGGCCTATTGTACTGCTGATCGCTTTACGGTTGCAAGTTTGGGAGAAGATTTAACCAATAACCTTGGATTGAATTATCGTGTTGTCATGTTTTTTGGTCTTTTTATTGTCGCCTCAATCACTGCTGTTGTTGTGTGTACCATTGGCCGTATTCCTTTTGTTGGGTTGATTATTCCAAATATTGTTTCAAGTTTCATGGGAGATAATATGCGCTATACCGCTCCTTGGGTGGCCATCAGCGGTGCAGGATTGGTCTTGATTTGTGATCTTTTAGGACGAATCATTCATCCCTCTCTTGAAATTCCCATCAGCACCATAATGGGTGTAATCGGTAGTTTTATTTTTATGATACTGCTTTTACGCTGGAGAAAGCGTCTTGGATAGAAGAAGAAAAACAATATGTGTACTAACAACACTTATCATCATAGCATGCACTGTCATTAGTCTTTACATGACGTGGAATATCAATGTTTATACATGGAAATTTCGTCTTACAAAACTTTCCTCTCTGCTTCTTATTGCCTATGCAATAAGCGTTTCCACGGTTTTATTTCAAACAATCGTTAATAACCGTCTTCTTACCCCTTCAATTATGGGATTTGATCAGCTTTATATTTTAATAAAGACTGTCCTAATGTATTTTGTAGGCTCTCTTTCTTTGCCCTTTTTGAATGAAGAAGGACAGCTTGTTCTTGAAGCCCTCATTCTTATCCTTTTTTCAATAAGCCTTTTTCGCTGGCTCTTTTCAGGAAGCCTAAAAGGGCTTCATTTGACGCTTTTAATCGGTGTTGTTTTAGGCGGATTTTTTTTCAGTTTACGGATGTTTATGCAATTGCAACTAAATCCAGACCAAATGATGAATTTAACCGATATTATGTTTGCAAATTTTAATAAATTCAATACACCGTTAATAAGCTTTGCCACAATCATTGTCCTCATTGTGAGTCTGATTGGATGGCATTCCCGTCATCTTCTTGATATCTTGGCTTTAGGACGTGAAAATGCCCTCAATCTTGGCGTTAATTACCACAAAAGTGCGACAGCTGTCCTTATTTTTGTTTCCATTCTCGTATCCATTTCCACCGCATTGGTAGGACCCGTCACCTTTTTTGGACTGTTAGTTGCCAACCTTTCCTATGAACTTTCTCCTAAAGCAAAACACAGTATTGTTGTTCCAATTGCAATATTATTGGCTATTATTTGTCTGGTGGGGGGACAATTTATTTTAGAACAAATTTTTCATATGGCAGGGCGTTTAAGTTTTATCATTGAGTTTTGTGGGGGAATTGTTTTCTTAATGTTACTGATGAAGGGAAAACTAAAATGATTGAGATCAATCATCTTTCCAAAGCTTACGGAGCACGATTGATTATCGATAATTTATGCCTTCATCTTCCAAAAGGGGGGATTATTTCTCTCATTGGGCCCAATGGTTCCGGAAAGTCCACTCTTTTAATGCTGATAAGACGTCTTTTGCCACACCATAATGGGACAATTCATATCGACGGCTTTGATATTGATAAAATGCCCCTCGATATTTTGGCTCAAAAACTCTCAATTCTGCGTCAAGAAAATCCTTTGTCTTTTCGCTTAACCGTGTACGATTTAGTGAGTTTCGGACGCTATCCTTATTCAAAAGGCTGGTATACACATGAAGATAAACAATTTATCGACAGTGCACTACGCTATCTCGGCTTACAAGATTTAAAAGACCGTTTTTTAGATGAGCTTTCTGGCGGTCAGCGTCAACGCGCTTTTATAGCAATGGTTATCTGCCAAGACACTGATTATCTTCTCTTAGATGAACCATTAAACAATCTGGATATGAAACATGCCGTTTCTATGATGAAGCAATTACGCCGCACAGCTGATGAACTGAAAAAAACCATTCTTATTGTTATGCACGATATTAATTTTGCCTCATCTTATTCAGATATGATCGTTGCATTGAAAAATGGGAAAGCGGCCTATTGTGGGACTCCAAAAGAAATTATGCAACCAAAAATTCTTAAAGACATTTATGATGTCGATATTCAAATCAAAACAATTAATGACATCCCTATCGCTCTTTATTATCGATAATCATAAAGATTTTTTGCGCTTGCATGCACTATAGAATCTGCTAGGGATAATAAAATTGGCTTATTGGGGAATAGTTTAATGGTAGAACAGCGGACTTTGACTTCGTCAATCTTGGTTCGAATCCAAGTTCCCCAGCCAGTCTTTAATGATTGTAGCTTGTCATCGGGTTTTGTATAATTTGAAAGCAGGTTTTGCATCAATTTATTTTTTTCAAAGGATCTGCAAAAACTTTCAAGGGTCATTTAAAATCCCTTTAATGCATATTTTTCTCTTCCTCTAAAAATCGCAATTTGAGATGATAAGCTCTTGAGCCGGTGCGGATTCTTTGAACCACATGTATAAGATGTACCAACCTCTTTTTTTAAATTGGCTAAAGATTTTTCGGATCTGAGGCACATCATTGAGAAAGAAGAATTTTTCTCTTGCGCAAGCAAAGCAAACATTGTCTGGTAATCCTCTCGCAAATAAATCCTTTCCATAGTAATACACGTATATCTGGCTCTGTTTATGGGAAAGCCTTATCTAATAGCTATAAACCTATCTAAAGAGAGAATTCAAAAAAGAAAGCCGAGCCAAATGATATGACGCGGCTTTCAGATATTGATTATAAGATTCAAATGAATCATCCACAATGGAGTAATAAATTCATATATACAAAACGTATCATATTGCAAGTGCTCTATTTAGAAATATGAAAACTTATCAAAAGAAACGTAAATGATCGCTATGATTTTGATATCATTCATTAGCATTATAGAATCTATAAACGCTTGGTAACTTTATCAATCCAATCAAAAGAAAATGCATCTTAAATGAATGTCTTCTCAATAAGGCTTTCATAAGCATTTTTTCATTTTGCACTCAAATGTAACTTCTTTGCAAATTAACCAGCTCAAATTTGAGTTGGCAAAATTAACCAATCCAATTTTGGAGGCATTATCTTTAGAATAGCCATCTTTAAACATTATAGCTTTTGACTCAAAATTGAATAAAATCCCATACCTTAGATGTTACAATGGTTTTGAATTTTGCTGCCTCATCTTTTTTTCAATAGGTGCCCCCCAAATTTGGGGGGAGCTCATTTGGTTTCGTATTTTTAATGTAACTTTTAAAACGTTTTTTTCTCGCTTGCTTGCATTATATCATTGAAATGCTTTCAATTTCATAAGACATAACATTGTGATTTTCATTCTATATTGTGATGATAGTATCTATATAATGCCTGCCTATCATTTACTAATTTTTAGTAAGTGTTTTTAAAAATGATCTTGTCTTTAAATCCTTTTATGCAATCTTTATGAACTAAATCTATAAGCTTATGATAGTTTCAAACGATTATTCCTTTTAAGGTTACACTCAAATAAAGAGCAAAACACATCCATTCTTAAACGTATGCAATTTATGTTATCGATAATTCCAAACGACTGAAATTTAAAACAATGTGATTTGTGCTGTGATAAAAACGTATCATAAAATTTATGATACGTTATGAATGATAACCGCTTTTCATTTCATTTGAATGCACCCATGCGTTATAGTATTTGCATCATGATTTGCTTTTTATAGTCTATACATCCATGGCAATTTTATATAAAAAATGATCAATTCAAACATGCATAAAAGTATGGATTCTTAAGTGGATTCATACAAAATAACTACACTTAATATATTGATTTTATTAGTTTTTATGTACAAAACCTTTTTAACTTCATAAAGATATCAATTTCCTTGTAAAAAATATTCCTCCCATTCCAATAAAAGGCTCAATATAAGTGCGATGAGGGATAGCTTCTATGATTTTACAAGTACTGATCACTGGCCATGCAATAACGCCGACTGATGTCCAAGCCAATTAGACCGCCTGTGGAAACAGGCAGGTTGTGGGGCTGAATATAGTGGAACAGCACCGAACGGATAAGCCACACGTCGTAAGTAAGCCTCTTAGCATACATAGCTTATAGGTTTTGGAAACAGACAATTATTATAATTCAGGTATTATAATTCAGACGATTAAAGATCGGATCTCAGGCTTTTTAATCCAGTGGACAAACACGAATAATGTGTCCGTCCGGATCTTTGATTAGAAAGGTACGTCCAAATACATCAGTATACGGTTCCTTCAAAACATTTATCTCAACAGTGGTTTGCTCTTTCCATTCCGCATAGAGCTTATCTACGTCCTCTCCAGTAGGCAACATAATGCCGATTTCTGAAAAACGAGGTGCATTTTCCTCAGGCGTATCGCCCCCAGACCAGAGAGCAAAGAGAGCGTCCCCCGAAGAAGCAAATGCAACATAGCGTGGCGAGGTAAACACAGGTTCTTTCTTGAAGATGAATTTGTAAAAAGCCGTAGAGTACTCTATGTTTGAAACGTATACCAACTGTAGGTTTGGGGTAACAGGATAAGTAGGAATATTACTCATAAATTCTCCATGATTTAGTAGCTGTTGCCTGACAGGCATATACCTATTAGAGAATATTTCAACAAGAGTTTGTGATGCCTCCATTCGCGGTGTGCTCTATTTACATGTTTTTATTCGCTTATTGCTATATGCTAAAATATTGAGACCGCCACTACGGGGATTATAATGATATCCCTATCGCTCTTTATTATCGATAATCTAAAGATTTTTTGCACTTGCCTACACTATAGAATCTGCTAGAAATGGTAAAATTGGCTTATTGGGGAATAGTTTAATGGTAGAACAGCGGACTCTGACTCCGTCAATCTTGGTTCGAATCCAAGTTCCCCAGCCAGTTGTATTGTAGCTTGTAGCTGTAGCTTGTCAGCGGTGTAGCTTGCCAGCGGGTTTTGTATATTTTGCCACTAGGTTTTGTACCAATTCATTTTTTTTCAAAGAGTTTTTAAGGGGTTCTCAAAGGATCTTCAAATGCCTTTCAAAGTGTAGCTTGCCAGCAGGTTTTGTATATTTTGACACTAGGTTTTGTACCAATTTATTTTTTCTCAAAGAGTTTTAAA
>NZ_JBHIRH010000009.1:0-78231 GCF_042196945.1 Bartonella sp. AA81SXKL | reverse complement strand
GTGATGCTTTCATCAAGCTGATTATTTTTTCAACTTTATTACTCATAACCAATGATAGTATCATTATTAATCCTAGTTAATCATTTTTAGAAATAGCGTCAACTAACAAGAGCCTTTTGTAACTCGACACTGTTAAAAAAGCTCAATCAAGGTGAATATGAAGCCGTCCCTGCCGAGCTACAGAAATGGACCAAAGCAGGCGGAAAACGTCTTGAAAGTCTCACACACCGGCGCGCGGCAGAAACAGGCTTATGGGCAAAAGGGGCTTATGTTTCCTCTAACTACCAAACCGTAGAAACGCAAGCACCAACGGGACTTTTCAAAGCTGAAGCCCTTGCACCGATTATTGGCTCTTTTTCTGGACTTGGTGGTTTGTTAGCAGGAAATGAACCAATCCAATGGGCTTTGGCAACCATTATGGTTTTAGCCGCATGCTGGTATTTTCTTTGTTGCTAAACGCTTTCAGGAGCACCGCCTATGATCTTATGGATGAAAAAAAATCTGATGGTAACAGGTGCGGCTTTAGCCGCTTTTTTTATGATTTTAGCAAGAGCTTTTACTCTTGGGAAAAAAGCAGAGCAATAAAAGCAAACAGAAAAAGCTTTAAAAGCAGCCACAACACGGCTGGAGGTGGAAAGTGAAGTTAATCAAAAAAGTGATGCTGATGTGCGTGCTGCTCTCTCTGACTGGTTGCGCAACAAATAAATATGCTTCTTCTTGTGTTGGCTGGTTGCCAATTTATTTAGACAAGAAAGATCTGAACACCATCAGTTCAAACTTAGCAAGAGAGATCTTAAAGCACAATAATCTAGGTGAACGCTTGTGTGGGTGGAAACATGGCTAGAAAAAAAACACAAGACGATATAGAGCTTACAGAAGCAGAAAAAGAAATGCTTCAAGAAATCATTATGACCTACAAAAGCGTGAAAATGATGTCTCGCTTGATAAAATGGATGGCATTCATCCCTCTTTATGGTTATCCTTTATTTTGCTCGTCTTATGGATGCAATAGACAATGTCTTTGCACATTTTAAACAGTGGCTAACCAAAAACTGAAAGCTTTACCCCCTCCCCGCTTTTAAAGCGAGGAAAGAGAGATTATATCGTAATCTATCCGCTAATCGCTTAAGTGTTTCTTAGACACCTGACGCGACAATAGACATAACAATTATCAAGCCTCTCCGGATATAAAAGACGCCCATTGTTCTAAGAGAGCACGGCGCTATTCTAAAAAATCCGTCCGCATGTAAGCCTTTGTCACTGAATTCCCAACTGAATACGCAAGAACAGATTCTGCAATTTCAAATGGTGCTGACGTTGTCTCTGCTATCCAGTCCCACAGAATCGATCTGAAACCATGAAGTCTATAATCAAAACCTTTGTCTTTCATGAATTTAGAAAGTGCTACATCAGATATAGGCTTTTCAAAACTCTCAGCAAATAAAAAACCATTTTTTCTATTTTTTGCTTTTTCAATAACAGCAAGCGCTTCAGCTGTAAGCGGCACATGAAAATCAGAAACCTTTCCAACAATTCTCTTCATATTTTCTTTTGAGATAATCCATATTGATCCATAAATCTCTTCTGATCGAATATGCCTGATTGGTATAAAACAAAAAACCGTCAAAATAAGAAGTTTTAAGGCTAGATGTGATACAAGCTCATCATTTTAAGATTGAAAAAACTTAGGCATTTCTTTCCATGGCATTGCTGGAATATTTTGGGTATTTTGAATAAACTTTTCTAATAAAGCTTTTGCTTTTAATTGCATATCCACATCTATACCAAGTGCCGCCGCATGTTTTATAGCTATATTCAAGCGGGATAGAGCTTTACTTGCTGTTTCGTTTTTTGTCTTCCAAATGGGAGAAATGCATCCTTTTATATCAATTTGCGTCAGTTCAATGATTGGCGTATCACCAAGTTTAGGAAAAACATGTAACTCAAGAGGTGTTAACCAGCTTGCTGCTTTTCCTTCATTTTTCAATTCGTTTTTTTTCGCTTCAAAAGCACTAGAGGCAATTTCTCGTAAAGAAATCCCCCCTGCTCGACGCAAATTTTCTTTTTGTTTTCGGCGAATCGGGTCAATTCTTTGATTTAAAAGATCACGATAAGCTAAAGCTTTGAACAGTGCTTCTTTTAAAGATACATAGCGACAAGAGCCTAATCCCATTTCTCGTCGTCTTTTATTGAGGTCAAACCTAAAAAGCCATCATCCTTGATCTGGTGTAGTTTTGATAAGCCATAAACCAGCTCTGTCAGCATATTTTCCTTTAGATAGATTTTTTACAGATAAGACAGACAGTCTATCACGTTCTTCGAACCACCTTTTTAAAAACACCTTTTGAATTACACTTGGAGCACTTTCATCTGGTACCAAGATTATATATAAAAGGCAATTTAATAAATAAAATAAAATAAAAACAATTAGTTATTAAATAGAAAAAAGATAAACTGTGCTATCAGGTGATATTCTAGAGAGTTCTAAGGGAAGAAAAAATTGTTGCACAAACGTGCACGCCGTCCGCACCACTCTATGTGAATTTTCTTTATTTTCTCATTACTTAGATAGTAAAAACTCTCTTTAAGTTTACTGTTTGCAACTCTATAACGGTATTATAAAGTGATAACTGTAATAATATGAAAGACGAAGCAATCCTTCTTTGCCAACAAATGTTTCAACCACACCTCGTGAACTAAAAATTTTTTATTCTTAACAATTAAGAATCTGAGTAACTCTTCCTTACCTCCTCATTCTCACTCAAAGTCAAAGCCCCCCTTTTTTCACCATAAAATAGTGTTTACAATGCATAAAATTAAAAAATAAAGGCCCTATCGAAGAAATAGGACCTCTTAAATTTAAGCTCCTTTATCCTACAAAATTAGAATTTGTAAGCTATTCCTGCGCGAAAATCATTCGTCTTATACTTAACTTCAATCTCGTCTTTAAATTTCCTTTTACCAAAATCTGAGTAACGATATTCCGCACGCACAACAAGATGATCTGTCATTGCAAAATCAACACCACCACCGAGAGTATAACCAATCATCGTTTTTGTTACATCCGATGTCCTATTAAATGGCTCACCTCCCGTAATTACTGTCGACAAAATATCTTGAAACTGTCCATAAGCAACACCACCAGCAATATAAGGCATCACATGCCCCGCAGAAAACCCAACACGCACCCGTGTAGCACCTGTCCATTTTTGTTTTAACGTATGATTAAACGTTAAACTGTCTTTCTCTTCTTTATCCTCTGTAGAAGAGCGAGAAAAGTCTCTACCCTGTCTTCTGACAAGTTTTGCCTTTTTTCGACTTTTTCCTTCTGTACCTAATTCCTCAGTATCAGTACCCGATCCTTCAGTACCCGATCCTTCAGTACCCGATCCTTCAGTGCCTGATCCACCAGTGTTAGGACCACCTGCACTCGTTTCATCAGCCTGAAATCTTGTTTTTGTATCCTTTTTTTCCGTTAAAAGCATATCCGTATCAATCCCCACAATAAAATTATTACCGAGATCAAAATTAACACCCGCATAAAAACCACCTATAAATCCAGAAAGCTCAGGCATATACTGCTTCTCGACAGGCACCCATGGTTTACTTTTACTCTCCTCATCGGGATAGAGAGGAATATCAACATCACGCGTTATTGCAGAAGTCTTACTTGAAAAGCCACCAACTTGCCCCCCGAAATAAAAACCTGCCCAAGAAAAAGGTGAAGAAGCAACAACTTCTGAGGCAACATGTAATGGCTCTTCGTGAGCCACCACATCTGCAGCCTGTACTATAGAAGGTGAAATCAAAGAAAAAACAGATGCTGTTATAAATTTTGTATTCATAAAATTATACCCCATTGCTAAATTTAAATATAATCAAAAATCACATTTAGAAAAACAAAGTTTTATAAAATCTTATGCTGTAAAATTGCATGTACTCCTTTATATTTACATTTAAATTTATCACTATAATAATATATCATTACACCAAAATTTAATATTATCAAATAAATTTTAAAATATTAGAATAATTAATACTTTAAATAATAAATATTTAATAAAAATACCTATTATATTTTTAAAATGATGAAATATAAAACATTTTGTATCAAAAATACCGCAAAAAAAATCACAAAATAGTATATTTTATGCCTTTTTAATGAAAAAAATCTAAAAATGATGTAATTATTTTTAGATAATCGATGTTCATTAACAATATTATAAATACCTCAATATTCTTACATCCAAAATGCATACTGTAGATTATACATAGTATAAAAAAACATCCATTTTATACTAAAATCATACTTTTTTTTACCATTTTCTAAAGGATGAGATTATTAATACGACAATATCATTATCCTTCTAAATCTTGTCCCCAAACAAAAATTCTCAATCATTTTATTTAAAAATTGCTCTTCCCCTACTGATTTCTATAATATCATCTGCCTTTATTGCAAAACGGTCTTTATTAGGAAAAGTTATAAAACATCCCTTCATACAAATTGTAATTGTTTGATGAGTATTTAAAGAAATTGTTGAAGGTATACTTCCTTCAACAACAATAAGAGATTGTATCTTTAAATCAGTATTCTTCACTGTTGCAGCAAAAGCTGTTATGGTAAAAATACTTAATAGAATAACTGTAATCAAAATATAAGTATATTTTAGCATTCTAAGATTCCTTCCTCAGCAAAACGCTTATATAGGCTAAATCGAAGAGCATTGGTTACATGAGAAGATAAGGTAATATTAGGCACATAAATAGCCAAATTAAAGGAAAAACTCTTACGATCAAATGCTGTAAAACTTACCTGTGGGATAGGATTTTTTAAAACGCCTTCTGTCGCAGAAGCAATCTCTAACAAAATTTCAGCAACATGCTCTGGAGCAACCTTAGATGATACAGTAACTGGTATATCAATTCGTCCTACTTTATTACGTCGTGTCCAATTACTAACGTTGTTATTAATAAGGCTTGAATTGGGAATAATAATCGTCTTACGCTGAATGGTCTCAAGTTCCGTTGCACGCACACTAATACGCTTAACAACCCCCCCTACTGATCCAGATTCTATATAGTCTCCTATTTTAAATGGTCTTCCAACTAAAATAATAAGTCCAGAGACAAAGTTTTGGACAATATTCTGTAAACCAAAACCTATACCAAGTGAAAGTCCTCCAGCAATAAGAGCGAAATTTCTAAGATCCAAACCTGCCATTGATAATCCGGTCAAAGCAGATACAACAACGCCTCCATAACTTATCACTGTTTTGATAGAATTACGTATACCAGAATCGAACTCTCCATGAACCAACACCACATTATCTAACCAACCAATAAATCGGCGAATAAGAAACCAGCAAACACAAAAAGAAATAATTCCTGTTACAAGAGAAATCAAAGAAAGACTAATATTTCCAATCTGAAAACCGGTCACCGATTGCCACAAAACTGCTTTTAAATCAGAATAGGAAAATCCAAACTGTACAGCAATTGGCATTGCACAAAATATAACAACAAATAAATTGAGAAAAACGCTCATAAAAACTCCCAATTGATTCATCGTTTTTTCTTCTAAATGAAACCTCTGCATCAAAAGATGACCAACCGTTGTTTTAATAAATTGGTCTTTAGTTCCAAGTGCTTGAGCGCTTTGTATTCCTAAATACATGAGAACTAAAAATGCTCCATCAATCATAATTTGCTGCGTAATAAAACGCGCAAGTCCAACATAACCTAAAAAATTCAATACAAAGAGCAGTAACCCCAAGCCAATAAGAGGAATGCGTATATAAAATGGCCAAAAGTATGGCTCTTTTTTTTCTTCTTGAACACGCCTACGTCTAAACCGCAAAGGTACAAATGATATTATAAATAGCAATATCGCTACAAGAAAAACAGCAATAAAACTTTTAGCAATTGTCAAAGATAGAGGCGCTGAAATGATTTGATAAATACTATCAAGAACAGCGTCAAATGCCAAAATACCCCCTAAAGACGTGAGTAAAATCACTAATTGATAAGCAGACGATGGTGCAATACTGAGAAGACGCACATGGGGCCTATTCGATGATAGAAGAACAACAGCTAATCGATTGATTAAAAATAATAAAATAATTTGACAACCTATCATATCAAAAACTGTTGTAAGTTTACCTGGATCTAAGTTAAAACTACGAAACAAAAACAACACAAGATAAACGCAAAGAATACATACAAGTGAAGGTAAGAGAACTGAAATAAAGGCGATCAATAAGCGTTGTAAATAAGATATTTCCTCATTAGACTTCGTAAAGTGGCAATACACATGAACAAGAACTTTTTGAGAAAAATACGAAAGTCCCAAAGTAATAAAAAGTGGAATTAAAAAGCAAAGAAATAGTTGTAAAAACTTGAAGTAAAATATAAAATTCCACCAAGAATTTAACAACACAAGAAAATCTGATGAAGCCTCTTTTGTTTTTTGGGCGAGATGTTTAACCATCGGAATCGAAAACTCAAGCCTATACGTAAGCGTGCGTTTAAAAAGCTCCCGAGATTGAGAAATAGAAAGTTCAGCTATTCTATTTGCCGCTAAGAAAATTGCTTCAAAACGAAGCATGATACTGTTAATTTTAGCTTTTTGCTCTATCAAGTAGGAATATTCCTTCACTGAGCTTTTCAGTTTTTTCACCTCACGATGGAGCTCCATTAATTGATCAAGAAGTGTATTAATCTCATTAAGAGGAGGACGCAAAACAAATGCTGCCTCAATAGCACGTTCACTGATATCTTGTGCACGTAACCGTAATTCTTCTAAAGCACGCTCATCTTCTGGCTTTCTGTCAAAATCTCTTTTTAAAGTTTCAGTATTTTCTTCAAGAGTCTCAATAATCAACTGTTGTTGCTGAATAATTTCATCAACTGAATAAGAAGCTATCGTTTGTTCGACAATTGTATTTTGTGCCCCCCTATTACCCCATGCACCAGAATTAAATACAAAGATAATCCCCAAAAGAAGGAAAAGTATGTGGATGTTTTTTCTACAAAATGAATACATATCTACCTTATGAGCACAAAAAGGATTTTATTTCTCTCTTTTAAATATGGTATAAAGTAGATGTTTTCAACTTTTATAGAATAATCTTATAAAAGCTTTCCCTTATCCTATAATACTGATAATAAGATAAAAGAATGATAAATAAGCTGAACTCAATAAGATTAAAGAAGGCACTCTAGCATGTTTTTTTTGCACCTTTATTGCAAAAAAGAAGATTTTCTTCCTTTGACAACCTGGATTTTTCTATCCAGTTTAGGTGTATTCTTGACGAGCAACCTAGAAACGCGTGCTTATTTAATCAAACAATCACACACCAATAACGTCATTAAAACGAATAGATTTGATTTACATCATAAGTGTGATCATGTGAATGTTACCACAACTGAAAACAAAAAACTTGTAACACTCCATACAGAATCTATTTTTATGAGAACCTTTCAAAAAATCCTAACATTGGATTTCTTTTTAATAAGGATTCCAGCTGTTGACACACGATTTCGTAACGTTAAAACACAATATTTCTCAAATAAACGCGCTCCTCCCAATGAACACACTTAATTCTCTTCCTTGAATATAAAAACGATCATCTTATTTTACTTGTGCTTTTAACTTTGAATAACTGTTAGATTGCCTATTTACGGAATATATCATGCGTACACCTGGTTGGTTAACTACCCTTTATTGTTTTATTCTTTTAAGCAGCATTTATGTTGCCTTACCCAATTTATTTTCACACGAACAAGTTAAAAACTCGAAATTCTTACCCGACACCCGTGTAGCACTTGGTCTTGACCTTCAAGGAGGCTCTTCTCTCCTGCTCGAGGTTGATAGCAAAACGTTAAAACGCGATCAGTTACATATAGTTTTAAGCAATGTGCGCAATGTATTGCGTGAAAAACAAATCCGCACCTCAAGTGTGCGTATCGTTGAAGATAGCGTTATTGCCCTTATTTCTGATCCATCGCAAACTGAAAAAGCACTCTCTGCTTTGAAAACATTAATAACCCCCATACACAGTAGCTTTGGCACAACAGAACATAACATCACGATCAGTGCTCAAAATGAAACTCTCCGCGTCACATTAACAGAAGCTGGTATAAAAGACCGTGTCAGCAATGCTATTGAACAAAGCTTAGAAATCATCCGTCGTCGTATAGATCAAGTTGGTGTTTCAGAACCAGCCATCCAAAAGGTTGGAAATGATCGTATTATGGTCCAATTGCCTGGACTACAAGATCCAAAACAACTGCGTGATCTTTTAGGAACAACCGCTAAGATGAGTTTTCATCTTGTTCCTTCTAATGTGGACCCCAATAATCCCCCTATAGGTGTTTCTATTCTCCCTGGATACACTGATGCAACACAACATTATGCAATTTATGATCAAATTGCTTTAGATGGAAATGTCCTGAAAGATGCCCGTGCAGGTTTTGACCCCCAAATACCAGGACGTTCCATTATTTCATTTACGCTAGATTCCGCTGGCGCAAAAATATTTGCTGATATAACACGACAAAATATTAACCGTCCTTTTGCCATTGTTCTGGATAATAAAGTTTTAACCGCTCCGACCATCAATAGTGTCATTCCCAATGGACAAGGTCAAATTACAGGAAACTTTGACCCCAAAGAAGCCTCAACTCTGGCTGCTCTGCTTCGTGCTGGTTCCCTCCCCGCACCACTCACGGTCATTGAAGAGAGAACTGTAGGTCCAAATCTTGGTGCTGATGCCATCCAAATGGGACTTTACACCGGCATAATTGGCTTTATTCTTGTTGCAATTTTTATTTTTCTTCTCTATCGTATTTGGGGATTAATTGCCAATATAGCGCTAGCTCTGCATACAATTTTAACATTTGCTGCACTGAGTCTTTTGGGAGCTACGCTTACGCTGCCTGGTATTGCTGGTATTATTTTAGGTATCGGTATTGCCGTTGATGCTAATATCCTTATCAATGAACGTATCCGTGAAGAAAGTCGAAAAGGTGTGGGTGCTTTTGCAGCCTTAGATCGTGGATTTAAACACGCTTTTGCAACCATTGTTGATGCAAATGTTACAGCAATTATAGCGACCGTCTTACTATTTTGGTTCGGGACCGGCCCCGTTCGTGGTTTTGCCGTAACAATGTTGCTTGGTATTATCATCTCCATGTTTACAAATATCACCATTGTACGCATCATCATGATTTGGATCGTTCGTAAATGGAAAATTAAAAAATTGCATATTCACTCTGCTTTCAACATCATGCCACAAAACACAACTTTCCACTTTATGAAAGCACGTTTCATTGGTATTGGCGTCTCAATTGTTTTATCAATGGCTTCAGTTTTTCTCTTTTTTAAGCCTGGATTGAATTTTGGTATTGATTTCATTGGCGGAAGCCAAATGAGTATTACCACGAAAGGACCAGCAGATCTAGCAACTCTGCGTTCCAAGCTTTCTACTCTTAATATTGGTGAAGTTACCTTGCAAAATATTGATAACGAAAATACCGTATTAATTCGCATGCAGAAACAAAGCGGTGGCGAAGCACAACAAACCACCGCCATTGATAAGGTCAAAACAGCTGTACAAAATATCTATCCCGATACCACATTCGATCAAATAGAAGTTGTTGGTCCCAAAATTTCAGGTGAGCTTGCCACAGCTGCTTTTACTGCTGTTATTCTTGCGGCTATTGCCATGTCTCTCTATATATGGTTACGCTTCGAGTGGTTCTTTGCCATTGGAGCAATTATCACTCTCATTCTAGACACCACAAAAATGATTGGCTTTTTTGCTTTATTTCAATTTGATTTTAATTTAACGGCTATCGCCGCACTCTTAACAATTGTTGGATATTCTATAAATGATAAAGTTGTCGTCTATGATAGGATGCGCGAAAATATGCGTCTTTATAAAAAAATGCCGTTGCGCGAGCTGATTGATCTGTCAATTAATCAGGTTCTTGTACGTTGTTTTTTTACATCAGCCACAACAATTCTTGCGATGCTCCCCATGGCGATATGGGGTGGAAGTGCTGTTCATAATTTTGCATTACCCATGGTCTTTGGGATTATTATTGCAACATCATCCTCTATCTTTATTGCTGCTCCTATTTTACTCCTGCTAGGAAATTGGTGGCGTGAGCGAAATAATCGTGCAAATATCAAAGTGAAATAAAAATGCCCTTTAATGCGTATGGTACATCTCGCCTCTCTTCTCATAGAAATATAGTCGTTTTCATTCATTCGCTTTTTGATCAAGAATAGTAAATAATCCATGCTCCACGACACACCACTTATCACAACTATTGTTGCAGGCTTATGTTTAGCATTTCTCTTGGGAATGATTGCTAGCCGTTTACGTATTTCACCCCTTGTAGGCTATTTGTTAGCTGGTGTTATTGTGGGACCCAATACAGGCGGATTTAAAATAGATTCCGTCATCATTAATCAACTTGCTGAAATTGGTATTATTTTGCTGATGTTTGGTGTTGGGCTCCACTTTTCATTAAAAGACCTTTTATCTGTCAAAGCTATTGCTGTCCCCGCTGCTATTGCACAAATGGCATTTTCTACTTTTCTAGGTTTGTGCCTTGGTCTGATTATGGGATGGGGCTTTAGTGGTAGTTTGATTTTCGGTCTTGCTTTATCCATAGCAAGTACCGTTATCCTGCTACGTGCTTTGCAAGAGCGTCATCTTATTGAAACAGAAAAAGGACGCATTGCCGTTGGATGGTTGATTATTGAGGATTTAGCAATGGTCCTTATACTTGTCCTCATCCCTTCCTTGGCAAGTGCCCTCAGCAATACCAAAAAAGAAGCGTTGGATCCTCTTGTTCAATGGTTGGATTTAAGTATTTGGGGTATTTTTGGTCTCACCATCCTGAAGGTAATTGTATTTATTGCACTTATGCTCGTCATTGGGCGACGCGTTATCCCATGGCTTTTAAAAATGAGCGCACAATCGGGATCACGTGAATTATTTCGTCTTAGCGTCTTTGCTATTGCATTAGGAGTAGCTTTCGGAGCCGCTCATTTATTTGGAGTTTCTCTTTCTCTTGGTGCTTTTTTTGCTGGTATGGTCATGAGCGAATCAGAATTAAGCCACCGTGCCGCGGAAGAATCTTTACCACTGCGCGATGCTTTTTCTGTTCTCTTTTTTGTTTCTGTAGGCATGTTATTTGACCCCGAGAAACTCTTAACTCATTTTTTCCCTCTCTTAGCAACCTTATTCATTATCGTAATCGGAAAATCTGCTGTTGCCTTTTTCATCGTTAAAGCTTTTCGCTATTCTAATGCAACAGCTTTGACTATTTCTGCAAGCCTTGCCCAAATCGGAGAATTTTCCTTTATCCTTGCTGGTTTAAGTTTAAGCTTAGGACTTTTAAACAATGACGCTCATGATTTAATTCTTGGAGGAGCAATTTTTTCTATTTTGCTCAATCCTCTTGTTTTCATTGCCTGTAATAAAATTAAAAAACGTCTAGAAAAAAATTCTGCATCTTCACAAAATACCCAAACAATTATTGATATTGATCCACAAGATCCTGACCAAGATTTTTTACCGATGACCTTAAAAAACAACCATATCGTAATTATTGGCTATGGTCGTATCGGTAAGTGTGTTGCATTATCTTTAATAAATAGAGGTGAACCTATAGTGATCGTAGAAGAATCAAAACGCCTCTCTGATAAAGCGATTGCAGATGGCTTTGAGGCTATTTGCGGCAATATCATTCAACAAGAAATAATGAACGCAGCAAATATAAATAATGCACATAAAGTTGTTATTACAATGCGAAGTACCATTGAAGTAGGAGAATGTATCGTGAATATCCGTGATATGAAGAAAGATATCCAGATAATCACACATGCATTATCCGACACAGAGACAACATATCTCATTGATTTAGGTGCTGATGTTGTAGTAACAGATGATGAAGAAATTGCCAATGGTATTATAGAGTATATAACAGAACGAAGATCTGTAAGGAATATGCTCAATCATGAAAATTTACAGAAAACATAAAATGGATACAGAATCGTGAAAATAAAGCAATTTATATGGCCATTGATTGGTATCTTAGCAATGCTGGTATCTATTCGAATTCTTTATATGAAGCTCTCTGCCATTTCATTTGGGGATGTATTGGAGCGCTTGAGCAATTTAAATGCACAGCACTGGTTATTAGCCTGTTTATGTTCTCTCCTAGCTTATGCTGCTCTTGCTGGATATGATCGAATTGCCTTGCAACATCTAGGCCATAAAATTTCTTGGATTTTTATCGCTATATGTTCATTTACAACCTACGCTCTTTCACACAATATCGGTGCTTCAGTTTTTTCTGGTGCCGTTGTACGCTATCGCGCCTATAAAATGAAAGGATTAAACGGAACAGAAATCGCAATATTAGTAGGTTTTTGCTCTTTTACTTTTGTAATCGGCACAATCTTACTTTTGGGAATCGTTTTGGTGCTGCAACCCGAAATTATCACCCTCATTCATAAAGAACTTCCTGAATGGCTCGGAACAACGGCTGGAGCAATTTTACTCAGCTGTATAGCACTTTATACGTTTGGCAGCTGGCTTCAGTTAAAGCCCTTACGCTTGGGGAAGAAAATTCAACTTTCCTATCCACGACTGAAAATTGTTATTCAACAGCTTCTCATTAGCCCTCTAGAGCTTTTAGGAGCAGCAGGAATTATATATGCTGTTCTCCCACATAACGCAGATATTCATTTTATCTCTGTTCTTGGTGTTTTCCTAGCATCTTTTACGATAACTCTTCTCTCTAATGCTCCAGCAGGAGGAGTAGGAGTTCTTGAAGCTCTCTTCATAACAGGCATGCCCAATATAAATCCAACCGATGTTATTGCAGCACTTATTGTCTTTAGAATGTTTTATTTGATTATACCCCTCATCCTTTCATTATTTGTGGTCGTCATTTTTGAGACGCAACAATATTGGAAAAGAGCCCCCAAAACACCACCTGAATAAATAAAAGGCTATCAATGACTTCTTTTTTATGTACCTATAAAAGAACAAAACACCATCGTGTTACCAATTTACATATCTTTTTTAAGAAACCTCTCTCAACGCTCTTCTCCATTACGCAACAATACCCGTAAATGGTATAATAGTAAAGCTATTGTTGCACCAACATCTTTATACTTAATAAAAGAGCAAGCCTGCGCCATTATACTATTTTTCCAATGTTATGATAACTTTTAGCACTTAAGAACATTAATAAGAATTATTTTTATGCCTTTCTTCAATAGTCTTTATCCACACGTTAATCCCATTTATGATGCACAAATGAATGATTTTAATTAATTTATTATAAGAGGGATTGAAACAAAAGAAGTTTATGATAGTAAAGTTTTTTCAAACAAAGAATAATCAATTCTTTATAAATCAATATATTATAATGAATCTGAGTGGCTTTCTTAATATTTATATTTTTAGAGGTTTAGCTAACGGAAAGACAGCATAGCGTAACCACACAGCTTAATATTTTAAAACTTTAAGCCTCATTAAAGTTTATTGTCTTTCGTTTAACAGGTATTAGCTTTAAACAATTAAACTGATCTAATTTTATTACTTGTATGTCCATATAACTACTTTGTATGTCCAGATAACTACTTTATTTTATCTTTATTTACCCTCTTGGAATACTGATGATTATTACAGAAGTTTTTTGTTTAAGCGGGAGAGTTATCAAAAAATATCCACGCTGCTGACACAACTAAAGTGTAAAGTTTCTTCTGTCTTTAAACAATATGCTAAAAATCCAAAAAAATTTTAATCAATTTATATTAAAAGAAGTGAAAACTGTTGATTTTTATACCCCTTTAAATAACACAATTGTCGGTAAGAAGCTTCTCCTTACCAATTGCAACTTAAAAAAAAAGAAACAATACGCATTAAAAGATCTTTAAATGTCCTTTGGAAGTTCTTTGAGTCCCCTAAAAAGTACAAAAACCGATGACTAAGCTATATCAACAATCTTCACTTTTAAACAAACAGATATGGGGAAATCCTACTGCCCAATTTTATTTAGCAACTCATACCTTAAAAAAAATTACGCAATCAATAAGTTATTTACAGTATAAAATAAAATGGTGGGTGATGAGGGGATCGAACCCACGACCCGCTGATTAAGAGTCAGCTGCTCTACCGACTGAGCTAATCACCCATAAGCTTCTCAAAAGACGAGAATGAGCGTTTCTATAACGCTCCTAAGGATAGATGTCCAGATATTTTGTTGTTTGTTATATAAACTCATTGTCTGTAAGGTTAAAAATATGATATTCACCACTTGATCTTATATAAAAATAAACCCATTATAAGAATCTTTATAAATAAATGTTCTGATTGTTATACAGAACCTATAGTTAGAGGACTATCGAGCATAATGCCCGAGCGAAAATTAGAGGAACCTTCTTGTGATTGTAAGTGGGATGGGGCATTATTTTGTTTTATCAACAATCACATGCATTCAAGCAATATTGTGCTGTTTTTTTCTTTGAATATAAGTTTTTTACATTGAATGTTCATGATCCAATATACGAATAAAAGCCTATGATTTTTTTTGTCAATCGCGCGCTTTTAAGCTTCTAAAAGGTAAGGAATGATGGAATGGATCACTGATCCCCATGCGTGGTTTGGTTTGATCACGCTGGTTTTTCTCGAAATTGTTTTAGGAATAGATAACCTTATCTTTATTGCAATTTTAGCTGAAAAATTGCCACTGCATTTGCGTGACCGCGCACGCTTTATAGGTCTTACTTTAGCATTAATTATGCGGCTTTTTCTTCTTACCGTTATTGGATGGGTTATGAGACTCGATAGGGTAATTCTTTCACTTTCATCTTTTGTATTTAGTTGGCATAGCTTTATTTTAATCGGTGGTGGAGCCTTTTTGCTCGCAAAGGGAACGCTAGAATTACATGAAAGGTTAGAAGGAGTATCACATGAAAGAAAAACAGGCGTTGGTTATGCTGTTTTTTGGCAAGTAATCGTCCAAGTCGTGGTGCTGGATGCCGTTTTTTCACTAGACAGTATTATTACCGCAACAGGTATGATTGCAAAAGAGCAGGCAGCAGTTATGTATATCGCAGTCATAGCTGCTATGGGAGTAATGATGTGCGGATCTGGTGCTCTTATGCGTTTTATTAATCGTCATCCCACTATTGTAATCCTTTGTCTTGGTTTTTTGATGATGATTGGTTTTACTCTCATTGTTGAAGGATTTGGTTTTCATATTCCAAAAGGGTATTTGTATGCTGCTATTGGTTTTTCTGTTCTTATCGAAGCTTTTAATCAAATTGGACGTCGTAACCGTGAAAAAATGATTAAAACGAATGATCTACGCAGTAGAACAGCTGATGCTGTTTTGAGGCTCTTAGGAGGAGGAAGCAAAGATAGTCACCTTGCTGAGACTGTAGATGTTATTGCTGAACAGGCCGCAGCTTCTGAATTGTTTAGACCAGAAGAAAAGGAGATGATTCGTGGTGTTCTCGATTTAGCTGATCGCCCTGTTCGCTCTATCATGTCGCCGCGTAATGAGATTGAGTGGTTAGATTTAAATGCTGATGAAAATGAAATGCGTGAAGAATTACAAAAGGTTAAACATAGCCGCTTAATTCTTGCGCGTGAAAAAGTGGATGAATTTGTTGGCGTTGCATTGACAAAAGATCTTCTTTTGAATTTGGCTGAGGGGAAAAAGATTAATTGGAAAAAAGCTATGCGAGAACCCCTCGTTGTTCATGAAAATACAAGTGTTTTACGATTGATGGAGCAATTACGTCATTCTTCGATTCAGCTTGCAATTATTGTTGATGAGCATGGATCTTTTGAAGGAATTGCAACACCAACCGATATTCTCGAAGCTATTGCAGGAGACTTTCCTGATGACGATGAAGAACTCATGATCGCAGAACAACTTGAAAATGGCAGTCTTCTTGTTGAGGGATATGCTGATATCCGCCGTTTAAGTGGTTATCTTGGGCGTAACCTTGTGGATGAAGCAGATCGTTATACGACTCTGGCAGGCTTTATGCTTTGGCAGTTTGGTCATTTACCAAATGAGGGAGAAAGCTTTGAAACTGATGGTTTACACTTTAAAGTGATTGAAATGGAACGCCGAAACATATCTAAAATCCTTATTTCTCCACTTGTATCACCAGAAAAAAGCTAATTCTTTTTATAAGCAAAATGAATAAAAAGATTTTTTTATGATTAAAAATTGAAAAGAATAAGCAGTTGATAACTCAATTGCATTTCATTATTTTTATATTTTTTTTAAGCGTAAAGTAATGACATACAAAAGTTATATTATCAATGAACTTTCCATTATAAAAAATTTTCATTGATGATTGACGAAAAGCTGGAAGAGAGAAAATGGTGCAAAATTATTTGTCAATGGTCATTAACCTCAAAACAATGAATATATACAACATATTGATTTATAATAATTATTTATTACAATATTACCTTCACATCAAGAAAGCCTCTTTCAAACATCAGATTTCCGCCAATGGATAAAACTCCACCATTGTTGAGTTAACTCAACTGATGATGGCATCTTTAAACCAGACTCTGGCTCCTATAATCTTTTTAGATCTTCTTGATATTTCTTAAGGAACTATTCCTTAGCTTTTGTTTCGATAAATTTAGCTATTTTTTTCCTTCCAAGAATGAAACTCCACCTCTCTGGAAAGCTCTTATTAAGAACTTTGTTTTTCTTCCAGATGGTTCATATTTTTTACTACTTTTGCAATGAAAGCGTAGCTGAGTTGCTTAGATTTGACTACTTCTTTGACTAAAGCCAATGCACGTTCAAAATGAATCTGTTAGGTATTTTCATCAAAGCCTAAATGATCCTCTGTACTGAAAATTTGGTAATAAGATTGTAAGGTTGCAACATCACCCAATAAAGCTAGTGCACCAATATGAAGTAAGCTATAATCTGCATCATCTACCTTGATAACCTTTATGTGCCCTCCAACTTCACTCTATCGCCAAGGTGGTGCTCCATATCTGGAATAAAAGCATTTATGAAGATCAATTTTTTCTATCGCCTATTTCAAGACATAATCCCGCTTAATTCCAACCAATCCGCATATATTTCTTCTTCACAAACTCTCAACCCCTTTTTATAAAAATCAAGTTGTAGATCTTGTAAGTGCTGAGAATTGATAGGGATCAATTACCATAGGCAGCAGCTAAAATACCAGTACTAATCGAAACTCCAACATCAACTTACGGATAACCTTTGATAATTGCGTCATTATAAAGAATTTGTACTTCACAATCTGGTAGTTGATAACATGCTGAATAATTATCTACCTCTTTAATTTTTTCAACAAACCAATCAAGATTTTTGAAGAACACTGTTGCACTCTCCATGATTAAAAAATTCTTTGCTCTACCTCAAAAGAGGTTGTATCCATATCAAAAGTCAAAAGCGAAGCAGATTTTTGCAAACAAAAGTGATAACGCCGTGTAAGAGAAGAATCTTATCAATAAGGTCTTTGGTGATTTCTTTTGCAACGTCTAAACGAGATGGAATCTTATTCATAAAAAAATATAATAAAGTCAATAGTTTGCATGCAATTATTTTATATGAATCCCATTTAAAATCTACACTTTTATACGTGATTTAATTAACCATTTTTCATAAACAATTACCATGTATGGATAGACCATAAAACGCAAATCATGATGCAAATGTTATAACGCATGTAAACATTCAAATGAAGTGAACGCAGCTATCATTCATAACAGTTCATAAATTTTATGATACGTTTTTATCACACACAAATCGCATTATTAAAAACGTAATCGTTTGAAATTATCGATAACATAAATTGCATGCGTTTAAAGAATGGTATGGGGTTTACTCTTTTTTTGAGCTAAACCTTAAAAGAAATAATCATTTGAAACTATCATAGAATAGGTTTTAATTCATTAAGGGCACATAAAAGGATTTAAAGACAAGTCGATTTTAAAGCGGCGCTTACTAAAAAGTTAGTCAATAATAAGCAGACATCATATAGATATTATCATCACAACAGGTAATGAAATTGATAATGTTATGTCGTAGAAATCAAAAGATTTTTAATGATATAACGCAGGCAAACAAGCAAAAAACGTTTTAAAAGTTACAGTTTAAAAATACGAAACCAAATGACGTCCCATCAAATTTGAGGATACTTATTAAGACAAAGATAAGTAGATAAATTTCAAAAGGATGGCAATCATATTACAAAGGCATGGTGTTTTACTCAATTTTGAGTTAAAAGCGACAATATTAAAGACTGCTCTACTCTAAAGTTAACGAGCTCAAATTTGGGCTGATTAATTTTGCCAGCCCAAATATGGACCGGCTTATTTGCAGAGAAGTTAAGTTTAAATGCAAAGTAAAAATACGCTTATGAGAACCTCACTAAATGAACGTTTAAACGTTTAGAGACACAAAATGATATCTCTATAAAAACGTTTGAAACCTAGGTTTTATAACAGTTTAAAAGCCTTAGATTTTATAAAAAGCGGTTGTTTATTGTCTTCTGAAAAGCTGCTTTTAAAACCAATGCTTGTAAATTTAAACAACGGGTTTTGTTACAAATATTCACTTAATACGCATTTTCTCTTGATTGTCTTGATATGAACCTACCAAGCGTTGAGACATTTTGATAATGTACTTTGTGTCAAATGACCACTTCAAAAATGCGAGCGTTATTCTTAATACGTTTTATAGCCATACAAAAGTGTTTATAGATTCTGTAATTCAAATGAGTGATTAAATATTATACCTGTCATTTACGTTCCTATTGATCAGTTTTAATCAATAGAATAGAGCGTTTGCAATATGATACGTTTTGTATATATGCATTCATTATTGATTTCTTTTGTATGATCTGTAGTACCTCTATTTAAAAGCAGCGTTATATCAATTGGCACGGCTTTCTTTTATGATGCGTTTATAACCATCAAAGAAGCACTCTCCACGTCTGTCATTTATTCTGTTCATCAATCTTGATAACATCATCACTTTCATAAACCTCACAATTTATGGGAACCGAATATAAATCGCTATGTCTTTTTATTCTTGCATTGCCATAAACAGAGCTATACCCATCAGTATGATACCCCATGCTAGCATTGCCGTAAACCTTGCCTAACAACCGCATGATCATAAACCGCGGCATTGCTATGAATACGTGCACTACCGGATAATTTTTCATTCCCATAAACCCACGCATAATGATAAACTCAACCGTTATAAAAAAGATGAGCATTGTCATAAACATGAGCACCAAAATACACATAGGTTTTATCACATATAAGGGTATTGCCATAGACATAGCCACCAATGGCAGTATTGCCATAGCCCCTTGTATTTTCATAAACACGACTAGATGTTACAACACGGCATTATCAGCAACCCAGCAATTGCCATTATGAGAGAGATTGCTCTTTCATTTTCAATAAAAGCATCTAGACCGCCTTTTTTACATCACCAAAATCTTTTAAAGCACGAATGCGATAATATATATATACATGACCAGTCACGAAATCCATTTAATTGATCTATTCATATTTTGGATGTTTTTTTCTGATTAACAGGAGCGGTTTCATTTGCAATGGAAGAAATAACGGAGGTGTTTTTTGATATAGTTGTCATATTCAAGCTAATAATAACATATTCATTACCTAAGAGAATAGCAACTCCTATACCTGCCTAAAGCGAAGAAATAATCCGCCCATTATGGCTATGCTGCATGACCATCATAGAACCCAAAACCATCATTCACCAGCAACAAAACGGATCAAAAGGACTAAGTGTTAATGCCATGAAAATAATAAGTGCACTCATTACTATAGCTGCACAAGATAGTATGCGAGGAGCAAGAGATATAATCCCAATTCTGCCAAACGTAAAGAACATACTCCCAACTAAATAACCACCATAATTAGCGTTCGGTATATAAGAAAGTTGATTAAAGCTAAACAATCCCTCATCCAACATAACTGGCAATATTGGTGTATAGAGAAATTACCAGATAACCATATCAAATACAGCATTTTGAAACAATTCAAATCTTGACGGTTGTTTTTTCCCCCTTATTATTCCTTTAATTGGTGATATTCCTCATCCGCGTTCCATATCACCATAACAGCCTTTAACTCCAAAAATAGAATAAAAGCAAATTTAGCTATTTATTTTAATGCTCAAAACAATATATTTAGCGATCTACTGTCAACATCGCCAGATCAGTTGTACAATAACATATTGAATTAATATGTATTTTTATGTTATAAATGTTTATAGTTAAATTGAAAGCATATTTAGATAATCTTGCTTTTTTATCTTGATATTTAAAATGACTAACCGAAAAATTATATACGCAGCCATAAATTTTACTTCTCTTGAAATTATTTTCTTATTCGCTACAAAACTTAATAAACAACTCAAATGACCATTTTCATAAAAGAGGAAAGTGGCTTCTTTTTAGGTAATATTGTTATTTAGGATAATATGAAGTTGAAGAATTTGGTGCACCCGACAGAATTCGAATCTGTGACCTCTGCCTTCGGAGGGCAGCGCTCTATCCAGCTGAGCTACGGGTGCTCCACACTAATTATTAAAATCAGTTATGGTCTTTTAACTAATCATACTCTTAACTTCAATGCTAAATTATCATTCTAATAAAAAAATTACTTGTTTGTGATTTATCTAACGACGCATTCCTTTTACTTTTTAATGATACTTTACCTTGAAATAACTTCTCTTTATTCAATGCTCTTTTTATTATAAAAAGAGCATTTATTACAACTTCAAAACTCTCATAAATAAGTTACAACATAAATTATAAGTATCAGGATAATTTTTAAATGGCTACATTACCAAGTCGCTTTCATTTTATTTCCGCAGAAACTGAGGAGGCTATCAAAGCTACCCATAAATTAATTTCCGTTTATGGTCATTCTTCTCTGGAAGAAACTGATATTGTTGTTGCAATCGGTGGTGATGGGACAATGTTACAAACCGTACGAGATGTCATGAACACAGGCAAACCTATTTATGGCATGAATCAAGGTTCTGTAGGATTTCTTATGAATGAATTTCATGAAAAAAAATTGCCCAATCGTATTGCTGTCGCACATAAAAAAGAAATCCATCCCCTGCGCATGATTGCAAAATCTGAATGTCAAGATTCTATCGAGGCGCTTGCAATTAATGAAGTATCCCTCTTTCGGCAATCTTATCAAGCGGCAAAAATTCGCATCACCATTGATAACAACGTACGAATGGAACAATTAAGTTGTGATGGTGTCCTCGTCGCTACACCAGCTGGATCAACCGCCTATAATTTATCAGCACAAGGACCTATCTTACCTCTTATGGCTCCCCTTATGGCCCTCACTCCCGTTAGCCCTTTTCGCCCTCGGCGTTGGCATGGAGCTTTGCTTCCCAATACAGTAACAGTGCGCTTTGATATGCTTGAACCTGACAAACGCCCTGTAAACGCTGCTGCAGATAATATTGAAGTTAAATCTGTCCATTCAGTTACTATTTCAATGGCAACAGAAGTAACAGCTTCAATCCTTTTTGACTCAAATCATTCATGGGATGAGCGCATTTTATCAGAACAATTTCGCTATTAATGATTGTATTATGCGTTTTATATGTATATGATTGTTATAGTTAGTTTTTTTGTGAAAACATCTTAACACTTTTAAAGAGTGTAGAATATTGGTTATAATCATCATTTAGATAGCGCAGTTAAAATCACAGAGCAGTTGATAAAAAAATGATACCATCTTTAAACAGTTTTGATGATTTAGGTCTTTCCGCAAAGGTTATTAATGCGGTGAAATCAGCGGGGTATACATCTCCGACACCTATTCAAAGTGAAACAATTCCGCATGTCCTTCAAAGAAAAGACGTTTTAGGAATCGCCCAAACGGGAACAGGTAAAACCGCCTCTTTCGTATTGCCTATGCTCACTCTCCTTGAAAAAGGTCGTGCAAGAGCACGCATGCCCCGTACGCTTATCTTAGAACCAACAAGAGAAATTGCAGCTCAAGTTGAAGAAAATTTCGATAAATACGGCATAAATCATCGTTTAAATGTTGCTCTTTTGATTGGTGGCGTTTCTTTTGAACTCCAAGATCGCAAACTTGAACGGGGAGCTGATGTTCTTATAGCAACACCAGGGCGCCTTCTTGATCATTGCGAGCGCGGTAAACTGCTCCTGATGGGCGTTGAAATCCTTGTGATTGATGAAGCTGATCGCATGTTGGATATGGGCTTTATTCCTGATATTGAACGCATCTGTAAACTAACCCCTTTTACGCGTCAAACTTTGTTCTTTTCTGCAACAATGGCGCCAGAAATTACAAAGCTAACGAAACAATTTTTACATTCTCCTGTATCTGTTGAAGTTACAAAAGCTTCCTCAACAGCTACCACAATTACACAACGGCTTGTCAAATCTGGAAATAAATCATGGGATAAAAGAGCGGTTTTACGAGAGCTGATCCAAAATGAAGGTGCAGAGCTTCAAAATGCAATCATTTTCTGTAATCGAAAGAGAGATATCTCTGAACTTTTTAGATCGCTCATCAAACATAACTTTAATGTAGGGGCACTTCATGGAGATATGGACCAATATTCGCGCATGAACACCCTAGCTGATTTTAAAAATAATAAACTTACACTTCTTGTTGCTTCTGATGTTGCTGCCCGCGGTCTCGATATTCCAGCTGTAAGTCATGTATTTAACTATGATGTTCCGACACATGCTGAAGACTATATCCATCGAATTGGTCGTACAGGGCGTGCAAATCGCAGCGGAAAAGCCTTTACAATCGTTACAAAAGCTGATCAAAAATATATCAATGCCATCGAGGAAATGAGTAATGAAAAAATTGAATGGCTCAATGGAGATCTTTCAACTTTAATAGCCGATGCTCAAACAGAAGATATTGTTGTAAAGAAAAAATCTTCAAAATCATCAAAGAAAACTGCTCCAAAAGAGCCTGTTGCTCACACTAAAAAATCTGTAGAAGAGAATAAAACAGAATATATCAAAAATGCAAATAATAAGGAGAAGCCATCTGAGCAACAACGCTCACGAAAAAATAAGAATTACACGCCCCTTGGATTTGGTGATGATATTCCTGCATTCATGCTCATAAAGACGCGTAGATAGACTCGTCCTTTACTCTCTGTAAGCATAAAGTAAATAAAAGATGCCTTTTAAAAGTTTCTCTTATTTCTTAGAGAGTCTTTCTATTACCTTTTCACGCCCTAAAAGCTGCAAAAGCTTTCCCATTTCAGGTCCATGATCCATGCCCGTAAGTGCTTGACGTAATGGCATAAATAAGAACTTTCCTTTCCGACCTGTTTTTTCTTTTAATGCTGTTGTCCAAATTTTCCAACTTTCCTCATTCAAAGCACCTTCAGGTAAGAAATCGAGTGATTGACGCACAAATACACGATCCTCTAGTGCCACTGTATCAAAATTCTGTTCATCATGAATGATTTTCCACCACAAAACAGCATCATTGACTTTATCAATATTGCGTCTTATCGCGTTCCAGAAATATTCCGCCTTATCTCCCTCAATAGAAAGTTTTTTAAGGCGCATTTTAACGTCCTCATAACTTAGTTCATGGACAAGATGACTATTCAAAGAAAGAAGATCAGCAATATCAAATTTTGCAACCGATTTTGATGTATCTTGTAAATTAAAATGCTCTAAAAGCGCTGCTTGATGGGGATAGGGATGTACATTTTGTGATGTCCCAATCAAAACGGCAAGGCATTGAACAGCTATAGATTCAAATCCTTTTTCCCGTAGAGAACGAATAGAAAGATCATTATTACGTTTTGAAAATCCTTTTCCTAAAACTGTCGCCAATAAATTGGTATGAGCAAAAACCGGTAATTCTGCATTAAGAGCTTTAAAAAGAGCAATTTGAGCGCCTGTATTTGTAATATGATCATCCCCACGAATAATATGCGTAATAGCCATATCTACATCATCAACAATAGACGGCAATGTATAAAGATAGCTTCCATCTTCACGAATAAGAACAGGATCTGAAAGAGAAGCCAAATCAATCGTCTGCTTTCCCTTTATTGCATCATTCCAGCAAACTTCTGTTCGCTTTGTTTGTAAAGGATCACTTTCAAAATTAGGAAGAAGAAAACGCCAATGGGGTTTACGACCTTGAGATTCAAAGTTTTTTTTCTCTTCTGCTGTCAATTTTAATGCTGCACGGTTATAAATAGGAGGCAATTTGCGTGAAAGCTGGATTTTACGACGCCGCTCTAATTCTTCTGCAGTCTCATAACAGGGATAAAGAAGCCCGCGTTGTTTGAGAATTTCTGCAACTTCATCATATCGATTAAATCGCTTAGATTGGTAATAAATTGAATCTGGTTGAATACCAAACCATTCAAGATCAACAGCAATAGCATCAATATATTCTTGTTTAGAACGTTCAACATCTGTATCATCATAGCGCAAAATAAATTCTCCTTTATGCGCTTGCGCATAAAGCCAATTGAAAAGCGCAATACGGATATTGCCAATATGAATATAACCTGTTGGAGAGGGAGCAAAACGAACTTTAACCATAACATAATACTCAATTTTTATCGCGAAAATGATTGACTATAGGATAGCGACGATCGCGTCCGAAATTCTTGTAACTGATTTTTACACCGGGTGCAGATTGTCGCCTTTTATATTCAGCACTATAAAGAAGCTGTTCAATTTTCTCAACAATTTCCCGTGAATACCCACGTTGAACAATATCACCAATACTCATGTCATTTTCTACAAGAGATTGCAAAATATCATCTAGAATAGGATAAGGTGGAAGTGAATCTTCATCTTTTTGATTTTCCCGCAGCTCTGCAGAAGGCGCTTTTTCTATAATATTGGATGGAATGACAATTCCTTCTGGTCCTCTCAAATTGTGCAAGTGATTTTTATTGCGCCACTCAGCTAATGCATAAACCTGCATTTTATAAATATCTTTAAGAGGATTAAACCCGCCATTCATATCCCCATACAATGTTGCATATCCCACAGCCATTTCTGACTTATTGCCTGTCGTTACCACCATTGAGCCGAATTTATTTGAAAGCGCCATTAAAAGTGTACCGCGTATACGACTTTGAAGATTTTCTTCTGTGACGTCAGAGGATAACCCTGAAAAAACAGGTGCCATTGTCTTTAAAAAAGCCTCAACAGGTTGTGCAATCGGTATGATTTCATAACAACATCCCAAAAGATCAGCACATTCTTTGGCATCTTTTAATGATTCTTGCGAAGTATAATGATAGGGCATCATAATGGTGCGAACCCTCTCAGCACCAAGAGCATCCACCGCCATTGCTGTACACAGGGCTGAATCAATTCCTCCTGAAAGACCAAGAATAACATCCTTAAAGCCGTTTTTATTAACGTAATCTTTCAACCCTAAAACACAAGCTTGATAATCGGCCGCTAATCCATTGAGAAGACTTTCTTTAGGACCTGAAATACAGTGCCATCCCGTCGTTGTTTTTTGCCAATGGCTTAAAGCAATATGGCTATCAAAGTGTTTCATTTGAAATATCTTTTTGCCTTGTCCATTCAAGGCAAAAGACCCGCCATCAAAAACGAGCTCATCTTGACCACCAACTTGATTAGCATAAATAATTGGCACCCCAGATCGTAGGGCTTGCGTATGAACAACATCTATACGTTTTAAGGTTTTATTACGATAGTAGGGAGATCCGTTAAGGACAAGAATAATTTCCGCTCCTTTATTACCAAGCTCCGTACAAAGTGAAGAATCATTCCAAATATCTTCACAAATCACTATTCCTAGTCCTACCCCACGATAGATAAGAGGCTTAGGTCGTGGTCCTGAAGAAAATAAACGCTTTTCATCAAATTCAGCATAATTAGGTAAATCAAACTTCAAACTTTCGGCAATGACTCGCCCTTCATCAAGAAGCATGACACCGTTGTAAATATTGCCATTGCGTCTTAATGGAAGTCCAATGACAATTCCTGGTCCGCCTACGGTTATCTTTGCTAATTTCTCAACAGTCTCTTCACATGTTTTTGTAAAAGCAGGTTTTAGAACAAGATCTTCCGGCGAATAAGCGCTTATAAAAAGTTCCGTGAATAAAACAAGATCTGCCCCCTCTTCTTTGGCCTTTTGATGCGCCATGACAGCTAAAGAAAAATTCCCCTCAATATCACCGACAATAGGATTTAATTGAGCAATTGATACCCGAAAATCATTTTTCATAAGCCTTTGTATCATTTCATCAGTTTAGTAACCACAACTTTATTCTTCATCATCGGAAATATCATTTTTAAAAATTCTCTTCTGCCATAATGACCTAAAAAAATATTAGGCAAATTTTTGCTACCCCCCAGCAGCAATTGCTAACGAGTCAGTCACGCGATTTTTTTTAAGGAGTTCAGCAACAAGAAAAGCCAATTCTAACGCTTGATCTGCATTTAACCGTGGATCACATTGCGTATGATAACGATCAGATAAATCGTCCACAGAAATGGCATGTGCCCCTCCTGTACATTCAGTAACATCACGACCTGTCATCTCAATATGAATGCCTCCTGGATAAGTTCCCTCTCCACGATGCACTGCAAAAAAATTCTCTACTTCTTTTAAAACATAATCAAAGGGACGCGTCTTATAACCATTGGCAGTAATTGTATTGCCATGCATTGGATCACATGACCATATAACCGCACGCTTCTCGCGTTCAACGGCACGGATGAGTTTAGGCAGATAACTTTCAACTTTATCATAACCAAAGCGCGTAATGAGAGTAAGCCGCCCCAGCTCGTTTTCAGGATTTAAAATATCAATTAATTTTAAAAGCTCATCAGACTCAATGGAAGGACCACATTTTAATCCTATAGGATTCTTAATGCCGCGACAATATTCAACGTGAGCATGGTCAATCTGACGCGTACGGTCACCAATCCATAACATATGACCAGATGTTGCATACCAATTTCCTGAAGTTGAATCAATCCGAGTCAAAGCCTCTTCATAACCAAGCAACAGTGCTTCATGACTGGTATAAAAAGATGTTTCACGCAATGAAGAATGTGTTTTGGATGTAATCCCTATAGAACGCATAAAATCAATTGCTTCAGAAATACGCTCTGCCAATAATTCATAACGTTCTCCCTGCGGACTGTTAGAAACAAAACTCAACATCCATGTGTGAACATTTTCTAAATTAGCATAGCCACCTTGTGAAAAAGCACGCAATAGATTAAGTGTTGCCGCAGATTGGCGATAAGCCATAGACATCCGTTGCGGATCTGGAATACGAGAACCTGCTTCAAATTCAATGCCATTAATAATATCCCCACGATAAGCAGGAAATTCAACTCCCTCTTTTCTTTCAATATCAGAAGAGCGAGGCTTTGCAAATTGACCAGCAATACGACCAATTTTAACAACCGGTTTAGAACTACCAAAGGTCAAAACAATCGCCATTTGCAAAAATACACGAAAAAAATCACGGATATTATCAGCTTCATGTTCTGCAAAGCTTTCGGCACAATCACCACCTTGCAATAAAAAAGCTTGTCCTTTTGCAACAGCTGCTAATTCATTTTTTAAATCACGTGCTTCACCGGCAAAAACTAAAGGAGGGTAACTTCTCAGTTTTCGTTCAACATCTTCTAACATAGACTTATCCGGATAAGTCGGAACTTGTTTAATTGGCCTTGTTCTCCAAGAGTCAGGTGCCCATTCTTTTATCATTACACTCTCTCTAAAGATTAATCTTACAGATTGGCATATCAAAAGCTTTTTACCGCAATATATGCTGTTTAACTTTCTATTTTCTTCCCATTTTCATATATATAACTTGGTTTATACATCGTTACCAATTCTTCTGCCATCGTTGGATGCACTGCCATCGTTTCATCAAAGATATCCTTCGTTAGCTTTCCTTTGAGAGCTATCCCAATAAGCTGTGCCATCTCACCAGCGTTTTCCCCTAAAATATGAGCGCCCACAACAATACGGCTTTCACCATCAACAATGAGTTTCATAAGCATTTTCTCTGAACTACCAGAAAGAACATTACGCATAGGACGAAAAACTGTACGATAAATTTCAAGACTCTTATAACGCTTTACCGCCTCCTCTTCTGAAAGACCAACCGTTCCAATCTCTGGCTGTGAAAAAACTGCTGTTGTAATTAAATCATAATCAGGTGTTGTTGGAATATTCTCAAATGCTGTCTTAACAAAACACATTGCATCATGAATCGCAACAGGTGTTAATTGAATATGACCTGTTACATCACCAACAGCCCAAATATGGGGTACATTCGTTGTCATTCTTTCATCAACAACAACTGCACTAAATTCATCCACCTTAACACCTGCCCGCTCAAGTCTTAAACCTGTTGTATTTGGTACACGCCCCGTAGCCAACATAATCTGATCGGCTCTGATTATTTTCCCATTTGATAAAATAACTTCATAACAATTTTCTGCAGCCTGCACTTTAGAAATTGTTACACCATAGAGAATAGAAATCCCTTTTTCAGTCATTTCATCGCTGAGCAATTGCCGCAAATCATGATCAAAACCACGAAGGATTAAATCACCACGATGGAGCAGCGTTGTTTTTACACCTAATTCATGAAAAATATTAGCAAATTCAACACCAATATACCCTCCACCAACAATGACTATTGATTTTGGGAGTTGATCAAGGTCAAAAATCTCATTAGAAGTGAGGCAAAATCCACCGCCTTCTATGGAAGTATTTGGTGCAACTTTTGCCCCTGTTGCAATCAAAATTTTTTCTGCACTGACCCGCTCACCCGTGGCAGAAAGCTCTAATGTGTGATCATCTACAAAAGTAGCACGACTTTCATAAATATGCACATTGTTATTCTCTAATCCCTTACGATACAGCCCTTCTAACCTTGATATTTCTTTATTTTTAGCTGCAACCAACTTTTCCCAACTAAAAATTGGATCCGCATATTTCCACCCAAAACCAACACTTTTCTTAAATTCTTTTACATATTGTGATGCATAAACATAAAGTTTTTTGGGAACACAGCCACGAATAACACAAGTGCCCCCTATACGATATTCCTCTGCTATAGCGACCCGCTTGCCAAGACCTCCAGCAAGCCGTGCTGCACGCACTCCACCAGAACCACTTCCAATAACAAATAAATCAAAGTCAAAAGAGCCCACGAATTATTCCTTCTTATACATCTGCAAGAGTAGGCTAAGATCTTTTATTATCAAATGAAAGTCTTTTTTTCTTTTGAAGAAGCCTTTTTTATAAAGCAGCATTCTAAAAGGACTTATTCTCATTAAAATATTTAAAACGGCGGGAAAACCGCCGCTATTTTAAAAATCAGAAATTGCCCATTGGTTGTCATGATATCAATCAAGCTATTTTTTATTTCCTGAAGATTCTGATTTTATAGGCACATTTGTAGGCATCGTAGAATTATTCAAATTAAGTGTTTCAGACATCTCTTTTCTCACATTTTCTACAAGATCCTGCATAAAAGCAGTACGCCATATATCAAATGCTGAGTAAGAATCACGTGCGATATTGGGAACTTCTGTCAAAAACTTTTTACCGGTATCAGAATTATAAAATGTTGTTATTGCATCAAGCTCTTTTTGAGTAAAATATTTTGCATATACATGAGCAATCTCTTTTTCTAGATCAGAGCGCCTTTTAATTAAAGCAAGCGCCTGCTTATCAACAATATCAGAAATATCCGCTGCCAAGTTTGGATCATCCCTCATCAGTACAGTTTTAAGATCTTCTACCGCATTTGGTAAAAAACTATCAAACTGATCCGTTGCGTGAATGGCACTTATAGCTTTTCTAGCTGAATCTAAATGTTGATCGCTCACACCTTGTGCATAAGCCATTCCAATATTCACAACAAAAACGACAACTACACCCAAATATACGACAAAACGCTGAAAAGAAAATATTATTTTCATTTAATGATTACCCCGATCGCTAATTATAATTTTAATTCGTTATTCTACCTAAAATCTTTAAGACCCTTTTTTACTGTGCTAACATATCGTCATGAAACTGTCTTCTCTAAAATCAAAAGATTCTAAAATTTTTGTTTGACCATCAGCCATAGCGACAATTGCACGTGAAGCCAACCCCAAAAAAAGTCCATGCTCAACAACACCAGGAATAGCAAGAAGTGCATCCGATAATGGTTTTGGTTGCAAAATGCAGCCCCAAAATGCATCAAGAATAAAATGGCCACCATCTGTTTCAAAAGGATTTTTTCCATTCATTCGCAATGCAATTTTTCCAGAAAGCCCTAAATCATCAGCAACTTTTTCAATGGCTCTGCATGTTGTGTGGATACCAAATGGATTAACTTCAATTGGTAGTGCAAAAGCACCAAGTCTTTTTACCACCTTTGTTTCATCCGCAATGACAAGCATTGCACGAGATGCCGACGCTACAATTTTTTCATACAACAATGCTCCCCCTCCCCCTTTAATGAGCATCATCTCAGGACCAATTTCATCTGCTCCGTCAATATCAAGATCCAGCTCAGGTATTTGTTCTAAAGTGCTAACAGGCACTCCAAACTTATGACAGAGTTGTTCAGAATATTTTGAAGTAGCAACACCAGTCACCCGCAAACCATCCGCAACACGCTCACCTAGAAGACGAATAAATTCATTGACTGTCGAACCAGATCCGATTCCAAGCCGCATACCATCTTCCACAAACTCAAGCGCTTTAATAGCTGCCATTTTTTTTAACTGCTGAACATTCATGAATGACTTTGCCTTCTATCCGTATAAGCAGCATTAATCACCCCTATTACCACCGATAATAATGATAATAAAAGATAACCTCTTGACGCAATCTATTTAAATTGACCATCATCTTTTGCTTGAAGAGATGTTACTCGTTATAGAAATATATGATAAGAATAAAATAGAATAATCAACAATTATCTTTTTTATTTCTTTGAGAATATTTGTTAGCATTTTTCTCATTCAATAAGAATTTTTGATTTATTTTGTGCTATCAATAGGATGCACAAAAATGCACATATCAATTTTTTTGAAAAAATTAAAATGATCAGATATAAAAAATCATCTATTTCTAGAAAACTGTAGATTATTATCTCATTTCAATGACGTTGATAAACTTACCAATTTAAATACCGTAAAATATTATGAGAAAAGTCTTCTGTTATTTTTTGTTTTGTCATTATCCAAATGTGAAGCAAAATATGACTGATTATATGTTTTTATGAACGCTGTCTGTGCATATTCCATGGTCTATGAAACCCTAGCGAAGACCAAATAATATCTCCACCTTTGGTCATCATAACGCTTCCTCGTGATAACAATTGTTGAGGTATAAATATTGTTTTTGCCTTCTTGTAACAAGTTGGATTATGCATCACAAATGTCTGAATGAGAATATCTGCCTCTACACATTGACCTGTTTCTCTCTGTAAAACGATCACTTTTAATCCATTATCCAATAAAGATGTACATACATGATAATCACAAATAAATTGTCCGTGCAACGAAGGACCATATTTTGTTGGTTTAATCGTTTCCTTCACACGAAATGACTTTTTCCATATGGATGTCGTGAACTTAGAAATATGGTAACGATCAATATATAACTTTTTATCATGGATAACGCCCACGAGACGCATATTATCTGCTATAATCAGTTGTACAGGTGAATGCATTACACAAATAGAAATACCTGCCAAAATAAACAAACTAAAAAAGAGCCGGATGGGTGTTTTGCAAAAAGTCAGTCCAACCAAGCCTATACTCAATAAAACTAACGCTGATAACGGCATAAAACCAGGATTCAAATCAGGAGAAATAGCCTTGATAGCATGTGCAATCTTTATTACAAGATCAACTCCAAAACCCATAATTTGAAGAGGAAGCCATTCGAATCCTCCTAACATTGCAAGAACTGCGATTAATCCAAAGGGAATGACAAAAATTGAGATGACAGGCAAAGCAAAAGCATTACTGATAATGCTCAACGATGCCATATTAGAAAAATGATAAGCAGCATAAATTCCACTTGCACTCCCTGCAACAAAGGAAGAAGCACATGTTGAAAGCATCGATAAGAAAACAAAATTTATCACTCCTCCTCCAACATAAGAGGGAGTTGTTTTTCTTTTACGAAAAAATGACCTTCCACTCCACCAATCAAAAAAAGCGATCAAAGCAGCAGTCGCAGAAAAGGACATTTGAAAGCTAGGACCTAATATTTCATGGGGTGTCATCGCTAGAGTTATCAACCCTGCAATGGAAAAATTACGCATTGTTATAGCAGAGCGATTACACAATATAGCAACCAACATAACAGCAATCATCACAAAACTTCTTTGCGCTGATATTGCTAAGCCCGACAATAACAAATAAAAAGCTGTTATCATAAAAGCAACGATAGCAGCAAATTTTTTACTGGAATAATAGGAAGAAAAAACTGGAAAAAATGCTAAAAAACTACGGATACTCAAAAGAACTATGCAGCTTAACAACGCCATATGTAAACCTGATATTGATAAAATATGAGCTAATCCAGCTGTACGTAATGCTTCATTTGTCTCATTTGAAATACCAGCACGCTGCCCTGTTATGAGGGCAGCTGCAACACTCCCCTTTTCTCCTTCAAGGGCTATACGGATTCTTTGTGTCATCTTCGTGCGTAAATTTTCAATTTTCTGTAGAATGATAGCGAATATTCCATCAGGCTGCGAAACGGATATTTTTCTTGGTTTTCCTAAATAAACGCCTTGTGCTCCAATTCTTTTAAAATAATTATGAAAACTAAAATCGTAGCCTCCTGGACGCACCGGCCCAGAGAATGCACGAATCTTAACTTTTCCATGCAATCCATCACCAATCGCTAAGCCAGATGGCAAATATCTTGCCGATAAACGAACACGATGAAGACTATGGCGTAATACGGGATTTTCTGTATTCAAAATATCCAAAACTAAACGAAATCCTCCTTTGGCACCTGACTCAATAGAAACAATTCTTCCCGTCAATGTAGTGACAATGTCACTGCTTAGCATGGGTGTTGCAATACGCCACGTTTCTATTTTTGCCGCTAAAACACCCAATATAATACAAAACAGAAACCCCACGGGAATCCATATTTTTCGATAAAAACGTGCAACATAGAATATTCCCAGAAAAATACTGACCAACGCCCCCAATTGTCCCCAACTTGGTTCCCACTCTAAATGAAAATAGAAAATGATTCCTAGGGCAAAAAAGACTAAAATCAGCGAAAAAAGGATACCAAAAGAAACTTCTTTATTAATACAATCTTCTAACCATTTGCGAAAAAAAATGATTACTTCTTTTAAGAGTGTCAATAAAAAAAGTTTTTGTTGATTATAGCTACCGTTCTTTGCATCATCATACCTAGAAAAAACACTCTGCCCTATCTGACATGGCTTTTTTCTTTCTGTAACAGATTTTTCGGATAAACCCTCTTTACTTTTATAAAACATCAGTCCCCCACTTTAACTCGCAATACGGCTATTGCACGCCCCATCACTTATGCTAACATGACTTTTCTATAAAATTCCATAAGTAATATCTTAGTTTAAAGGAAAATATTCGTGTCTGTTATTACTCGTTTTGCCCCTTCACCCACTGGCTTCCTTCACATTGGTGGTGCTCGTACTGCTCTTTTTAATTGGCTTTATGCAAAACATACCGGTGGAAAAATGCTTTTACGAATTGAAGATACAGACCGAGAGCGTTCAACAGAAGCAGCTGTAAAAGCCATTATAGATGGCTTGCACTGGATGGGTCTTAGTTATGATGGCGCCCCTATTTCGCAATTCGAACGTGCAGAACGTCACCGCCAAATCGCTGAACAGTTGGTCAAGAATGGCAAAGCATATTATTGTTATGCTTCACCTGAGGAGTTAGCTGAAATGCGTGAAAAAGCCCGTACAGAAAGGCGCCCACCCCGTTATGATGGACGTTGGCGGGACCGTGATAGTTCTGAAGCTCCTAAAGGTGTTAAGCCTGTTATTCGCATCAAAGCCCCTCAAGATGGAGAAACGATCATACATGACCGTGTTCAAGGTGATGTCCGTTTTCCTAATAAAGATCTCGATGACTTTATTATTTTACGTTCTGATGGTTCGCCTACCTATATGCATGCTGTTGTCGTTGATGATCATGATATGGGCATCACACATATTATACGTGGTGACGATCATCTTACCAACGCAGCCCGACAAACGATTATCTTTAAAGCAATGGGATGGGACATTCCTGTTATGGCCCATATTCCTCTTATCCATGGTGAAAACGGTGCAAAATTATCAAAGCGACATGGTGCGCTCGGTGTTGATGCCTACCGAACAATGGGATATTTTCCTGCTGCTTTGCGCAATTACCTTGTCCGTTTAGGTTGGAGTCATGGTGATGACGAACTGATGTCACTTAAAGATATGATTTCTTGGTTTGATATTGAGGATATTAACAAAGGTGCTGCTCGTTTTGATCTCAAAAAACTCGATTCCATCAACGGACACTATATGCGTATGAGTAATGATCAAGAACTTTTTGATGCCGCTCTTAATATTCTACCAGAAACCGATAGGGGAGCACAAATTATTGAAAGACTTGATGAAAAACGCCGTGTTCAATTTTTAAAAGCAATCCCGCATTTGAAAGAACGTTCAAAAACACTGTGCGAACTGATTGACAATGCCTCCTTCATTTTTACGCAACGACCTTTACAACTTAATGAAAAAGCTCAAATACTCTTAGATAAAAATGGACGAACCATTTTAAACGATCTTTATCTTGCTCTGAAAGCTTGCCCCTCTTGGGATACAAAAACTCTAGATGAAACACTTCGCTCTTGTGTACAAACACAGAATCTCAAATTTGGATCTATCGCCCAACCACTTCGCGCAGCTCTTACAGGATGTGCAACATCACCAGGTGTTTTGGATGTTCTTATTTTATTAGGACGCGATGAATCCCTTCATCGCATCAAGGACCAACTTATCACAACAATATGCCCATGATGGACACTGAGTATATTTCCTCAAATAAGGATCTATACAGATATCTCAACGTGCCCTAAAAGAGTTTTTTATGTTATATCATTGAAATACATTTCTTATTGAGTAATAATGATCAACAAGGAAATATTTTTAGATTGCATGTACTCACTTTTAGAGGCAATCTACCCTTAAATAAGTAAGAAAAGCTTCAGTTATACATCCCCTACTCTGATGAAGCAGAGTCTTAATTTTTAGAAGTGAAGGATCTGAAAGGAATACCGAATGTCTGAGAATAACGCATATATTATTGTGAATGATAAAAAAGTAGAGCTTCCCTTGCGTAAAGGCACGAGTGGACCTGAAGTCATTGAAATTGCTTCTCTCTATAAAAAAACCGATATTTTTACTTATGATCCTGGTTTTACTTCAACAGCTTCTTGTGAATCAAAAATTACTTATATCGATGGTGATAAAGGCATATTGCTTTATCGTGGTTATCCTATTGATCAATTGGCTGAAAAAGGAGACTTTCTCGAAAGTTGTTATCTTTTACTTTATGGTGAACTCCCAACACAGCAAGAAAAAAATGAATTTGATCGATGTATTATGCAGCATACCATGGTCCACGAACAATTTGCACGCTTCTTCCATGGCTTCCGTCGTGATTCTCATCCTATGGCCGTCATGGTTGCCTGCCTTGGCGCTATGTCTGCGTTCTATCACGACTCTATTGATATTACAGATCCTCACCAGAGAATGATTGCTTCTGTTCGTCTTATCTCAAAAGTTCCAACGCTTGCTGCTATGGCCTATAAATACAGTATTGGACAAGCATTTGTTTATCCACGTAATGATCTTAGTTATGCTGCAAATTTCCTCCATATGTGCTTTGCTGTTCCTTGTGAAGAATATAAAACAAACCCTGTGCTTGCTCGGGCGATGGATCAAATCTTTACCCTTCATGCAGATCATGAACAAAATGCTTCTACATCTACCGTACGTCTTGCTGGATCCTCAGGTGCTAATCCGTTTGCCTGTATTGCAGCAGGTGTTGCATGCCTTTGGGGACCAGCACATGGTGGTGCCAATGAAGCATGCCTAAAAATGCTACAAGAAATAGGTTCTATTAAAAGAATTCCTGAATTTATTGCACGTGCAAAAGATAAAAATGATCCTTTCCGCCTTATGGGCTTTGGGCACCGTGTCTATAAAAATTATGATCCACGTGCAAAAATCATGCAAAAAACCTGTCATGAAGTTTTAAAAGAACTCAACATTCAAGATGACCCTCTTCTTGATATTGCAATAGAGCTTGAAAAAATTGCCTTAAGTGATGAATATTTTATTGAGAAAAAACTTTATCCCAATGTTGATTTCTATTCCGGCATTACATTAAAAGCTCTAGGTTTTCCAACTGAAATGTTTACTGTCCTTTTTGCATTGGCGCGCAGTGTCGGGTGGGTGGCACAATGGAAAGAAATGATTGAAGACCCTGCACAAAAAATTGGTCGTCCTCGACAACTCTACACAGGCTATGCTATGCGTGACTATGTTCCTATAGATGAACGTGCAAATTAAAAAAGAAATCAATAAAGCTTCAATTTACTGAAGCTTTATTGAGAGTAATCAAAAAACATCCTTTAAGAATTTTTATAAAACGTGATTTTAAAACTCTTTCTACAGAGATAACATCATCATAAAAATTTACTAAAAAATTCTAAGTTTTAGCTCTGTAAAGAAATTGAGAATACTCTTCTGCAAATTAGCCAAACATTTAGCAAAAAGAAATTGAAAATTTTACCTTATAATCCTCATTATCTTTAATGGAAATGTATTCCCTATTATTCCCCCATGTTTAAAAGCCTTATTACATATTAAAATCTAGCAATGTCAGAATTTTTCTTTCTATCTTCTTCAGATAAAATTGCAAAAAGCTTACATTAAGTGCTTCTCTAGTTAGAATAAAAACACTTTACATTTTGTTCTGTTAAAAGCTGAAATTTTCTTTGTATTTAAGTTAATAGTTTTTCTTTTAAAGATAAGTTATTGATTTTTAAATAAAATTATTAAAAATCACCCTATAATCAATAAGAGATGACCTTCTTTCCTGTGTTTTTTATTCCCATACTTGATAAAAAGAAATTACTTTTTTTATAATGATATTCAGCATAATGATAGCAAAATGAACACAGATAAATTTTTTACATTGCTCCAAAAGAGCTTACAGATTATAAAAATTCATGATGGTTTCATATTTGCCAGCTTATCTAATAGGAGAACATAATGAAATTATTAGCAGGAGCGCTTATAATAAGCGCGACACTGTTTACCCTATCGGCCAATTCTCAAACGCTGAAAATTGCAAGCGATGCTTCTTATCCGCCATTTAGTTATATCGACTCAAATAACAAACTGCAAGGGTTTGATATTGATATATCTTATGCGCTTTGTAAAAAAATGAATGTTGAATGTACTATTGTCACACAAGACTTTGAGGGGATGATTCCCGGTCTTCTTGCCAAAAAATATGATGCTATCGTTTCTTCCCTTTCTCCTACAAAAGAGCGCTTACAAAAAATTGATTTTACAGATCCTTACTACAACACAGCACTCGCTGTTATCGTTACCAAAAATTCGGAAATTAAAGAAATCTCAACACAAGCCTTTAGAGGTAAAAACCTTGGTGTACAATCAAATACAACACAAGCTGCATATGCGGAAGATCATTATGCCTCTGAAGGAGTTAATATCAAACTTTATCCTACAGCAACAGAAGTTAATCGTGATCTTTTAAGCCATCGGCTTGATATCATCATCTTTGATAAATTAAAAGCATTAAATTGGCTTGAAAATGAAGGAAAAGACTGCTGTCTCCTCTTGGGAACTCTAAAAGAAACAAATTTTCCTATTGCAATTGCACTCCGTCAAAATAATAATGATCTTAAAAACAGTTTTAATAAAGCAATAGAAGAAATCCGCGCCGATGGAACCTATGAGAAAATTATGAGAAAATATTTTACTTTCGATATCAATTAGATAGTACTATGAATTAAAACTCAATCTGTATATTTAAGGAGTATTTTTTAAATCTTTATTGGACATGCAGGTATAATTAGAAATTCGGCATTTTTATAAGAAAATTTACATTTATCAAAATAACTTTAATTGCTCCTTGAGAGCTAAACATTTTGTAGAATCTAATGACAACAATAAGGTTGTATTTTTATCGTATTAAAATCTAATTTTTTTTATGTTCAAATTTAATAGCCTTATTTTCAAGAAAAATCCTCAGTTTTTACTCATGAAATGATTCAAATCAAAAATTTCGTGAAAATTAAGCTATCATACAAGCAATAAGATATTTATTCTTTTTTTATCAATAATGCCCAACATAATGATCTAAAATAAACATCAATAAATTTTTGAATTGCTCCCAAAAAGCTTACGGATTATAAAAACATAATGATTTCATATTGCCCGCTTATCCAATAGGAGAACATCATGAAACTATTAGCAGGAGCTCTTATAATAAGCGCCGCACTATTCACCCAATTGGCTGATGCGAAAACATTAAAAATTGCGAGTGAAGGCACCTATCCTCCCTTCAGTTATATTGACTCAAATAATAAATTGCAGGGACTTGATATTGATATATCTTATGCACTCTGTAAAAAAATGAATGTTGATTGTACTATTGTTACACAAGACTTCGAGGGAATGATCCCTGGACTTATTGCAAAAAAATATGATGCTATCATTGCTTCCCTCTCTCTCACACAAGAGCGTTTACAAAAAATTGACTTCACAGATCCTTACTACGATACAGCACTGGCTGTTATTGTTACCAAAGCTTCGGGAATTAAAGAAATCTCGACAAAAGACTTTAGAGGTAAAAATCTTGGTGTGCAATCAAATACAACACAAGCTTTCTATGCAGAAGATCATTTTGCCTCTGAAGAGGTGAAAATAAAACTCTATCCTTCCACAATAGAAGTGAATCGTGATCTTTTAAATCATCGACTTGATGTGATTATTGTTGATAAATTACAAGCATTAAATTGGCTTAAAAATGAAGGAAAAGATTGTTGTCTCCTCTTGGGAACTCTAGAAGAAACAAGATTTCCTGTTGCAATTGCAGTCCGTCAAAATAATAATGATCTTAAAAATAAGTTCAATGAAGCAATAAAAGAAATCCGTTTGGATGGAACTTATGAAAAAATTATGAGAAAATATTTTACAAGTGATGTTTATTAAATATCAATATGATATTTAATAAAACCCGTTGGTTATTGCTAAAAAATATTATCTAACTCTTTCATGAGGAATATAAGAATGATTGAAAATTTAGCATTGCTATCATTTAGCAATGGTGGATGGGGAGCAGTTATACTTTCCAGTGCAGGAATGACTTTGTCATTGGCATTATGTTGTGGACTTCTAGGATTTCCTCTAGGACTTCTCAATGCAGTGATGATTCGATCCAATATTAAGATGGCCAAAGCTATGGCACGCCTCTTTTCAACGATATTTCGTGGGCTACCAGAGCTTTTAACTTTGTTTTTAGTTTACTACGGATTACAAAGCCTTATTCAAAATTTATTTGACTATTTTAGTTTTGAAATCATGTTCAGTATCAATGCTTTTGTTGCTGGTGTTCTTGCCCTTAGTATGGTTCTTGCAGCTTTTTCTTGTGAAGTTTGGCTTGGAGCATTTAATATTTTTGATAAAGGTCAATATGAAGCAGCTAAAGCTTTAGGGCTTTCACGGTCAACCACATTTTTTCGTATTGTCTTCCCTCAGCTCATCCGAAATGCCTTGCCAGGACTTTCTAATAATTGGCTTACTTTACTGAAAGATACATCCCTTGTTTCTACCATCGCGCTTGTTGACCTCATGCGACAAACGAATCTAGCTGTCGCTGCTACCAATAAACCCATGCTATTTTATTTTGTAGCATGCTTACTCTATTTGTTATTTTCAGCGGTTTTTACTGCAATCTTACGCTATTTGGAAACATACACTCAAATAGGCTATAAAAAGGTGCTAGGTCAATGATTCCTGAGTGGCTTTATTTTCTTTTTAATCCTGATCTTTTAAGTCATTATGGACCAAAATTTATTAATGGCTTTATTGTTACTGTTGAACTTGTTTCTATTTCTTGTTCTCTAGGACTTTTTCTTGGTATGCTTATCGCTTTTGCACGTCTATCAGAGAATACATTTTTACAATATTTTGCAAATGCTTATGTCTATTTTTTCCGTGGCTCTCCTTTATTAGCTCAACTCTTTCTTTTTTATTATGGGCTTGGTTCAATGAACAGTTTTTGGCAACAAGTGGGGCTATGGTGGTTTTTTCAAAACGCGTGGTATTGTTGTCTTTTTATTTTTACACTCAATTCTGCTGCCTATCAATCTGAGATCTTTAAAGGAAGTTTTCTATCCGTAACAACTGGACAACGCGAAGCATCAAAAGCTTTAGGTTTAAGCAACTCTGTCACATTTTTTAGAGTTATTCTTCCACAAGCAATGATTGTAGCATTACGCCCCCTAGGAAATGAGTTGATTTTAATGATTAAATCCAGTGCTGTTGCCTCACTTATTACTGTTTATGATTTAATGGGGGTTGCTAAACTCGCTTATTCACGGACTTTCGATTTTCAAGTTTACGTTTGGGCTGCTCTTATCTATCTCTTTATCGTTGAACTCATTCATCGTTTTATTGTTTTTATCGAGCAGCGCCTCACTCGATATTTACGGTAAATAAAATGATCATAAAAAACTTTACCAAACCAAAATGTTGAATTAATCAAGTTCTTCATCAATGAAAGAATAAAATAAGATGAATTTGAAAAATAATAAATCGATCTCTCCCAGTAAAAAACCAGTGATCTCTATTCGAAATCTAAATAAATGGTATGGAAACTTTCAGGTCCTACATGATATCAACTTTAATGTTCAAGCTGGTGAACATATCGTTATTTGTGGACCATCCGGATCAGGAAAATCAACGTTAATTCGTTGCATTAATCAATTAGAACAAGCACAAAAAGGTTCAATCTGTATCCATAACGTTGATATCCATACTGCACCTATACAACAGCAAAAAAATGTTCTTCGTAAGATAGGAATGGTCTTTCAGAACTTTAATTTATTTCCCCACATGAGCGTTATACAAAATTGTATTTTAGCACCTATGACAGTTCAGGGACTTTCCAAACAACAAGCAAAAGAACGGGCAATTCGTTACTTAACGCATGTTGGTATTGAAAAACACTGTGAAAAATATCCTTTACAACTTTCTGGTGGGCAACAACAACGTGTTGCGATTGCCCGTGCACTTTGTATGGAACCTGAAGTCATGCTTTTTGATGAACCAACCTCTGCTCTTGATCCAGAAAGTGTGGGAGAAGTTTTGGAAGTGATGGCTCGATTGGCCGATACAGGGATCACAATGCTTTGTGTTACCCATGAAATGGGCTTCGCACGTAAAGTCTCAGAAAGAATACTCTTTCTAGAAAATGGAAAAATTGTTGAAGATGCAGCCTCTGAAGAATTTTTTACCAATCCTAAAAGCCAACGTGCTTGTAATTTTCTTGCTAAAATTAAATATTAATCATTAAAATATTGCTTTATTTATACAATTTTATTCCTGCTTTTTAAAATAGTGATAATTGTTTGTGCGCCAACAACCCCCGATGGTACTTCAGTTTTCATTTTCTGTTCTACCATCTCAAAGGAATCAAGTTGTGCCTGTCGCAATAAAGGATTAGCCAAAAGTTGTTCTACCTGTCTTGCTAACATGCCAGGACGGATTAATTCATTCAAATATTCCGAAACAATAGGCTTATCAGCAATAATATTTGGAAGAGCAGCACTCCATAACATCATTTTAGGAAAAATAAATAATTTAGAAAAGAAATCAAGTTTATAGCAAAGAACCATAGGAACTTTTGCTAAGGCTAATTCAAGTGAAACAGTTCCATGTGCAGCAAGAGCAACATCTGCTTGTGCAAAAGCACGCCATTTTTCATCTTCACCAACTACAATTTCTATCTTGCTTTTCCAGCCCTGCACAAAGTCCCGGATTCTATCTACCAAATGAGGTAAGGTTGGTAAAATAATACGTAAATGAGGAATACGTTGTACAAGAATCTCTACTGTTTCTCGAAAAATAGGCATTAAGGAACGAATTTCTGAATTGCGTGATCCTGGCAAAATAACTAATGTAGGCGATAATGTTTGTGTATCGATCAAATTTCTTTGTTCTAATTGGCTTTTTTTTTCTGACTGAATTCTCAAAAGGGGAGGATATGTCAAAAGACGATGTCCAACATAAGTCGTGGCAGGGCCTCCCAAATCTTGCATAATCTTTTCTTCAAAAGGAAAAACCGCTAAAACATGATCAACAAATCCACACATAGCTTTTGCACGCTCTGGCCTCCATGCCCAAACGGTTGGTGCAATATATTTAATGATAGGAATAGAAGGCGCTAAAGCACGTACCTTTTTTGCAATACGATGCGTGAAATCAGGACTATCAATAATAATTAAACAATCAGGTTGTTCTTGTGCAATAAATTTGGATAAATTGCGAATATGTAGCAACAACAATGGTAGTTTTTTCAACACCTCCTTTAAACCTATTAAAGCAATATCATGGGAATCAAAAAAGCTTTTTAAGCCTAATGCCTTTAAATGGCTCCCCCCAACACCAATCAAATGAATATTGCATCCTATCTGTTGTAATAAACAAGAAATTAGATCGGCCCCAAGTAAATCACCAGATTCCTCACCTGAAACCACTGCAATCTTTAAGAAACAATTATTCATGACCAAACTTTTCAAATGTCTCTATAAATAAAGAATATTTGTTGGCTTTTTCTATTGTTGTTTTCACCGATAATATTAGACTTCTATTTGCCTCCACCGCAACACCAGATAAACCACTCTTTGCAATATTCATTATTGTCGCGGGCCCAATTGATGGCAAATCAACGCGATTATCCTGTTGTGGTTTTGCGCATTTTACAAGAATGCCACCTTTAAGGGGAATTTGCCCTCTTTCTCGCATTTCACAAATACGCCACAACATATTATCAGTTCCCTCAGCGCCCTCTAGAGCAACCACCCTTCCTTGAACAACGACAACGGCTTGCCCGATATCTAATTGACCTAAAAGCTTTGCTGCTTCTACTGCTAAAAAAATATCTTTTTTCTCTTTTGGAGTAGCGCGCCGTACTGTTAAATTAAATTCTATGGGAGCTAAAAGATCTGGGACTATTTCGTGAGCACCGATAACACAAAAACCGTGTGCTTCAATAACCCGTATAAAAGCTTTTAATAACGCATCGTCTCCCCTCTTCAAAGCTCCGATTAAATTAGGAAGAGCTAAAAATGTTGTCCAGTCCAGTCGCAATTGTTTAAGAAGTGGACGCTTTTTCACACCACCTGCCAAAACAACATTATATACACCAGCCTCTTTTAAAATTTTAACGAGTCGTGCTAACTCTACAATTGATAGCTCGCAATGCTCATAGCGATAAAGAACAGAATCTGCCTCACCATGCAAAAGCACAAGAAAAGGATTTTCTCCATTCTTCTCAAGAGTCTGCGCAACAGTAATCGGTAGAATACCATTTCCTGCTATAATAGCAGTACGGCCGGAAAGAAAACTTCTGGCTCCCCAAATAGGCATTTTTAATCCTTATGTTCTTTTATTCTAACACCTTCAAATTTTGGTGTGCAATAAAAACGCTTTCCTTCTTCTTTAATAAAATTAACAACTTCAGAAACAGACTGAGAAGAAGAATAGAAAGAAGCAACATCACTGACACGCTCTTTAAATGGTTTGCTATGATCAAAAAGCATAGCAACCGCATGACGGAGTGCATGAATATCTTGACGCTCAAGTCCTGCACGCTTCATGCCAATAATATTGAGTCCAGCAAGTTTTGCCTGCACACCAACAGCTGTTCCATAAGGTATCAGATCACCAACCAGTGCAGATACGCCGCCGATAAATGCATGGTGTCCAACACGAACAAATTGATGAACAGCAGCACCACCACCAATAATCACATAATCACCAATAGTAACATGACCAGCAATCATTGCGTTATTGGCAAATGTTACATGATTGCCTACATAACAATCGTGAGCGATATGCGCATAACAAAAAAATTGGCAATTATCACCAACAACTGTCATTCCTACACTCGAATCGGAACCCCTATGCATTGTTACACCTTCACGAATCGTACAATTCTTACCAATAAAAAGAGTTGTAGCCCCTCCTTTATGTTTATTATTTTGCGGATCTGCCCCCAAAACGGCATGAGAAAATACTTTACTCTTGGCTCCTAACGTTGTCTTTCCCATTATTACAACATGACTTGTCAAACTACATTCATCACCAATAACAGCCTCTGAACTAATATGGCAAAATGGTCCAACGCGTACATTCTCACCAAGCTGCGCTCCCTTCTCCACAAGAGCAGTTGGATGGATTTTCGTACCGGACATTTTTTAATTCCCATCAAATATCGTTTATGCTTCTTCGACAATCATCGCAGCAATTTCTGCTTCAGCGACGCGAACATCTTCTACTTTTGCAACACATGAAAAACGTCTCATACCAGATCTTTTTTTCAAAAGCTGAACATGGATTTTTAGCTGATCACCAGGCATAACCGGCTTACGAAATTTCGCATTATCAACCGTCATAAGGTAAACTAAATTTGTTTGCTTATTGCCTAAATTTAAAAGTGCTATTGCTCCTGCCGTTTGTGCCATAGCTTCTAAAATCAAAACTCCAGGCATAACAGGCTTTGAGGGAAAATGTCCCATAAAATGTGGCTCGTTAATCGTTATATTTTTAATACCAATCGCTTCTTGTTCACCATCAATATCAACGATACGATCAATTAATAAAAATGGATAACGGTGCGGTAATATTGATAATAGTTTTTCAATATCGACAGCCTCTAAGTTTTTAGTTTTTTCACTGCTGATCATATCAGCGTTTCTCCTTTTTAACTTTTCCCATACTGCGCAATGCCGCTACTTCACGAAACCATTGTTTAAATGGTCGCGCTGGACTACCTCCCCATTTTTCGCCATCCGGAATGTCATTCATAACACCACTACGAGCAGCAATCTGAACAGATTTACCTATTATGATGTGATCCGCTACTCCCACACTTCCGCCAAGCTGAGACATATCCCCTATAGATGTACTTCCCGCAATGCCACATTGAGCGGCAATAAGACAATAGCGTCCAATTTTGACATTGTGGGCAATTTGTACAAGATTATCAATCTTGCTTCCTTCACCAATAACAGTATCTTGAAATGTTCCACGATCAATTGTCGTGTTCGCACCAACTTCTACACCATCCTCAATAATAACGCGACCAAGCTGTGGAATTTTCTCGATTCCAGAAACGCCCCCAACATAACCAAAACCATCTTGCCCAATGCAAACACCAGGATAAAGCTGAACCTTATCACCTATTATAGAACACTGAACTGTTACCTTAGGAGCAATATAGCAGTCACATCCAATACGGCAATTTTCACCGATAACAGCTGTGGATGAAATAAGAGTTCCTGCACCAATCTCAACATTTTTACCAATAACAGCTCCCGCTTCAATACACACATCATGTGCCAACTTAGCCGTTGGATGAATATGCGCATGCGATGAAATCCCCTTCTGCCCCAACCAAGGCATTGGCTTGACAGAATCTGGAAACAAAATACGACCAATCTGAGCAAAGTCACGCTGTGGTGTGGATGTCACCAAAATTGCCATAGTTTCGGGAACTTTAAAAACAATCTCATTCGTACACAAAACAGCAACAGCAGAACTGTCCAGTAAAGCATCAGAAAACTTCCGATGCTCTACAAAAACAAGCGAACCTTCCACAGCACTCTCAAGTGAAGAAAGAGTATTGATAACTTTATGAGAAAACTCTGGATTAAGAAGCTTTGCACCCGTCAACTCAGCAGCATTTGCAACTGTCAATCGTCGGGACGGCGTAAAAAAAAATGTATCCGCCATCAAAACACTTTCTCTCCCAGCTTAAGCTATTCTCTTCAAGTTTTTCCTTCTTAAAATCGCTCAAATCAGAACTTCGTAGAAATACCAAAGTTCAATTGTTGCAAACGATCACCTTCCTGCTTCGTTATTGGCCAAGCATAATCAAAACGCAAAGGACCAAACGGAGAATCCCACATCAAACTCACACCTGCAGATGAACGCCAAGCACTTTTGGTATTGGTAACAGACGGTTCACCCTTAAAAACGGCTTTATAATTATTGCCATAAAGCGTGGCAATATCCGCAAATAAAGCACCGCGCAACCCAAATCCTTCAGGCACGACAGGGATAGGGAACTGTACTTCAGCAGTCGCATTCATATATGTCGTTCCCCCCAAGAAATAAACCTCACCCTTACTGGAAACCTGACGCGGACCTATTCCATTATATTTGAACCCTCGAATCATATCAGAATTTACTTTAAACATATCGAAAATACGAACACCATCTCGGCCCATTCCGTGGATATAACCACCCCCAAAGGAAAGCAAACCAACGATATCCTTCTGGTCAGAAAGAGTCTTGTACATCATCGCCTTACCCGTGGTCTTCAAGAACTTTGCACTCCCACCAAGCCCTGCATATTCCTGAAGCAGATGCACGTACCACCCATCATGGGGGGATCTCATATCATCAATCGTATTATAGGTGAAACCATAACTAATTGATGAACGTTTCCAAGGGCTGTGTTTTGCAGCTTGAACAATCGCACCAGAATATTTCCCATATAATTCTATTATGTCACTCTCTTTGTCAAAATCATACTCTCCGCCAAAATCATATTCTTCCTGCACATAAGAATAAGCTACATTAGCAGATAATTGATTATTAATAGGTAACGAAAACCGCAGCGATCCACCTGTCTGCCGTACATCATAGGCTTTATCAGCACGATAAGTACTACGAAAAACATCAACACCAGCAGATAAACGATACCCTAAGAAATAAGGATCAACAAATGATAAATTATAATTACGAGATTTTTCTTGCCCCGCACCTAATCCTAAACGAACATATTGACCACGTCCCCCAAGATTACGTTCAGTAACAGAAACTTCAAGTGACATACCAGGACTTGTTCCCCCTGTTGTATACCCTCCAGAAAGAGAAAGATCTCCTGTTGAAGCTTCAACGACATCTATTACCAAAACAACTTGGTCAGATTGATCTGTAGGAACCATTGAAATATTAACGGCTTTGAAGAAACCTAAACTTTCTAGACGACGTTTTGCCCGCTGTAATAAAGTTTGATTGTAAGCATCTCCTTCGTTTAAATCAATCTCACGGCGAATGACGTAATCACGCGTTTTCTCATTGCCACGTATATCAATACGTTGAATATAAGCACGTGTACCCCGTTCAATATTATATAAAATTGAAATTGTATGATTTGCTAAATTACGATTTCCCCGCGGTTCAACTTTAGCAAAAGCATATCCCGAATCAGCAACTTTGTTATTAATAGTTGCAACAGACTGTTCAATATCTTCTGCACTATAAACATTACCTGGCTGGGTTTTAAGCATCCTTTTCACAGATTGAACGTCAATTCCATCAACATCACTTTCAACCTGAATATCGCTAATTTTATAGAGCGCACCCTCATCAAGAACGAAAGAAATTTTATACGTATTGCTTGCTGCATCAAAAGTTGCTTTAGAAGAGACTACACGAAAATCTGCATAACCACGGTTATAATAAAAGCGACGTAAAGCTTCTTCATCAACAGCGAGGCGCTCTTCACTGTAAACATCACCTCCCAACAACTTCGAAAAAATTCCTGAAGTTTTTGTTGAAATCACATCACGCAAACGACGACTTCCAAAGACATTATTTCCCTTAAAAGTGATATCACCAATCTTTGTTTTTTTCCCTTCAACGACATTAAATACCACATTAACCCGCCCTTTTCCAAGGTTAATCGTTTGAACGTTAACAGTGATATTATTACGACCAAGAGTTTTATAAGCCTCACGAATTGTATTTATATCAGCAGAAAGCTTAGCAGAATTAAAAGGCTCATTCGGTTTTAAAGAAATAAACCGCTTAAGATCTGGGTCTTTAAAAGATTTATTTCCTTGAAACAATATTTGATTGACAACCTCATATTCTTTTACGAATACAACCAATTTATCACCCACCGGATTTATTTTAACATCATAAAATAAACCCAATTCGAAAAGGTTCTTCACAGCACTATCAACATCACCACTGGAAACACCTTGCCCAACCTTAATCCCCATATTGTCTCGAATCGCCTGAGAACTTACAAACTTATTCCCACGAACCTCAATAGAGCGGACTACAGACGCTTGTATTTCTCCGACCGCAGCAATTGACATAAAAACCGTTGCTGGGGCAATCAACCCCATCTTTAACACCAATACAGATGCTGCATTTAAAAACTTTGAATTCGTAGTCATTGGCTTTTTTACCTTACTCTCGTTCCTTAGACATGATGCCTTAAAAAGCTAACTGCCATAACAACCTTTTTACAGCGAGACTTTTCATTCCTTAATTACTCATTATAATGTACAATGCCACAACATTTTGTAGACATGGTAAACAACCTTCAATTTGTTTTTGCTATTATTACTTAATTTATAAAGCGTTTTCCATAATTTAATTAGCTAAACCAACAAAAATAATCATTAAAAAAGACAAAGATCATAAAAAGGAAAAGAATGGAAAAACCTAAACGAAAAACGATTCCCTGAATTTTAGCAGATATTTTCCTCCCAGTAATGACCTCAATGACATGCAATAAAAGATGCCCACCGTCAAGCGGTAGAATCGGAAAAAGGTTAATAAGCCCAACACTTATTGAAAGAAAAGCTGCTAAATTCAATAAAGAGATAAAACCTGTCTCGCTCACTTTCCAAGCAATTTTAACGGTTTTAGAAGGTCCACTTAGCCGACAACGATCCTCTTTGCCTCCTATTAAACGACTCATAAAAAGAACGGTTTGAGTGGCGATAAACACAGTACGGTCTGACGCTTTTCTTACAGCTGTTACAAAACCATAGCGAATATGTTTTATATAAGTTGGATCTAAACGTGCAGGATTATTTAAATCAACAGGAACACCTACACCTATCATAGCACTTCGTGTTCGATTACCAAATCCATCATCTCGCTCAACGACTTTCGGGGTAATCATCGTTGTAAAGAATCGCCCCATGCGTTCTATTTTAAACTCTATGGGTTCTCTTCCGTGAAAAGCTACATAATTCATCAAATCTTCAAAGCTTTCAACCCGTCGCCCATCCATTTCAACAAAACGATCACCTAATTCCAAACCGGATTGAAGAGCAGGGCTATCTTTTACCAAAGAACCAACAACGGGCTCAATGGCTACACGACCATAGATAAAGAAAAAAAATGTTAGAATAACAACAGTAAAAAGGGCATTGAAGAAAGGACCGGCAAAAACAGTTGCTGCTTTTTTCCAAGCATGCGCACTAGCAAATGAACCATCAACAATCAGAGATGATTGGGATGATTCCGTATCGATTTTTTCCTCATCCCCAACAAATTTTACATAACCTCCTAAGGGGATAAGTGCTAAACGCCACTTCGTGCCATGCTTATCTGTACAACTCGCTATTTCTGGTCCAAATCCAAGCGAAAAAATTAACGCCTTAATACCACACCACCGACCAATGAGATAGTGCCCAAATTCGTGTACAAAAATGATAATCATAATGATGAAAAGAATACTCAAACTTCTTAAAAGAAAATCACCCATAGTGACGATATGATTTAAAAGTTCCAAACTATCTTCTCCCAATTAGATCATACTAAAAAGATTAAAAGGCGCATCCATATCAGACATAAATGAACCAATTAAATAAAGAAGAAAAGCTGCCCCTACCAATCCATCTATACGATCCATAAAACCACCATGTCCAGGCAATAAAGAACTAGAATCTTTAACAGAAAACCGTCTTTTGAGCCATGATTGCCCTAAATCACTCAATTGTGAAACAATTGACAAAACAAGTGTAAGGAGTGGCACAAAAAAACTGGCTAAATTTATATCAAAAAATCCAAAAGCAACCCATATACCACCGAAAACTCCGACAAATGTACCACCAAGTGCTCCTGACCATGTTTTATTAGGAGAAAATTGTGGTGCTAATTTAGGTCCCCCTAATGCACGTCCGATAAAATAACCACCAATATCTGTTCCCCACACTATCGTAAATAAGAAAATAACAACTTGGAACCCCAACATTTCATGATCCCGTAGAAAGCATAAAGCAACAACAGGAAAAGATGCATATAAAAAACCACAAAAAACCCAACCACTTTTTTTTATAGATATAATAGCTAATACTGTAGCTAAAACGATTAAAACACAAAAAATCAATGAAGCAGATACACTCAACACTAAAAAAAAGCCAAAGATTAAATAAAAGATACTTGCTAATATTTTTTGTAAAATACACCATTTCTCTTTAGTAATACTCATCCACTCATAAAGAACAAAACCGCCAATACACCATACAAATAAAAAAAAGAAGTTTCCTCCCAACCATGTTAGATACAACGCAATAATGCCAAAAACAAAAGCTGTCAGAATACGATAAACCAAATTAGACAAAACAACATCCAAACAATAAAAATAGAAAATACAAGCTCTAAAATTAACGCAAGAAAAACTCCCCTACGCAGTATTTTTATCTCATACCTGTATAATTTCTCTTATAATTTATCATAAATAATTCAGTCTACTAAGATAGCGCTTATGAAACTAATAATCAATGAAAACAGCTTCAAAAATCTCCGTCAAAATTATAAAATATTTTTTTAATATTTTCTCAAATATAAAATGAAAAAGCAGTTACCTCTGCCCCATACAAATTAACTAATAGAGGTTTCGTATAAAAACACTTTTCTATCAACTATTCGTCATTAAAAAACGAATTACGCCACATAACATCTGCTTGATCAATTATACTCACATGTTTTATAATGAGAAATAAGAGAAAGGTTAGGCTTGTTTTTTGCATTATATTCTTTCCCCAACCTTCATCTTAGAATATTTGAATAATTTCTAAATGCATTTTAACAAAGATGTGCTCAACTAAAAAACCGCACCATGCTGTTAAATAGTGTCTCCCAGCAAAGCGCATGATTTATCACGCAGACTAAAAAATTAAAACATCTGCCCTTTCAAATCAGTCTCTCCCATATCAAAATGATAGAATACCTTCCTGCATCACACCTTGCTACCACAGAGCACACCACTCCCTACAATTATCCCTAGAAACAATTTACAGGCTGGGAGTATAACATCCTTTTTCTAGCGACAAAATCGTCTTAAACGTGCATAATCTCAGATTCTTTTACGACTAAAATTTTATCAATATCAGCAATAGTTTCATCTGTGAGTTTTTGAACTTTTTCAGACAAACTATGGGCTTCATCTTGTCCAATTTCACCATCTTTTTCTAACTTTTTCAAATTGTCCAGACCATCCCGACGAACATGACGTGTAGCAACACGCGCTTGCTCTGCATAGTGATGCGCAATTTTTACAAGTTCTTTACGGCGCTCTTCATTCAACTCAGGCAAAGGAATACGTAAATTCGTACCATCAGTTATGGGATTTAAACCAAGACCAGAATCGCGAATAGCGCGCTCTACAGCTCCGACCATCGTTTTATCCCATACAGAAACAGAAAGCATCCGAGGTTCAGGAACAGAAATATTAGCAACCTGATTTATATGAACAACAGAACCATAAGATTCAACGGTCAACGGTTCTAATAAACTGGCCGATGCACGTCCAGTCCGCAAACCACCTAACTCATGTTTAAAAGCCGTAATGGCACCATCCATGCGACGTTTCAGATCATCCATAATTGATGTAACATTCATATTTCTGTCTCCTTCAATTGTCCTTTGAAGCTTACCCTTATTCCGATACTATTGTAAAGCGTCCTGTTCCATTCAAGACCTTAGCCAAACCGCCTTTTTCATGAATGGAGTACACAATAATCGGTACATTGTTCTCACGTGCTAAAGTGACCGCCGTTGAATCCATAACAGATAATCCCCATTGCAAAACTTCAACATGTGTTAATTGGTCAAAACGCTTAGCCGTAGGGTCTATTTTTGGATCTGCTGAATAAATACCATCAACTTGTGTTCCTTTAAGAAGGACATCCGCACCAATTTCTGCTGCACGTAAAGTAGCAGCAGAATCAGTGGTAAAAAATGGATTTCCTGTACCACCTGCAAAAATAACAACTTTTCCCTGATTCATATAAGCTATTGCTTTACGTTGCGAAAAACTTTCACAAATTTGTGGCATAGCAATCGCAGAGAGTACAACAGTTTCAACCCCTAATTTTGTCAAAGATGTTCGCAATGCTAAAGAGTTAATAGCAGTTGCAAGCATTCCCATATGATCACCTGTCACTCGGTCCCCACCATGCGAAGCAACAGCAACGCCACGAAAAATATTTCCCCCACCGATAACAACCGCAACTTCTATCCCCATTGTGCGCACTTCTGCAATATCAGCGGCAATACGGTCTACAACAGAAACATCAATGCCAAAATTCTGCCCTCCCATAAGAGCTTCACCAGAAGCCTTTAAAAGAATCCGTTTATACGGAAGTGCTAATGCCATTAATAATCTCCCCAAAAGCCCATTTACTTTTTGCTTTTGACATCACGAAGGGCACCACTTTTTTCACGTGACGCCCTCTCAACAATTACATTTTTCCCCTCAGAGATTCTACAACCAATGATATGACTTTAAATCTCTGATCAAGAGTTTGCAATAACTAGCCTTTTACAGCAGCAGCAACCTCTGCTGCAAAATCAGACTCCTCTTTTTCCACACCTTCACCTAATGCAAAACGAATAAAGCCTATAATTTTTGCTGGAGCACCTATTGATTTCTCAGCATCCTTTAAAGCAGCCTCAACAGTTATATCAGGATTCATAACAAAAGCTTGAGAAAGCAAAACAACCTCTTCAAAAAACTTACGCATACGCCCTTCTACCATTTTTTCAATGATATTTTCAGGTTTTCCAGACTGACGCGCTTGATCTGAAAAAATTGCTTTTTCTCGCTCAACAGCAGCAGCATCAACATCTTGTGCTGTAAGTGCTAATGGATTGGTTGCCGCAATATGCATCGCGACCTGCCGACCAAAAGCAAGAGCAGCCTCTTTATTTCCTGTTGTTTCAATCGCAACCAAAACACCAAGTTTTCCAAGCCCATCAGCCACACTATTGTGTATATAAGTCGCAACAACACCATTCTCAACGGACAATTTAGCGGAACGACGAAATGTTATATTTTCGCCAATTGTACCAATTGCATCTTTAATTGTAAGCTCTACAGTCTTCTCAGAACCTGGATAAAGAGAAACAGAAACAGATTCAACATCCCCTGACGTATCTAAGGCAGCAGTTGCTACTTTACGCACGATGTCTTGGAATCCATCATTGCGTGCAACAAAATCTGTTTCAGAATTAATCTCAACCAAAACTGCATGTGAATCTTTTGATACGACTCCGATTAATCCCTCAGCTGCTGTACGACCAGCCTTTTTATCTGCTTTAGCTATTCCTTTTTTACGAAGCCAATCAACAGCAGCTTCCATATCACCATTGGTCTCTGCTAGGGCGGCTTTACAGTCCATCATACCAGCGCCAGATAGTTCTCGAAGTTCTTTTACTTGTGCAGCAGTAATGCTCATATTTGCCTCTTTATTTTGTAACAGTGAAAGCGTGCAAAATCCCTCTGCACGCCTATAACTTCTTCTTTAGACAATAAAAGTACCTTAATTAGGCATTTTATATTATTCAGAAACTTCTGAAACTGCATTTTCTTCCAAAATAGGCTCCACAGGTGCATCAACTTGAGCTCCTAAATCGATACCCATTGCTCCTTGCTGGCGTGCAATACCATCAAGAGCAGCACGGGCAAAAAGATCGCAATAAAGAGAAATTGCACGTGAAGCATCGTCATTACCTGGTATTGGATGTGTTACGTCATCGGGATCACAATTGGTATCAATAATAGCAATCACTGGAATACCTAAACGTTTTGCTTCTTGGAGTGCAATATTTTCTTTATTCGTATCGATAACAAAGATAAGATCTGGAACAGAACCCATATCTTTAATACCACCAAGCGCACGATTAAGCTTTTCACGATCACGTTCAAGATTTAAACGTTCCTTTTTAGTAAAGCCTTGCGCTTCAGCAGCAAGAATTTTATCAAGCTTCCGCAAACGATGGATCGAATTGGAAATCGTTTTCCAGTTTGTGAGCATGCCGCCAAGCCAACGTGCATTAACGTAATACTGAGCGGAACGATTCGCCGCATCTGCGATAATGTCAGATGCTTGCCGTTTCGTACCAACAAAGAGAATACGACCACCACGCGCTACAGTATCTGAAACAAGTTTAAGTGCTTGGTGTAAAAGTGGAACGGTCTGAGCAAGGTCAATAATATGGATATTATTACGCTGACCATAAATATAGGGAGTCATTTTGGGATTCCAGCGATGAGTCTGGTGACCAAAATGCACACCAGCTTCTAAAAGCTGGTGCATAGTAAAATCGGGTAGTGCCATAAATCTTATCCTTTCCGGTTCAACCTCCGCGGAAAAAGCAGGAAGACCTGCTACCGGCGGATGCTTGCTAGAAGTTTCTCACAGATCATTTGCAAACACCCAGACTCCGCGTGTGGAATAGCGCAAACATACTAATATTTGATTCTTTTTCAAGTTATTTTCTTTAATCATTTAATATTTGCATTTTCACATTGATTAAGATCTTTTCCAAGTTCCAAGAATTCGAGACTGTTCAATTTTGCACGCACTGAAAAAGTTCCATAATCTATATGAAGATCACGCATGACACCATTCTCATGTAAGAGAAAACTGCTACGATAAACCGGCAAACCATCTTTATTTTCTCCATCATCAAAATAAGAAATTGTAACAGGCCAATATTCTTCTTCATCCAATTTTCTTACTTTTTCCGTTTCGCTATCAGATAAAAGCGTCTTCTTTTCCCCTATGACGATACTTTCTTTTATAACTTTATCTGCTTTATTTGTCCCATCAAATACAGTAACATTGTAAAAATGATCTCCTGCTTTTGCATGGCGGATAATATTTTTTAGTTGCATCATTGGAAATTCAGCCATTGCAAGCTTATACTCTTTTTCCTTTGGCTTTTTTAAGGTAACTGTAATACCATCTTGCGTACGCTCCGCAACTCCCTCGGCACGATGCACAACCTCTTCTCCCTCTTGATCTGTAATATTAAAACGAAATGTACGGCTGTCTCCTGTTTCATAACTCGTCGTCTGTTGATCCGTCAAACGTACTGGCATATCTTCAATGTAAACACGGCTAATGAAACGAAAACGTGTGCTATAGCCTTGGCATGCCGAACCAGCAAGCTCGTAAACCATTCGTCCTGACATCGCAGAAATTGTCATTTCATGAGAAACACTATCGAGATGAAAATCATAAATTGCTCGATGAGGCACAATAAAAATGGGCTCTTCAGCTCTCGCAGTACATAAAAAAACAATATATAAAACTATTATAAATAATGATCTAATCATTCCCAACTTCCGAACTTTATCCCCGTTGCATAACATCATACAATAAGGCAAAAAAGGCTAATTTCTCAATTAACCACACATTTTCTTAAATCAAAAAATAGATTATGCAATGAATATATTATAAAGCAGCTATGGAGTTAAAATTATGACCAATATGATTGAAAAAAACTTAGAAAAATTCGGGATCACTCTTCCTGAAGTAATCTCCCCCCTTGCCAATTACATCACCACTTCACAAAGTGGCAATCAACTCTTTATTTCTGGGCAACTTCCTCTTATTAATGGAAAACCAATAGCCATCGGTAAAGTTGGTGCAACTGTGAATACCGAACAAGCCCAAAAAGCATCTGAAGCTTGCGCTCTCAATATTCTCGCGCAACTCAAGGCAACTCTGGGTGACTTAAATAAAATAAAACGTGTGGTCAAAATTACTGTTTTTGTGGCTGTAGATTCTCATTTTACCGATATTCCTTTTGTTGCCAATGGAGCTTCTAATTTATTCGTCAATATCCTTGGTGAAATTGGAAAACACGCCCGTTCTGCTATTGGTGTTGCCTCTCTTCCTATGGATGTTCCTGTAGAAGTTGAAGCCATCATAGAAATCTAAACCTTCATTAAGACAGTGCATTATCCTAAATATAACTGAAGTCAAAATACTTCTTTGTCTTACACTCTGATAAACCTTGCATTTTTTCGTTTTTAAATTAGAATCTTAAACTTACGATAAAAGGAAATATTTGTATGAAACAAGCTTATGACAATAACAATATTTTTGCTAAATTGATTCGCAATGAAATCCCTTCTGTTCGTGTCTACGAAGATGATGATGTTATTGGATTTATGGATATCATGCCACAGGCACAAGGTCATACGCTGGTCATTCCTAAAAAAGGCTCTAGAAACTTACTTGATGCAGATCCTGAAACATTATTTCCTGTTATTAAAGCTGTTCAAAAAATTGCAAATGCTGTCAAAAAAGCCTTTCAAGCAGATGGCATAACTGTCATGCAATTTAATGAAGCAGCTAGTCAACAAACCGTCTATCACCTTCATTTTCATATTATACCACGTATGGAGGGAATAGAGCTTACCCCTCATAATGATATGGTAACGCCTCCAGAAATACTTGAAGAGAATGCAAAAAAAATCCGTGCAGCTTTATAACACACTCTTAAGTTGTTGTGCTTTTTTTCCTACACGTTTTTTTTGTAAAGTTTTCCATTTTACTTTTCTTTGAACTTACAGATATATCGGAAGATGAAATTTCTAACTGTAAGCTTTCTTTTTTACCATTTGATTTTTGTGTCAATACGCGAACGGTACCGCCATTGCGTAACTTTCCAAATAAAATTTCATCAGCTAATGGCTTTTTAATATATTCTTGTATAACACGCCCTAATGGGCGTGCTCCCATCTGAGAATCATATCCTTTATTAGAAAGCCATAAAGTTGCAGAAGGGCTTAATTCAAAACAAATTCCCCGATCAGCTAATTGTGCTTCAAGCTGAAAAATAAATTTTTGCACTATCTGATTGATGATTAAATGAGATAAAGGTGCAAACGGAATAATTGCATCTAACCGATTACGAAATTCTGGTGTAAATAACCGATTGATTGCTTCTATATCCTCACCATCACGATGTACTTTCCCAAATCCAATAGCTGATTTTGCCATATCTGAAGCACCAGCATTGGTTGTCATAATCAAAATAACATTGCGGAAATCAATTTTCTTACCATTATGGTCTGTTAATCTACCATAATCCATTACCTGCAATAAAATATTAAATAACTCTGGGTGCGCTTTCTCAATCTCATCTAGCAATAGAACTGCGTGAGGTTTCTGATCAACGGCATCTGTAAGGAGACCTCCTTGATCAAACCCTATATAACCTGGAGGTGCTCCGATTAAACGTGCTATCGTATGCCGTTCCATATATTCTGACATATCAAAACGCAATAATTCAATGCCTAAAGATGATGCAAGCTGTTTTGCAACTTCAGTTTTTCCTACACCTGTTGGTCCTGAAAATAAATAACTTCCTATTGGTTTATCCGGTTCGCGTAAACCTGCTCGCGCCAATTTTATGGATGAAACTAAGACGGAAATTGCCTGATCTTGACCATAAACAACATGTTTGAGTTCTCTTTCAAGCTTACTCAGTATCTTCTGATCATTCCGGGAAACTGTTTTTGGTGGAATTCTTGCAATTGTAGCAACAGTCGCTTCAATTTCTTTAACACCTATACTCTTCTTGCGTTGTTTTTGTGGCAAAAGCTTTTGCGCTGCGCCACTTTCATCAATAATATCAATTGCTTTGTCAGGTAACCTACGGTCAATTATATAACGTGAAGATAATTCTACAGATGCCTTCATCGCCTGATCTGTATATTTAATCTGATGAAAATCTTCAAAGTAAGGCTTCATCCCCTGCAAAATTTTAATCGCATCTGTAACAGAAGGTTCATTAATATCAATCTTCTGAAAACGACGCTCTAAAGCACGATCTTGTTCAAAGAATTTGCGATATTCTCTGTAAGTCGTCGAACCAATACATCGCATAGTTCCAGAAGATAACACAGGTTTCAAAAGATTTGCTGCATCCATATTTCCCCCTAATGTTGCTCCTGCTCCAATTAAGGTATGGATTTCATCAATAAATAAAATAGCATCTGGATACAGCTCAAACTCTTTAATAACTTGCTTTAAGCGTTCTTCAAAATCACCGCGATAACGTGTACCTGCAACAAGTCCCCCCATATCAAGAGAAAATATTGTTGCATTTGATAAAACTTCAGGCACTTGCCCATCAACAATGCGCTTTGCCAATCCCTCAATTATAGCTGTTTTCCCTACTCCAGGATCACCAACCAAAAGCGGATTGTTTTTTGACCTTCGACATAAAATCTGAATCATGCGTGAAATTTCTATTTCACGGCCAATTAATAAATCAATTTTTCCATTACGTGCTTTACAATTGAGATCAACACAATAATTCGTTAAAGCACTTGTTCCTCTTTCACCATTATCCGAAATCTGCTGATCTAATTGCTCTTCAAGTCCTTCAAGTAACATGGATAACCCATCATCACGCGTGACACCCTGTGAAATAAAACGTACAGCATCATAGCGTGTCATTCCCATCTCTTGAAGAAAATATGCTGCATGGCTTTCACGTTCAGAAAAAATTGCAACAAGAACATTTGCCCCCGATACTTCATCTTTTCCAGCTGATTGTGCATGAATCACCGCACGTTGGATAACACGCTGGAAAAAAGCTGTAGGCTTTGTATCCTCATCAGCTCTAATCTGTTCATCTAACTCTGAGCGAAGATAATTGGTTAAGCGCTCTCGCAATTCCTCCACATCTACTTGGCAAGCCTGAATAACGGAATTTGCATCGGCATCATCTAACAGCGCAAGTAGAAGATGCTCTAGTGTTGCATATTCATGCCGTGCTTGAGTAGCAATTGTTAATGCACGATGCAAAACCTCTTCAAGACTAGGTGTAAAAGATGGCATAGCTCCTCACTTCCATTCCATTACACATTGTAACGGATGTTCATTTTGACGCGCACATTCCCTCACTTGTAATATTTTCATTTCAGCGACTTCATAAGTATAAGTCCCACATTCTCCTATCCCATTGTGATGAACATTTAACATTATCCGCGTTGCCTCTTCGAAACTTTTTTTAAAAAAGTTCTTCAAAACGAAAACAACAAAATCCATAGGTGTGTAATCATCATTAAGCAAAAAAACTCGACATAATTTAGGTTTTTCGAGTTTTTCTCTAGCCTTAGGCATTATAACCGCACCATGCCTACCTTCATCCCAATTCTTGCCCTTTTCATTATGCATAATATGAGCTATAGAGTTTATTATGAGCGTCTGTCCCATTATCGTTTTCCATGCAACACATTTTTTATTAATTTTAAATTCTTTCATAACTATTGCAATACCTGTTTGTATTAGAAAAAAATCTCCCTCTATGGTTAGACTTCAATCACTCACTCATAAAATAACTTCTGTAAACAAATTAGTAATACCATTCGCCTAAACTGCATCAACAAATTACAGAAAAGGAAGCTTTATAGAAGTTTTTCAGGATAAATGGAGAAATAGGATACTGCAAGTGTATATTAATTATCAAAAAATTATGCGCTACTGTAAAACAATAGCAATTTCTTTTGTTATGTTAGCTTTTTCTTACTGTTGGGCATCAGCCACACCTCAAGGCGCCTATCCTGATAAGTATGCGGCTATTGTTATAGATGCTACTACGGGAAAAACTCTATTTCAAGCCAATGCAACACTGAAACGTTATCCTGCTTCTTTAACAAAAATGATGACATTGTACTTACTCTTTGAAGCTATGCAGATGCGTCGTGTGACACCAAATACACCAATTCCTGTTTCTCATTATGCAGCAATGCGTCCACCAACAAAAATTGGATTTAAAGCAGGCCAAACAATTTCTGCAGAATCAGCAGCTAAAGCACTCATTACAAGATCCGCAAATGATGTTGCTGCTGCCATTGCAGAATATCTTGGAGGTAGTGAAAAAAAATTCGCTCAAATGATGACAATAAAAGCTCGTAAACTTGGCATGAAACATACACATTTTGCAAATGCTTCAGGACTTCCGGATGTGCACAATTATTCTACAGCACGAGATATAGCGACTTTGTCATTAGCTTTACGTAAACATTTTCCCAAACAATATAAATTGTTCAAAACAAAAAGTTTTAATTTCCGTGGACATAAAATTAACAGCCACAATAAACTTGTTAAAATAATGAAAGGTGTCGATGGAATTAAAACAGGCTACACACAAATGTCAGGTTCTAATTTAGCAACTTCGATGCGTCTTGAGGGGCGCTCTGTTGTCGCTGTTGTTATGGGAGGTAAATCATCTACTGCGCGTGACGAGCATATGGCTAGCCTATTGAAACAATATTTGCCCAAAGCAAGCCAAATGAAAAGTGGTGAACGTTTAATGGCTTCTGTACGCTATCACTTACCGACTGGCGCCAATACTCCTATACCGACCATTAAAGCTGATTCAAGTAATTTTGACGATGAAATTTCGACTATGTTGACAGCATTTGCAGAACAACCTAAAAACTCCAATATCGCAATAACGGCTGTAAATAAGGTAATTATACCAATACCGAATCCTCAAAAAACTATACCGGCTGAGACTCATAAAATTGTAACAGTCTCTTTGTCCGAAAATGCCGGATGGGCTATCCAAATTGGTTCTCTTCCTAGTGAAGAACAAGCAAAAACTCTACTTTTAAAAGCAAAAAATATAGCTTTTTCTATTTTAAAACACGCATCTTCACACATGCAACTGTTTGAAAAAAATGGGCGGCGTTATTACCGAGCGCGCTTTACAGGGTTTCAATCAAAAAAAGCTGCATTTGATGCTTGCTCTACATTAAAGAAAGCAAATTTTAACTGCTATACTGTAGCCTACTAAAAATTTTTGAATTCTGCGTTAAGGATAGTATTATGACAGATAATGCTTTTGCTTCATTCCATAAAAAAGAAATTTTATTGAAGCAATCATCCCTCCTTTCATTGCGTTCTCTTCACGATGCTGCCGCAAAACTTACTGGTTTAAAATATAATTCGACTGCATTAGATACACAATCTCTTGTTCACCTTCTCATTTGCCAAACAATACGCAACCGTCGTCTCATAATGCCTCCTGTACGCATTCATTTACGCGTTGCGAGCCAAACTGGTAATGTGCCTATTAAAATCCGTTTAGGAGCAACAAATATTTAATTTCTCTAAAAAATTATTTTATTATTAACCATTATCTACAGCCTTAGAAAACCCTTTGATAAACATACTTTTTTCTTAAATTGTTGAATTTTTCTGACAGCTTTTCCAACTATCCAATATCTCCAAGCTTTCAATAAAAACATTGTTAAGGACATAAAAATACCCAATATTTTTCCACTTTTGGATTTAATATAAAAAATTATCCTTGATATCTTTCTGGAAAAAATGAATAGCTTCATTAGATGAAAGCTTATCATTTGATGGGATTATTGTAAAAGTTCAATAAAGAAAGTCCCTCTTAATAACGCTCCCCATACAACATAAACGCTGAAAAAACATAAGCTTTATCAGAAAATACGATCTCTCTCCCAAAAGTCCAGTTATGGATTGAAAAATGTTCCAGCTCTTAACAAGATATCACATTGACTGCAAGACCACCTTTACTTGTCTCTTTATAGCGTTCACTCATATCATGACCAGTCTGGCGCATTGTTTCTATACAAGCATCAAGAGAAACAAAATGATCTCCATTACCATATAATGCAAGAGAAGAAGCCGTTACCGCCTTAACAGCTCCCATTGCATTACGCTCAATACAAGGAACTTGTACAAGACCTGCAACAGGATCACATGTCATTCCCAAGTGATGTTCAAGCGCAATTTCTGCCGCATTTTCAATTTGAGCTGGTGTTCCACCTAACGCTGCGGTCAACCCTGCTGCGGCCATTGAAGATGCCGTTCCAACTTCACCTTGACACCCAACTTCTGCACCAGAAATAGAGGCATTATGTTTGATAACACCGCCTATAGCTGCTGCCGTTAATAGAAAATTATGTATTCCCTCTCGATCTGAATCATCATTAAATTGAAGATAATAACGCAAAACGGCTGGGACGACACCGGCTGCTCCATTTGTTGGTGCTGTAACAACACGACCACCTGCTGCATTTTCCTCATTGACGGCTATAGCATATACCGAAAGCCAATCATTTGCCCAAAGTGGATAATTGTAATTTTTCTTTTGTTTTTCCAAAAGCGTTTCATGCAGCTTTTTAGCGCGCCTTAGAACACGCAATCCACCAGGCAACTCACCTTCTTGTGAAAGACCTCTATCAATGCAATTTGTCATCGCTGAAAAAATTTCATCAAGCCCTACATCAAGAGAAGAACGCTCTATCTTTGTTTCTTCATTTAAGCGCTTCATTTCAGCAATTGAAAGTCCTGATTTTTCTGCCATTGATAACATTGTACAAGCAGAATCGAATGGATATGGTACCTCAAATGCTTCTGGTTGTATATTATCATTCATATGGCTTAATTCATCCTCAGTCACAACAAAGCCACCACCGATAGAATAATAAATCTGCCGCAACAGAACATTCCCATCAGTATCAAGTCCTTCAAAGGCTAGTCCATTTGTATGTCCAGGGAGGATTTGCTTTCGTTCAAAAATAAGATCACATTGCACATCAAACTGATAAGCGGGATGACCTACTGGTTGCACTTTTTTTTCACGTATAACTTTTTCTAACAGAAACCCCATGCTATCAGGATCAACAGTAGAAGCTTTTTCTCCTAAAAGTCCTAATATGATAGCTCTATCTGTTGCATGACCAATACCCGTGAAAGCTAAAGAACCATAAAGATAAACACGTATACGAGAAACTTGAACATCAGACGACTGAGAAAAATCTCCTATCTTTTGCAAAAACATATTAGCAGCTGTCATTGGTCCCATCGTATGTGAGCTAGAAGGACCAATCCCAATTTTAAAAAGTTCAAAAACAGATAGAAACACGTATCACCTTAAACTATAGTACAGCTTGAGCATATATGCTTTTTCATAACGTTTCTTCCGTTTAAAATCAAATTGCGAGATAAACTAAAAAAATGACAACAATAAACACGAATGTCGCTCGTCTTGCTACCACCCAACACTTTCTTTCTATAGTGTTTTCCATTAGCCAACCTTTAAAACGGACAATGCCCCTAGAGTCACAACTCCTAATGTTTGAAGCGTAGTAAAATAAGTGTTAATATGCAATATTAAAATTCAATAAGGATGAGAAATCTTATCGGAAATATTTTTCATAATGCACTAAGTTCTTCAAAACGTATGCTTAATTTTATAAAATATTTTATGGATATGTTTCAATGAAACGTACAAATTTTTCTAACGATTCTCGTTCTGTCTCAAAATTGTTTTCTGGAGCACTCATATCGCGATAACCAAGTGCCATACCACAGATAATATGGCGATCAGAAGGAATAGATAAAAGCGTACGAATCTGTTTATGATAATCAGCAAAAGCAGCTTGAGGACAGGTATCTAATCCAAATCCACGTGCAGCTAACATAATGGTCTGCATAAACATACCCAAATCAAGCCAACTCCCCATTTCCATGTCGTGATCCATTGTAAATAAGAGTCCTACAGGTGCATCAAAAAATAAAAAATTTCGCGCCTTTTGATGAAGTACTTTTTCTTCATCATCTTTTTGAATTCCAAGACTCTGATAAAGATCCAAACCAACTTTTCGACGCCTTGAAATATAAGGCTCACGCCACTGACGTGGATAATAACTATATTCACGCTCTCCTTTTACACCTGAAAGCACAAGTTGTGAAAGCTCTTGCCCTACTTTCTGTAATACACTTCCTGTAAGCACAATTACTTGCCATGGCTGAATATTTGTTCCAGATGGTGCACGTGCTGCAAGTTTTAAGATTTCTTTGATTGTTTCCAAACTAACTGGCTGATCAGTAAAAGCGCGAATTGACTTTCGTGACAAAATAGATTGAAAAACACTCATAGGAGAAACTGTCATTGTTTTTACTTTCTTTATGAAAAATAGTTTTTTCTTATCAAGGATAATATACTGCGAAAATACCTTTGCAGCTTTTTCAAACACTCTATTTCTTTAAATGACTTACACATTTCACGCAGTGGTAAATATTCCCCTTAGAGATAGTATAATCTATCTCTTTTAAGAGAAAGAAATTTGTCTAAAAGAAGACAAAATAAATTTATAATCAATGACTAACCCCCAACTCCGCTAAGCTCTCAAAAAAACTCTCTTCAATTCGTTCTAAATCCTGTAGAAGATCATCAACATCATGCTGCATCTGCTTTAAATCAGTTCGTTTTTTATGAATTCCTGCAATTAATTTCTTAAGCTTTTTCTCATCATCAGGTGGTTTTCCAACCATTGTCAACATATCAGATATTTCAGACAACGAAAATTTTACTCTGTTAGCATACAGGATTTGTTTTAACTTATGACGATCCGTTTATGTATAAAGCCGTGTACTTCCACACCGAAAAGGGATAAGAAGTCCCTCTTCTTCATAGCAAAGTTCGAGCTATTATTGAAAACTCACGTGTTAATTTTCCAATTGAATAATATTCGTACATTTTATTATTCTGTCTGCATAGATCACATTGTTATAAGAAATATGTCTATTTTTTATAAAACTTAGTGAGCACCTTAATCTCTACTTTTCTGCATTTTAATTTAGAAGAAAATACATTCATAAACATTGTATAGTAGAGAATCAATTATTTTTAGATTACAGAAAGACTATTGATCTTTCATTATAAATCCTTTTAAATCTCTATAGAAGATATCAATTAAAAATTTTCCTAAAGTTTAAAATCAATCATTATTTGATTTGTAGATAATCAACTCTTTTCCTTGAATATGATTTTTGAGTTTCACATATTTGGGAAAAAACTTTCTATACTGCCTGCAGAAATTAAGAAACTTTAAAATGAAACAACAAGAAAGATAAGCATCATTACAAAACAATAAGCTACTAAAGATGTTTAAAATAACTATCGCCTTATAATTTTTGATATTTTTCAAGAAAATATACAACTTCTGCATTTCGAAATAAAAAACGTCTGAACTTTCTATTCAGACGTTTTTATATTATGTGGTGTTGTATTTAAATTATTCAGCAACGGCCCCGGTTGTCATATTTGTCAACATAGCCTTAGCCACTTCGTTATTACTAGACTTACGCTGCTCATCTACAATCAAATCATCACGAACTGCAGCAATACGACGGATTTGAGAAATTGTACCACCCGTACCTGCTGGAATAAGACGACCGACAATAACGTTCTCTTTAAGTCCTTGCAAAGTATCAATTTTACCAGAAACTGCTGCTTCAGTAAGAACACGTGTTGTTTCCTGAAACGATGCCGCCGAAATGAAAGAAGGCGTTTGAAGAGAAGCTTTTGTAATTCCAAGAAGAATGGGATTACCAGATGCAGGTTTCTTCCCTTCTGCAATCAAATTATCATTGATTTCATCAAGTTCAATACGATCAACATTATCACCTGGAATATAACCAGAATCTCCAGATTCTGTAATTTCAACTTTTTGCAACATTTGACGAACAATCACTTCAATGTGCTTATCATTAATAAGAACTCCCTGCAAACGATAAACCTCCTGAATCTCATTAACAAGATAAGATGCCAAAGCTTCAACCCCCTTAATCGCCAAGATGTCATGAGGTGCTGGATTACCATCAAGGATATAATCTCCCTTTTCAATTTGATCGCCTTCTTGGAAATGGAACAACTTACCTTTTGGAATCAAGTATTCTACTGCCTCAAGAGTTTCATCATTTGGTTCAATAATGATACGACGTTTATTCTTATAACCACGGCCGAATCGAATCGTGCCACTAACTTCAGCAATAATCGCATGATCCTTTGGACGACGCGCTTCAAAAAGCTCAGCCACACGAGGAAGACCACCCGTAATATCTTTCGTCTTGGCACTTTCCATTGGCAAACGAGCAATAACATCACCAGCCTTAACATGAGCACCAAGCTCAACAGAAAGAATAGTTTCCACTGACATCATATAACGGGCTTCACCTCCCTTATACAATTTAGCAATGGATTCACCTTCTTTATCCGTGTGAATAATAATAGCTGGTTTAAGATCCGCACCACGTGGATTAGCGCGCCAATCAATCACCAAACGCTTCGTAATACCCGTAGATTCATCAGCTGTTTCAGTGACAGATAAACCATCAATCATATCTTCAAAACCCACATAGCCTTCAACTTCCGTTAAAATTGGACGTGTATAAGGATCCCATTCTGCTATACGTTGGCCACGTTTAACCACATCACCATCATCAACAAAAATATGAGCACCATAGCTAACACGATGTACAACGCGCTCTTTTCCTAACTCATCCTTGATAAGGATAGCCATATTACGCCCCATAACAACCAAATGGCCTTCAGAGTTACGAACCACATTACGATTACGAATCTCCACCTTACCTTCATAAGATGCCTCTAAATACGATGAATCAACAACCTGCGCAGTTCCTCCTAAGTGGAAAGTACGCATAGTAAGCTGTGTTCCCGGCTCACCAATGGATTGAGCAGCAATAACACCAACGGCTTCTCCCTGATTAACAGGTGTTCCACGCGCCAAATCACGACCATAGCATTTTGCACAAACACCAAGACGTGTTTCACATGTTAATGCAGAACGAATTTGAACAGATTGAATTCCAGCTGCTTCAATCTTCGCGACATCAGCTTCCTCAATCATTGCTCCACCTTCAAGGATAACCTCTCCAGAGACAGGATGTAGAATATCAACAAGCGCTGTACGACCAAGAATTCTTTGCCCAAGGGAGGCAACAATTTGTCCTGCATCAACAATCGGCTGCATGGTAAGCCCTTTTGCGGTACCACAATCAACTGCTGAAATAATAGCATCCTGTGCAACATCAACAAGACGCCGTGTTAAATAACCAGAGTTCGCCGTCTTTAACGCAGTATCAGCAAGTCCTTTACGTGCACCATGCGTGGAATTGAAGTATTCATTAACAGTTAGACCTTCTTTAAAATTGGAAATAATGGGTGTTTCAATAATTTCACCCGATGGTTTTGCCATTAATCCACGCATACCGGCCAATTGTCTCATCTGGTTAGCAGAACCACGAGCACCAGAGTGCGACATCATATAGATAGAGTTCATCGGCCGTTGACGACCTGTTTTAGGATCAAAATCGACGGCTTGAATACGTTTCATCATTTCATCTGCAACGCGATCTGTACATTTACCCCAAGCATCTACAACCTTATTGTATTTTTCACCTTGTGTAATCAAACCATCATTATATTGCTGTTCGTACTCCTTAGCCAAAGCTTCTGTTTCTGCGACTAAACGCGACTTACTATCAGGAATAACCATATCGTCCTTACCGAATGAAATTCCTGCACGACAAGCATAAGAAAAGCCAAGCTGCATAATACGGTCACAAAAAATAACCGTCTCTTTTTGTCCACAGTGCCGATAAACATGATCAATCATTTTAGAAATGTTCTTTTTCGTCATCTCTTGATTGACAATATCAAATGAGATATCCGCACTTCTTGGCAAAAGCTCACCGATAATCAAACGACCAGGTGTCGTATCATAAAGTTTAGAGACTTCTTTTCCATCCTTCCCCATATTCTTAACACGGCCTTTAATCTTCGTATGAAGCGTTATAACCTTATTTTCCAAGGCATAATGAAGCTCACCTATATCAGAAAAGGCCATTCCTTCACCTGGTTCTTTTTCAGAAACAATTGAAAGATAATAAAGACCAAGAACCATATCCTGTGAGGGAACAATAATGGGAGCACCATTGGCCGGATGAAGAATATTATTGGTGGACATCATCAAAACACGGGCTTCAAGCTGTGCTTCAAGAGAAAGCGGCACGTGAACCGCCATCTGATCACCATCAAAATCTGCATTAAAAGCAGTACACACCAGTGGATGAAGTTGAATAGCTTTGCCTTCAATTAAGATAGGTTCAAAAGCCTGAATCCCCAAACGGTGCAATGTTGGCGCACGGTTGAGTAAAACAGGGTGTTCACGAATAACCTCATCCAAGATATCCCAAACTTCTGGATGTTCTTTTTCAACAAGCTTCTTTGCCTGCTTTACCGTTGATGAATAGCCTTTTGCATCAAGCCGCGCATAAATAAAAGGCTTAAATAATTCAAGAGCCATTTTTTTGGGAAGACCACATTGATGCAATTTTAATTCAGGACCCGTCACGATAACAGAACGCCCCGAGTAATCAACACGCTTCCCAAGTAAGTTCTGACGAAAACGTCCTTGCTTGCCCTTCAACATATCTGATAAAGACTTAAGAGGACGTTTATTGGCTCCAGTAATCACACGCCCACGCCGTCCATTATCAAACAATGCATCAACAGCTTCTTGTACCATACGCTTTTCATTGCGTACGATAATTCCAGGAGCACGCAATTCAATCAGCCGTTTCAAGCGGTTATTACGATTAATAACACGCCGATAAAGATCATTCAGATCTGATGTCGCAAAACGCCCACCATCAAGCGGAACCAATGGACGCAAATCCGGTGGAATAACCGGAATTGTTTTCATAATCATCCACTCTGGCTTATTTCCAGATTCAAGAAAATTTTCAACGATTTTAAGTCGTTTAATCAATTTTTTCTGCTTTAACTCTGAAGTTGTTTCAGCTAATTCAAGACGCAAATCATTAGCGATTTTATCTAACTCCATACTAGCTAAAAGCTCGTAAATAGCTTCAGCGCCAATCATAGCTGTAAACTGATCTTCTCCAAATTCATCAATAGCAAGCATATATTCTTCTTCAGAAAGAAGCTGATGGAGCTTAAGAGACGTCAATCCTGGTTCGGTTACAATATAATTCTCAAAATAAAGAACCCGTTCAATATCTTTTAAAGTTAAATCTAAAAGTGTAGAAATACGACCTGGTAATGATTTAAGAAACCATATATGCGCAACGGGTGCCGCAAGTTCAATATGCCCCATACGCTCACGACGTACGCGGGAAAGAGTAACCTCTACACCACATTTTTCACAAATAATACCCTTATACTTCATGCGTTTATATTTGCCACATAGACATTCATAGTCCTTAATAGGGCCAAATATACGTGCACAAAAAAGACCATCACGCTCTGGTTTAAAAGTCCGATAATTAATCGTCTCAGGCTTCTTAATCTCACCATACGACCAGGACAAAATTTTCTCAGGACTCGCAATAGAAATACGAATAGAGTCAAATGTCTGCGCTGGCGCTTGAGGATTGAAAAGATTCATGACCTCGTGGTTCATGCTGTTCTCCTTCAAAGATTCTTAGAACCTGTTGTAATATCTCATCTATTTTATAACAGATCTTCTTTAAAAGACATTTACTTTTAAAAATGACCTGTATAGCCTTAATAAGGTTATTGAGCCTCTTAAAGTAATAAGAGCGCACCTTTTTCTAGTGCGCTCCTTGAATTATTATTCTGCCGTATCAGACAATGCCCGCTGTGCAATAAGTTCACGCGCATCATCAAGCTCCACATTAAGAGCAAGTGAGCGCATTTCTTTTACCAACACATTAAAGCTTTCGGGTATACCTGCCTCAAATGTATCATCACCACGCACAATTGCCTCATAGACTTTTGTTCGACCAGCCACATCATCTGATTTTACTGTTAGCATCTCCTGCAAAGTGTATGCAGCACCATAAGCTTCAAGTGCCCAAACCTCCATTTCACCAAAACGCTGACCACCAAATTGTGCCTTACCTCCTAATGGCTGCTGCGTAACAAGTGAATAGGGACCAATAGAACGTGCATGAATCTTATCATCAACAAGGTGATGCAATTTCAACATGTAAATATATCCCACCGTTACTGGACGATCAAAAGGCTCCCCAGTACGACCATCATAAAGCGTAACCTGCCCTGAACTATCTAAGCCTGCGTCTTCCAGCATCATGTTAATATCAGACTCATGTGCTCCATCAAAAACAGGCGTTGCAATTGAAACCCCTTTCTTCATCTGCAATGCCAATTTGTAAAGGCTTTCATTATCATACTGACGAACTGGTTCATTATGATTATCATCAGGCATAAGATTTTCAATACGCTGACGCAACGGCAATATATCCCCAGTCTCTTGATATAACTCTAACAAAGCACCAATCTTCTTGCCCATCCCCGCACATGCCCAACCAAGATGCGTTTCAAGAATTTGTCCAACATTCATACGACTAGGCACACCAAGCGGATTCAAGACGATATCAGCATGGGTCCCATCTTCAAGAAATGGCATATCTTCTACGGGAAGAATACGTGAAACAACACCCTTATTCCCGTGACGTCCCGCCATCTTGTCACCTGGTTGGATTTTGCGCTTCACAGCCACAAAAACCTTCACCATTTTCATGACACCAGGAGGCATTTCATCACCTCTTTGGACCTTTTCAACCTTATCCATAAAGCGACGTTGTAATGCTTCTTTTGATTCATCATATTGCTTGCGCAAAGCTTCAATTTCATTTTGAAGCTTTTCATCCTCAACAGCAAATTGCCACCACTGGGATCGTGGATAATGCCCCATTACTGTACTATCAAGCTTTTTGCTGCCCGAAAAGCCTTTCGGACCTTCTACAGCAACTTTACCTGTCAACATATCGGTGAGGCGCGCATAAACATTGCGATCAAGAATAGACTGTTCATCATCACGGTCTTTTGCTAAACGCTCAATTTCTTCACGCTCAATTGCCATCGCACGTTCATCTTTTTCCACGCCATGGCGATTAAAAACGCGAACTTCAACAACAGTACCAAAAGTCCCAGGAGGCATACGCATAGAAGTATCACGAACATCGGATGCCTTTTCCCCAAAAATTGCACGCAGAAGCTTTTCTTCCGGCGTCATGGGACTTTCACCTTTCGGGGTAATCTTTCCAACTAAAATATCACCTGGTTGAACTTCAGCACCAATATAAATAATGCCAGCTTCATCAAGATTTCTTAACGCTTCTTCCGCAACATTAGGAATGTCGCGCGTAATTTCCTCAGGTCCAAGTTTTGTATCGCGTGCCGCAACTTCAAATTCCTCAATATGAATTGAAGTAAACACATCATCAGCAACAATGCGCTCGGATAACAAAATAGAATCTTCATAATTGTATCCATTCCAAGGCATAAAGGCTACGAGAACATTCCGCCCAAGAGCCAAATCACCAAGATCCGTGGATGGACCATCTGCAATGATATCACCTTTCTCTACCCTATCACCGACATGTACAAGAGGACGCTGATTAATACAAGTGGACTGATTAGAACGCTGAAATTTCTGTAAGCGGTAAATATCAACGCCTGATTTTGAAGGATCTAAATCTTCTGTTGCACGGATAACAATACGGGTAGCATCGACTTGATCAACAACACCACTACGTTTTGCACTTACAGCAGCTCCTGAATCGCGCGCAACAATAGATTCCATTCCCGTCCCAACAAATGGCGCTTCAGCGCGTACAAGAGGAACTGCTTGACGCTGCATGTTCGATCCCATAAGCGCACGATTCGCATCATCATTTTCCAAAAAAGGAATAAGCGCTGCTGCAACTGAAACCAACTGTTTTGGTGAAACATCCATCAAATCAACATGATCACGCGGCGCCATTAAAACTTCACCAGCATGACGGCAAACAACAAACTCTTCTATAAAACGACCTTCGTTATCTAATGAAGAATTAGCCTGAGCGACATAATGCTTTGCTTCTTCCATCGCTGAAAGATAAATAACTTCTTTTGTGACTTTCCCATCAATAATTTTTCGATATGGGCTTTCAATAAAGCCATATTTGTTAACTCGCGCAAATGTTGCTAAGGAGTTAATCAGACCAATATTGGGGCCTTCTGGTGTTTCAATCGGACAAATACGACCATAATGCGTAGGATGTACGTCACGGACTTCAAAACCCGCACGTTCACGAGTCAAACCACCTGGACCAAGAGCAGAAAGACGGCGCTTATGGGTAATTTCTGACAATGGATTGGTTTGATCCATAAACTGCGACAATTGTGAAGACCCAAAAAATTCACGGACCGCTGCTGCCGCAGGCTTTGCATTGATTAAATCCTGTGGCATAACTGTATCAATTTCAACCGATGACATACGCTCTTTTATCGCACGCTCCATACGAAGAAGACCAATGCGATATTGATTTTCCATCAACTCCCCAACGGAACGAACGCGACGGTTGCCAAGATTATCAATATCATCAATTTCACCACGTCCATCACGCAATTCAACCAACATCTTAACAACAGCAAGAATATCCTCTTGGCGTAAAATACGAACTGTGTCTGGACAATCAAGATCCATACGTAAATTCATCTTAACACGCCCGACAGCTGAAAGATCATAACGCTCTGGATCAAAAAACAATGAATGGAACATTGCTTCTGCTGTATCGATTGTTGGAGGTTCACCTGGACGCATCACCCGGTAAATATCAAATAACGCATCCTGCCGACTTTCATTTTTATCCACCTTCAAAGTATTGCGGATGTAAGCGCCAATATTCATGTGATCAATATCAAGAATATTGACTTGATCAGCACTAACATCGAGCAGAATTTTTAATACTTTTTCGTCAATTTCATCACCAGCTTCAAGGTAGATTTCACCTGTTTCGTAATTGACGATATCTTCGGCTAGATAACAACCTAATAAATCATCTTCACTAACTTTAACCGCTTTAAGTCCTTTTTCTACCAAAGACTTCGCAGTACGAACTGTTAATTTTTTACCAGCCTCCGCAACGACTTCACCACTATCTGCATCTATAAGGTCAGAAATGAGCTTCATTCCTTTAAAGCGATCCACAGAATAAGGAACTCGCCATCCTTCTCCATCACGCTCATAAGTCACTTTATCATAAAACGTCGATAAAATATCCGACGCATCCATACCTAATGCCATCAAAAGACTAGTAACAGGAATCTTGCGCCGTCGATCAATACGCGCATAAATGATGTCCTTAGCATCAAACTCAATATCAAGCCAAGAACCTCGATACGGAATAACACGAGCAGCAAAAAGAAGCTTTCCTGATGAATGGGACTTTCCTTTATCATGGTCAAAAAAGACACCAGGAGAACGATGCATCTGAGAAACAATAACACGCTCCGTACCATTAACAATAAAGGTACCATTCGTCGTCATTAAAGGCATATCACCCATATAAACGCCTTGCTCTTTAATGTCTTTGATATCTTTGGAGCCAGTATCCTCATCAACATCAAAAACAATCAAACGCAATATGACCTTTAATGGGGCAGCATAAGTTAAATCACGTTGACGGCACTCTTCAACATCAAATTTTGGTAAATCAAATTCATAACCTACAAACTCAAGCATAGCTGTACCGGAAAAATCTGAAATAGGAAAAACCGATTTAAAAACAGCTTGCAAACCTTCATCTGGTCGTCCACCTTTCGGTTCCTCAACCATGAGAAATTGATCGTATGAGGCTTTTTGAACCTCAATAAGATTCGGCATTTCTGCTACTTCAGGAATCTTACCAAAAAATTTCCGTACGCGCTTACGACCATTGAATTGAGACATCATTGCGTGAGTCTGAGCCATCGTCGCTCCTTGATCTTTACTCTTCAAGGTAGACCAACCTTGAAAGCCTTATACCATTAACCTGCATATGCAGACCAGTTCACTTGACACTCAATAATGAGCATCATTAACTTTCCCCACCAACATAAGCCATTTATCTCTTTGACTCTATGATGAAGGGGTAAGTAATCCAAACCTATCCCATTCCTGTTACGAAACCATTGGGAAAAGTTTTTTTACTCATTATTTTCCCTCTTTGTATTAAGAGAAAGAAAATCGGCGAACATAAATGCCCGCCGATAAAATTAAATTTACTTAAGTTCCACCTTAGCACCGGCAGCTTCAAGTTGAGATTTAATTTTTTCTGCTTCTTCTTTAGAAGCAGCCTCTTTAATAGGCTTAGGTGCACCTTCAACCAGATCTTTAGCTTCTTTAAGACCAAGTCCAGTAAGAGCACGAACTTCCTTAATAACATTAATTTTTTGTGCGCCACCTTCAACAAGAATAACATCAAATTCTGTTTTTTCTTCAGCAGCTGGAGCAGCAGCACCAGCAACAGCAGCGACAGCTACAGGAGCAGCAGCCGAAACTCCCCACTTTTCTTCAAGTAACTTAGAAAGCTCAGCGGCTTCCAAAAGGGTTAGATTAGAAAGGTCTTCTACGATCTTCTCTAGATCAGCCATTTTTAAATTCCTTCAATTAAAAGATTTTAACCATTATTAAATCTTATTCAAAAAAACAGAAAAGCATTAAAGCTCTTCCATAAACGTGAATACAAACAGCCTTAAGCCGCCTTATCCTCCTGAGCATATGCTCCAATGACACGTGCAACCTGACCAGCAGGGGCATTAACAACCTGTGCAATACGGGTCGCAGGGGTAGAAATCATACCCACAAGTTTTGCACGCAACTCGTTTAATGAAGGCAATGAAGCCAATGACTTCACAGCATCTACAGTTAAACTTGTTGCACCCATTGAACCGCCAAGTATGACAAATTTGTCATTGCTTTTCGCAAAATCAACAGCAACTTTCGGTGCTGTGATTGGATCTTCTGAATAAGCAATAAGTGTTTGTCCAGTAAACAAACCCACTATCGATTCAGATTCCGTGCCCTGAAGAGCGATTTTAGCAAGACGGTTTTTGGCGACCTTAACGGCACCGCCAGCTTCACCCATTTTCGAACGCAAATCATTCATCTGTGAAACTGTCAGACCGGAATAATGTGCAACAACAACAGAACCAGACTTCCGAAAAGCCTCGTTAAGCCATGTAACAAATTCGCGTTTTTCCGCTCTATTCACTGTCTCTCTCCATTTAACAGATTTGCTTAAAACAAACCTGTTGGTTACCTTTGATAACATAAAACACTTCATGTCACCGATGAGGATCCTGTCCCCTTTTTCACGCACAGCGTTCAAAGGCAACCTTGGCTCAAACCCTTTAAGTCTTTTAACTCTCAGTTTTTACCCCAGTCTCATGCAGGTTTTTTTTGATTAAGATACTTAAAAGCATCACCTACAATCTCGGACAGGATATTCCGGAATTTCTCCCGGTACAACCTAAGCCCTATAAAGCTTAGATAGCGAGCTGATCAAAATCAGCATTTTAAATACAATTTTGATATTCCCATACCCCAAAACAAAATTATAAATCAGCTTATACTAGCTCTGAACGAACCGTTGCTGGATCAACTTTAACACCAATTCCCATAGTCGACGAAACAGCAACGCGCTTAATATACTCACCTTTTGCACCTTGTGGTTTGGCTTTAATAACTGCACTTGCAAAGGCTTTTATATTTTCTACGATTTTTTCAACACCAAAAGAAGCCTTACCAATACCAGCATGCACAATACCAGCTTTTTCCACACGAAACTCAACAGCACCACCTTTAGAAGCTTTGACAGCACCGGCGACATCAAGTGTTACAGTACCAACTTTCGGATTCGGCATCAAACTCCGTGGACCAAGAATCTTACCAAGACGACCAACAAGAGGCATCATGTCTGGCGTTGCAATACAACGATCAAAATCTATAGTCCCTCTATTAACGCTTTCAAATAAATCTTCGGCACCCACAATATCAGCTCCTGCCGCCTTAGCTTCCTCAGCCTTATCCCCACGAGCAAAAACGGCAACACGAATATTTCTCCCTGTTCCATTAGGCAAATGAGCAACGCCTCGAACCATTTGATCAGCATGACGAGGATCAACACCCAAGTTCATTGAAATTTCGATTGTTTCATCAAACTTAGCAACAGCACGCTCCTTAACCATTGAAACGGCATCTTTTAAAGCGTAAAGTTCATTAAAATCAATATCTTTTCGGATATTTTTTATTCTTTTTGCTACTTTTGCCATAATATTAGCCCACCACTTCCAAGCCCATCGAGCGAGCAGAACCTTCAACCATACGCATTGCTGCCTCAATGTCATTCGCATTAAAATCTTTCATCTTTGATTCCGCAATCGAACGAATTTTATCGCGAGAAATGCTTCCTACAGACACTTTACCAGGCTCTTTTGAGCCAGATTTCAGGTTTGCTTCCTTCTTTAAAAAGAATGATACAGGAGGCGTCTTGAGAGAAAATGTGAAAGATTTATCTTGGTAATACGTAATAACAACTGGAATCGGTGCCCCCTTTTCCATTTCTTGTGTCGCTGCATTAAACGCCTTACAAAATTCCATGATATTAATACCACGCTGCCCAAGAGCTGGACCAATCGGTGGAGATGGAGTAGCAGCTCCTGCAGGGACCTGCAACTTAAGCTGACCTATACTTTTTTTTGCCATAACAATCTGCCTTTAATTTTACTGGTATACTGACAATTCATCTTGCCCGTTACCCGCTTGCAGTCACGTGGTTCGGATCATTAAGCCGACAAAAGCTATAAATCACCTCCCACTCCTTCCTTAAAGTAATTAAAACTACTCTAAGTTTAATCAGAGTTTTTCAACCTGACTAAATTCCAAATCAACAGGCGTAGGACGCCCAAAAATAAGCACTTCAACCTTAAGACGAGAGCGCTCTTCTTCAACCTCTTGAACAATTCCATTAAACGAAACAAAAGGACCATCAGCAACGCGAACTTGCTCTCCAACCTCAAACAATACAGAAGACTTTGGAGACTCAACCCTTTCCTGAACTTGTTTGAGAATTTGCTCAACCTCTCGATCAGAAATGGGAACAGGACGCGCATCTGATCCTAAAAAACCTGTCACTTTAGGCGTATTCTTAATAAGATGATAAACTTCATCTGTTAACTCAGCACGAACAAGAACATAACCAGGAAAAAATTTTCGCTCAGTATCAACTTTGCGTCCACGACGAACCTCTACAACACGCTCTGTTGGAACAAAAATCTTTTCAAAAAGATGATCAAGTCCCTTTTGCTTTGCCTCCTTATCAATAGCTTCCGCTACTTTCTTTTCAAAGTTTGAATATGCCTGAACAATATACCAACGAGCTGCCACAGTCACACTTCCTTACATTCTCAACTAAAAAGATATTTCAGAAGATCAATAACCCGCCAAACACCAAAATGCATAACCTGATCCACAATAAAAAAGAAAGCTGAAGCCAATGCAGTTACCAACAAAACCATAATAGTAGAAATAACCGTCTCACGACGTGTAGGCCATTTCACTTTAATTGTTTCTGCATAAACCTGCTTCAAAAAGGTAATCGGATTGGTTTTAGATGCCATCGTCACACTATACTCTCTCTAGTCCTATTGTGTTTTATAGAATAAAATAAACAGGAAAAAAATGCAAAAGCCAACTTTCAGACTTATGCAATTTCCTTACTTTCTATTCAATACCGTTTCACACACAAAAAAACAAGCCCCATATCAAAAAAAGCGAAAAAGGCAGCAAAATCCACTCCCTTATATGTACCCCCTTTGGCAGGGGCAGCAGGACTTGAACCCGCGACCTGCGGTTTTGGAGACCGCCGCTCTACCAACTGAGCTATACCCCTAACTCTCAAAACTAAAACACTTTTAACACCCCTTTAACAAGCATTATTTATTCAATGATCTTAGAGACGATACCGGCACCAACAGTACGACCACCTTCACGAATAGCAAAAC
>NZ_JBHIRH010000008.1:0-88785 GCF_042196945.1 Bartonella sp. AA81SXKL | reverse complement strand
ATATAGAAACGCCACACGAACAGGGAACGGCGGTGTGAGATGGAACAAAGAACAGCAGAATGGTTTCAAGCGCGCTTGGGTAAAGTCACTGCTTCAAACGTTTACAACGTACTCAGTAAGACAGCAAAAGGTTTGCCTACAAGCAAATATGAAGATTACAAAACGAAACTCATGACAGAACGCTTAATAGGGGAAATAAGCCAATCTTATACAACACCTGCTATGCAATGGGGCATTGAACATGAAGAGAATGCCTTGAGAGAATATGAATTCATTTATGACACCAATGTCATAAGATGCGGGTTTATCCCACACCCAAAAATGAAAATGGCGGGGGCTAGTCCTGATGGGTTGATTGGAGAGGACGGTTTAATAGAAGTCAAATGTCCACAATCAACCACGCATTTGCGTTTTTTTATTTATGACGAAATCAAGCCTGAATATATCGCACAGATGCAATTCCAAATGGCATGCACTGGACGCAAATGGTGTGATTTCATGAGCTATAATCCAAACTTTGTAGGCAAATCTACTGGTTTGAGAATGAAAATCAAACGCGTCCTCCGTGATGAGAAACACATTGAAGAGATCAATAAAGCGGTCGAAATCTTTTTAGGGGAAATAGAACAAGAGATGCAAAAGATTTTGGCAAAAGCTGCTTAAACCTATGGGGGTGCTCTCTCCTCCCAGCACTCCCACCCATTTACCAAGGAAATTAAACGTGTGTAACACTAAACATATTATCATACAGCCTGCTAAAGATGAGGAATTTTGTTTTTTTACCATTGGCTATGAAGGTAGGTCCCTTGAGAATTATCTTAGTTGTCTCATAGAAAACAATATCAAAACTTTATGTGATGTTCGTAAAAATCCAATAAGTAGAAAACACGGATTTTCGAAAAGACAATTAGAGCAAGCTGTAAACAACATTGATATTGAATATATGCATATGCCTGAACTTGGAATTGCCTCTGAAAAACGAAGAAATTTGAAAACACAAAAAGATTATGACCGCCTTTTTGAAGATTATCAAAATACAACTCTCAAGAATAATTCTTGTGCAATAAACAAATTATATCAAATATTTTTAAACAAAAAGCGCGTTGCAATCACCTGTTTTGAAGCCAATGTATGCATGTGTCACAGAGGATAACTCGCATTAGCTCTCACTCAATTACCTGATTGGAAATATGAAATTAAGCACCTCTAAAAAATAAACTTGCAGATTTTTAAAAACTGGAGTGCTCCACATGCCTCCCAGCACCCCCGCCCATTTAATTAATATAAAAAAGAGAAAGGTAATGAGATGATATTTGATGATGGAGATAGATATGTAACGACACGTGAGTGTGCACAGCTTTTTAGTGTATCCACAACAACGATTCGCAATTGGGTGCTTCAGGGGTTGTTTCCGGAGCCATATAAGCTAGGGAGAGCAGTGAGATGGAGAAAAAAAGAGATCTTAGCCTTCACTCCAAAGAAAAATAAGGAGCAAATAAGAACAAATTAGGTAAAATTATATAAACTGTAGAAGGTGGTCTAAAAGGTGGTCTGAAAATGGCTATTTAAAGAAAAAATCTATATATTTCAATATGCTAAACACAAAAAGTGGTGCCCAGACGCGGATTCGAACCACGGACACGCGGATTTTCAGTCCGCTGCTCTACCAACTGAGCTATCTGGGCATGCTTCATAAAAAATATAAAGCGTTTGCGGTTATAACATTAAAATTTTCTCTGTCCAGTCATCAAAAGAAAAATAATTGATTTTTTAATAAGTTTATCTCCCTATTCTAGAGCGTTATCAATGAATCTTTATCATAAAATAAATTTGATAGGTATATTGGATAGTTTAGTGTATTGTTATTAGAATGCTGTCTTATTGTGGTGATGATACGAAAAAAAATTAAAAGAATCAATCGAGAGGCATGATTAAGAAAGATTTTTTATAAAGTTTCCGTGAATTTTAAGCATACGCAATAATAGACAATATTTTTGACTTTTTTCTAAAAAGATTATTGATTAGTCTTTATAATAATTTGTTTTTCTTTATAAAGAAAGAAAAACATCTAAAAGGGGAGAAATAATGATAATGTTACAAAAACCAAGTAATCGTCCCAATAATACTAATTTTTCTTCAGGTCCTTGTAGCAAACGGCCTGGTTGGACTCTTGATGTTCTTAAAAATGCATTAGTTGGGCGTTCACATAGATCTAGAGAAGCAGAATTAAAACTTGCTGAAGTTGTTAATTTAACCCGTGAGATTCTTGAGGTTCCTTCTGATCATCGTATAGGAATTATGCCAGGATCAGATACCGGTGCTGTTGAGGCTGCTCTATGGTCTCTATTAGGTGAGCGTGGCATTGATATGGCAGCGTGGGAAAGTTTTGGGTTTGGGTGGAATAAAGATGTTGTCGAGCAATTAAAGCTTTCTGATGTGCGTCGTTTTGAAGCTCCTTATGGTGAAATACCAGATTTAACACAACTTGACTTTGATCGGGATGTTGTTTTTACATGGAATGGGACAACTTCTGGTGTGCGTATTCCTAATGCAGATTTCATTCCGCATAAGCGGGCTGGATTGACCATTTGTGATGCAACATCGGCAGCTTTTGCGCAATATCTTGATTTTTCAAAATTAGATGTTGTTACTTTTTCATGGCAGAAAGTTTTGGGAGGCGAGGCTGCACATGGTATGGTGATTTTAAGTCCTCGTGCTGTTGAGAGGCTTGAGAATCATGTTCCAGCTTGGCCTATGCCCCAACTTTTCTATATGACAAAAAATGGAAAATTGAACGAAGATATTTTTAAAGGAAAGATCATCAATACACCTTCTATGCTTTGTGTTGAGGATTTCCTTGATGGGTTGAAGTGGGCAAAATCTCTAGGAGGTGCAGCGGCATTAAGAGCACGGGTTGAGAAAAATTTTTCTGTACTTGATGCTTTTGTTCGCAAAACGCCATGGTTAGAATATTTGGCAAAAGATCCTGAAGTGCGTTCTAACACCGCTATTTGTTTAGATATTGTGGATCCAGTGATTACTGCTTTGGATACGGAAAAGCGAGTATCTTTTATAAAAGCGGTTGTGAAGCGTCTTGATGAGGAAGGGGTTGCTTATGATATCGGTTCGTATCGCGATGCTCCTCCTGGGCTTCGAATTTGGGCGGGTATAACAATTGAGGCTTCCGATCTTGAAATTTTAACACAATGGCTTGAGTGGGCGTTCCAAGTTGAAAAAGCACAGCTTTAAATAATTACTGGTGATTTTCACAGGGTATTTTTAAACAGAAAAAGGATACGAGAGATTATGATGATCTTTCGTATTCTTGTATCAGACAAACAGCCTCTAAATATTACATGAATTGTAAAAGATTAAGAGGAGGAATAAATGCTCTGTCAGGTGTTGGATACGCACAAATTAAAATCTCTATTTTTTTACTTTTTGTAGCAAAAATGACAGATTTAAAATATTTTGGTATTTGCTTATCTTTATTATCATAAATTTGAAAATTTAATCACTTGAAGATTGAGAAAAATCTGAAATGAAGAGTCGCACTTGCTCTAAGGTTTCGTTATAAAGAAGTGTTTGTTTTTGAATGCTGGTTTTTTTGACCAAACACGACGGAGAAAGTTATGGCCAATGTAGTTGTTGTCGGTACACAATGGGGTGATGAAGGCAAAGGTAAAATTGTAGATTGGTTGTCTGAGCGAGCAGATATCGTGGTGAGATATCAGGGGGGGCATAATGCTGGCCACACATTGGTTGTTGATGGAGTCAGTTATAAATTATCACTTTTACCGTCTGGTTTAGTGCGTGGCAAGTTATCAATTATTGGTAATGGTGTTGTTGTTGACCCTCATCATTTTGTTGCAGAAGTAAAAAAACTATGTAATCAGGGTGTAAAAATCACACCAGAAATTTTGCGTATTGCTGAAAATGCTCCTTTGATTCTTTCGTTGCATCGTGATCTTGATGCAATTCGAGAAAGCGGTTTATCTGGTTTAAAGATTGGTACAACAAAGCGCGGTATTGGACCGGCTTATGAAGATAAGGTGGGACGTCGTGCTATCCGAGTGATGGATTTAGCAGAAAAAGATACACTTATGGCTAAGATTGAGCGGCTTTTGAGGCATCATAATGCTTTGCGTCGTGGGATGGGTGTTGCAGAGATTGATTCTCAAGCGCTTTATGATGAATTGATGCAAGTTGCGGATAAAATTTTGCCCTTTATGGATTGTACGTGGCGTCTTTTAGATGAAGGTTATCGAGGAGGTAAACACATTCTTTTTGAAGGTGCGCAAGGTGCTTTATTAGATAATGATTTTGGAACTTATCCTTATGTAACGTCATCTAATACAGTTGCTGGGCAAGCATGTACAGGTTCGGGGATGGGACCTGATGCAATCCATTATGTTTTGGGTATTGCAAAAGCTTATACTACACGCGTTGGAGAAGGGCCGTTCCCGACAGAGCAGATAAATGATATTGGTGAATTTCTGGGAGTGCGTGGACATGAATTTGGTGTTGTAACGGGTCGAAAGCGTCGATGTGGTTGGTTTGATGCTGTCTTAGTACGTCAGATGGTAACAATTTGCGGTGTTCAAGGTATAGCATTGACAAAACTTGATGTTTTAGATGGTTTGGATGAAATAAAAATTTGTATTGGTTATGAGCTTGATGGTAAAAGGATTGATTATTTACCTTCTTCCATGGGAGCTCAGGATCGGGTGAAGCCTATTTATGCAACATTAGAAGGTTGGAAGAAAGAAACAGCACATGCATTGAGGTGGGAAGATTTACCAGTGCAGGCTATTAAATATATACGCTATATTGAAGAACTGATTAATACAAAAGTGGCTTTATTATCCACAAGTCCAGAGCGTGAAGATACTATTCTTATTACGGATCCCTTTGTTAATTGATTATTGTTTTTAGATTTCTATATATGTTCTCTGTTCATTTTTGTATCTTTTTACAAAAAAAGTCTTTAAGAGCACGTAAGAGAAAGGTGCAAAATAGCATTGTTTATTTTTCATATTCATTTTACATTATGTTGTACCAATATTAAATGGCAACCAATTTAGAAGGCTAAAATAAAGTTTTTTGGCTTTACTATTGATTTTTTCTCAGTTTAAGAGAGATTATAGAGGAAATGGTAGATTTCGTTGGAATCTTAAAAAAGACAATTAATGCACAAAATAATATTACACCACAAGTGCGTAAGCGGATTTATAAGCGGGCTACCGAAACACTAGAACATCAATTTGTAACAGCAAAAATACCACAAGCAATAGCGGATAAACAAAGAAAGATTCTTCAAAGTTCTATTGCAACTGTTGAAGGAGAATATTTAGCAGTTGAAAAGAAACGGCTTTCTTCAGTTATTGGGTGGAATCCCACAAATATAAATGAAGATAAGAAAGTTACAAAAAAAACTATATTACCAAAGAATAATGAATTGTCAGAGGTAAACATAAAAAGAAAGCAGGATTTTGTTACACGTTCAAAGGATAACAAGGTATTTGTTGAGCTTTGTGTATCAGATATACCAGATGCAGAGCCTGTTAATATGGAGGCTGATGTGCCTTCTCAGCATGTTAATAGCAGTGTGTTAAAGATTTCTCCTTCGCAGGAAGATAATCCGCATATTGTTTCGCACATTTTTTCTCAGGCTTTACGTCGTGCTAATAAATCGTTAGTGCAAAGGCGTATTGTGATAAGTGCTGTTTTTGTTGTTAGTTTTGTTGTTTTAATTGTTGGTATTTTTTTTGTTGGTGAGCGTGTATTTGTATCAAATGATTATCAGTTTTTAGAAGAAAATCTTCAAGCTTCTCACAGAGTACCAAAGGCATTTCCAATTAAGAGAAAGTTAACACAACGCTTATTAGAGGATGGAAGTGAAATTGATGTTGGTTTAAAACAAGCGATAGATTCTTCGGATGAAGAAGTACTCTCAACAGTTGTTGATAGCAATTTGCAATCGCTTGAAAAATCAGGTGAAGCTGTTTTCTATCAAGCACGTACAAATTATGATGCAGAAAAGATAGCAACGGGAAGTGCTCGCTGGACGCTTATAAAAGAGTCTCAAGTGAAGGGGTCTCCAGAAGAAACAACTATACAAGGTGATATAACAATTCCTGATGAAGGGATATCATTGCGGTTAATTTTACGTCGTAATACCGATCAGTCATTTCCTGCTTCATATATTATGGACCTTATTTTTATTCTTTCGGATAAATTTTCAGGTAAAGCTATAAGCAATGTTCAAGCATTAACCTTTAAAGCAAGTGAACAATCCATTGGACAGGCTTTAACAAGAACCATTGCTGCAAAGATTAACGATGACTTTTTTCTTGTCGCATTGAGTGGTAATCATCCATTTCTTGATCGAAATTTACAATTGATGCGAGAATTAGATTGGATGCGTTTGGTGTTAACGGATAAAAATGGGCGTATAAGTGAATTAACCTTTGCAAAAGGACCAACAGGTAAGTCTATTTTTAATGAAGTTATTGGACAATGGCTTGCACAACAAGATAAGTTAACAGTTCTTGGTCAAAAAAATAAAACATAGATGCAAAAAAATAAACAGCTGTGAAGAATTTTCCACGACCGTCTTTATCAATTATATACCAAATACACTCACTAAATCTTTACATATCAATAACGTAAAGAATTCGATAGACTAATTTACAAGTATAAAGCCAAGGCATGCTTTTTTTCATTTTCACATTTAAAGAATGTGCAAACCATTGGCTTTATACTTAACTCTAGGTTTTACACTTGACTTTGAGATAAAGTAGAATCTTTGATAGAGTTTTGTACTTTTTCAAATGCACGCATTTCAATTTGTCTTACTCGTTCTCGACTAATATTAAATTCACCAGAGAGTTCTTCTAGGGTTAGTGGTACATCATTTAAACGACGCGCTTTGAATATACGTTTTTCGCGTTCATTGAGATTGTCCATGGCATTTATGAGCATGGAACGGCGATTTTCTAATTCACTTTTTTCAATTAAAATTTGTTCTTGATCGTTAGATTCATCCACCAACCAATCTTGTAACTCGCTGTTTTCTCCTTCTTTTGTCCGAATTGGTGCGTTGAGTGAAGTGTCACCACCAAGCCTACGATTCATTGATACAACTTCATCTTCTGTGACATTCAACTGGGTTGCAATTTCTTTCACTTGTTCTGCATTGAGATCGCCACTATCAAGTGCTTGAAGTTTACTTTTTAACTTACGAAGGTTGAAAAACAAGCGCTTTTGATTAGCTGTTGTCCCCATTTTCACCAAACTCCAAGAGCGCAATACATATTCTTGGATTGACGCTTTAATCCACCATATTGCATAGGTTGCAAGACGAAAACCCCGCTCTGGTTCGAAACGTTTAACAGCTTGCATGAGTCCAACATTGCCTTCTGAAATGACTTCCCCAATGGGAAGTCCGTAGCCCCGATATCCCATCGCGATTTTAGCTACGAGACGCAAATGGCTGGTTACTAGCCTATGCGCAGCTTTTAGATCATTATGCTCACGGTAACGCTGAGCTAACATATATTCTTCTTTTGGCTCAAGCATTGGAAAACGACGCACTTCTTCCAAGTAACGGTTTAAACCACCATCACCTGTCATTACTGATAATAAATTCATATGGGCCATATAGCACCCTCCTTTCATCTGAATTCCCTGATAAGGCAAATTCTATGTTTTAGATAGCTAACTATCCTCATAACCTCACTCTAGCATATTTTTCAATTTTGTTCAAAAAAAGATATTTTATTGTGAAATCTTGAGAAGGGGAAAAGTTTCAATTCATTTTTTTAAAAAGCTTAATAAGTTTAGCCATATCTTGAGGCAGTGGTGCGGAAAACGACATAACTTTACCGGTAGAAGGATGTTCAAAAGTAAGACTTGCAGCATGGAGTGCATGTCGGTTGAATTGATCGATTGCATTTCTAATAGTGGGGTTGAATGTGTTTGATTTTGTTTTAAAAGCGTTTCCATAAACTGTATCGCCTATGAGTGGATGCCCCATATGAGTCATATGAACACGGATTTGATGGGTGCGTCCAGTTTCTAAGCGACATTCCAGAAGGCTAGCAAAAGATGTTGAGTCTGCATGAGAGCCATATTTTTCAAGCAGAGAAACATGTGTAACAGCATGACGAGCATAAGGGTTTTGGTTATGGATGACAGCTTGCTTTGTCCGGTTATGGGGCGAACGGCCAAGTGATGCATCAATTGTCCAGACATTGCGCTGAGGTGTTCCCCAAATCAAGGCATGGTAGCGTCGATCTAATGCGCAGGTACGTCCATGATCAGAAAATTGAGCACTGAGACTTTTATGAGCTAGATCATTTTTTGCAACAACCATAACACCGCTTGTATTTTTATCAAGACGATGGACAATGCCAGGGCGTTTAACACCACCTATACCAGATAAACTATTCCCACAGTGGTAAATAAGGGCATTAACCAATGTACCGGTCCAATTTCCATTCCCAGGATGAACAACAAGACCAGCTGGTTTGTTAATAACAATGATATGATCATCTTCAAAAAGAATGTCCAATGCAATGGCTTCAGCGCTAGGTTCTGCATCACGAAGGTCCGGCATTTCCAATTCAATTATTTGGTTAGGTTTTAATTTTGTTTTTGGTTCCTTTATGAATTGACCATCAATTTTAAGACAGCCTTCACGGATGAGGGTTTGCAAACGCGAACGTGAGAGCACGTCATGATATTGTTTTGCGAGCCACTGATCAAGACGTTGCCCAAGAGCACCTTCATCCGTTATTTTCTGTATTACCATACGATTCCTATTAAGTTTTTAATAAGATTTTACCAGTACGAAATTGCTTTACTATCGAGAAATTCTTTAATTCCCCAATGTCCTCCTTCACGAGCGCGCCCAGAAAATTTTACACCTCCAAAGTAGCTTCCACTGGGTAATCCATGTCCATTAACTTCTACCATACCAGAGCGTACTTGTGCCGCAATACGACGACATTTGTTGCGATCTTGCGATTGAATATAGTTTGTAAGACCATACTCAGTCTCATTCGCTAAAGCGACGGCTTCTTCTTCTGTACTAAAAGAAAGAATCGAGAGAACTGGACCAAAGATTTCTTCTTTAAAAATACGCATATGAGGTTTTACATCAGCAAAGACTGTTGGACGGACATAATAACCGCGTTCCATTCCGTTTGGTAAACCAGTCCCGCCTGCAACAAGAGTTGCACCTTCATCAATTCCCGATTGGATAAGATCTTGAATTTTATCATATTGTTTTTTTGAAACAATGGGCCCAATATGATTTCCTTCTTGGCAGTTTGGTCCTACTTTTGTTGTTTCTGCAATATCTTTGGCTATTTTCACGGCTTTGTCATAGATGCTCTGTTCCACAAGCATACGAGTTGGTGCATTACAACTTTGTCCACTATTATAAAAGCAATGTCGTGCACCACGTTGAACAGCATCTGAGTCGGCATCAGCAAAGATAATATTCGCTCCTTTTCCCCCAAGTTCCAGACAGACTCTTTTTAAAGTAGCGCTGGCATTTTTAGAAATATCTTTTCCTGCTCTAGTTGAACCAGTAAAGCTGATCATTTCTAAATCTGGATGTGCAGAGAGGTAAGAGCCGACAGTTGCACCATCACCATTGATTAAATTAAAAACACCGGCTGGAAGTGCGGCTTCATCTAAAAATTCAGCAAAAAGCATAGCAGAAAGAGGCGCAATTTCAGAGGGCTTTAACACCATGGTACAGCCAGCCAAGAGAGCAGGAATAACTTTAAGAGTTACTTGATTCATGGGCCAATTCCATGGCGTAATTAATCCTACGACGCCGATAGGATCGTAGTGAAGGATTGCTTGCTCATTTCCCTTTATTAAAGTTTTTTGGAACGAAAACTCTTTATAAGCTTCGATAAAATTGCGAATATGGGAACTGCCAGTTGCAGTTTGCGCATTAAGCGCCATATCAATTGGTGCCCCCATTTCCATTGAAATGGTTTTTGCCATGTCTTTGGAACGTTTTTCGTAGATCTCTAGAATTTTCTCAACAAATCCAAGACGCTCATTTGGTGATGTTGTTTTCCATTTTTGAAAGGCTTCTTTAGCCGCATTAATTGCTTTATCGGCATCTTTTGTACTTCCAAGGCTAATGACAGCACAAGTCTCCTCTGTTGATGGATTAATGACGTCAAAATCGTGAGGAGTGCTTGGCTCATCCCATAGACCATTGATATAAAATTTCCGTTTATTAAACATAATTCACTCCCTTTTTTCTATTTGTATTTATGTAATTATGATTGTCTTAGTCTAAGCCTTTTTAAACGAGGATAACAAGGGTAATCTTATAAAAACGCGAGAAATTAGATTATATTGTGATAATTGATCATGGAGAATTCAATAGAGCAATGCTTATTGTATTATTGAAACTAGTTTCTTTTATGAAAAGGGAGAGAAAGAGAGGCATAGACAATTTTCTTGAAGCTTTTTTATCATGAAGTTTTCTTCAAAACAAATGAAATACGAGCTCTATGACACCATAAACTAGGCAATTTATATCGTAAATATGCAAAAGGCAGATTATGAATATGCATTATGGCACTATTTTTTTCATTTAAAAGTAACCATCAGCAAAAGGTTATTAACCTTCGTATGATAGTTTCTACGAATTCTTTTTGAAAAGGTTATTTTTCTCATTGCTATAAATTTGTTGGGTGCCATGCATAATTCGAAAACAAAATCTATTTCTACGTCTTCTTTTTCTGATGATGGTACAAAAGGTGCATCAAGAGAAGATTTATCTGTTAAGATTACTGAGATATTTCCTTATCCGGAAGTGTGGAAAAAGGCATTTGCCCTCGGAAAAAACGTCCGTTTCACGAGAACCCCAGAAGTTGAGATTTTGCGTCGTCGTATAGAAACAGATCCAGTTTTTGCAAAACAGTTTAAAATTTTTACGAAGCAAGATCAAAAAAAAATTACAGATACAGGTATTGTACGTTGTAACAAGAAAACAACAAATATTCTTTCGACAAAAAAAGTCATTAATCCTCAATCAATAGAGAATAAAACATCAGTTTGTCATTCAACGGTTTTGAAGCAGTTATCACGACAAGCTATTCATATGCCGTCAGCAAATATTCCACTTGAGGAGGATAAACAAGAACATAAATTACAAGTGGAAAATGTGCTACAAAAAATAAAACCTGCGTTGCATCTTTCCGATGATGCTTTTTTTGAGTGTGAATCTTTGATATTTGAACATGTGGAGACTCAAACTTCAAAAGAGGATGGAACATCAATTGATACGACAAATGAACTCACACCTGATATCCCCACAGCCTTTGATGAGTCAATAACTGCTCTTTACCGTGTTCTTGAATACCGCTTTCCACAACTCTATGATTCAATTACATCAGAATCTCCAGCGGAAAGAATGCGAGGTGTTGAGAAAATTTCTGATTTAATGCATACAAATAAAGAGTGTCATTCTAAGCTTTCTGTTGAAGATTCTGCTCATACGTTAAGTAATACAGGGGCGTTAAGTGATGCAGGGGTTAGTATAGAGACTGAAAATACCAATAATATTGTCGCCAATAATACTGTTGATTGTATAAACAAAGCCGTCACAAAGAATTCAAAAGATTTTTCTGTGATGCAAGCAAACAGTAAAACTAAAACATTGCAATCTACTCGTATGCCATTAGGTAATTATGATTCTGCTTTTATGCAAAATATTCAATCTATTGACTGTGATGTTTATGAATTTCCTCCGATCAACTTATTACAGGAACCTGTTTTTCACGAAGGTACGATGATTCCTCAAGAAACATTGGAACGTGGTGCTGGACTTTTGGAAAGTGTTTTGGAAGATTTTGGCATTAAGGGTGAAGTTATCCATGTTCATCCAGGGCCAGTGGTAACAATGTATGAATTTGAACCCGCTGCGGGTGTAAAGTCATCGCGCGTTATTAATCTTTCTGATGATATTGCGCGTTCTATGTCTGCTATTTCTACACGCGTTGCTGTAATTCCTGGACGTAATGTTATCGGGATTGAGTTACCCAATGCGGTTCGTGAAACTGTTTATTTACGGGAATTAATCCAAACACGTTCTTTTCGTGAAAGTGAATTTAAACTTGCTCTTGCTTTGGGGAAAGGGATTAATGGTGAACCTGTCATTGCAGAATTAGCAAAAATGCCTCATTTATTGGTTGCAGGAACAACAGGATCAGGCAAGTCTGTTGCAATTAATACAATGATTTTGTCGATTCTTTATCGTATGACACCAAAGCAGTGTCGTTTGATCATGGTTGATCCTAAAATGTTAGAGCTCTCTGTTTATGATGGCATTCCACATCTTTTAACACCCGTTGTCACAGATCCCAAAAAAGCAGTAACAGCTTTAAAATGGGCGGTTCGTGAAATGGAAGAGCGTTATCGCAAAATGGCTAAGTTGGGTGTGCGTAATATTGATGGTTTTAATGCACGCGTTGCACTTGCAGCTCAAAAAGGCGAAACGATCATGTGTACTGTTCAGTCGGGTTTTGATAAGGAAACAGGGGAAATGCTTTATCATGAAGAAGCCATGGATCTCACGCAGCTTCCTTATATTGTTGTGATTGTTGATGAGATGGCTGATCTTATGATGGTGGCAGGGAAAGAGATAGAGAATGCCATTCAGCGCTTAGCGCAAATGGCGCGTGCGGCAGGTATTCATCTTATTATGGCAACGCAACGTCCTTCTGTTGATGTTATCACAGGTACAATTAAAGCGAACTTTCCTACCCGCATTTCTTTTCAAGTAACATCAAAAATTGATAGTCGTACGATCTTGGGTGAACAAGGTGCTGAAACACTTTTAGGTCAGGGGGATATGCTTCATATGGCAGGTGGTGGACGCATTGTGCGCGTTCATGGACCTTTTGTTTCTGATGAAGAAGTTGAATCCATCGTTGCACATCTAAAAATGCAAGGTAAACCTGATTATTTAGCAACGGTAACAGATAATGAAGACGATAACAAAGAGGATAATTCTGCTGATTCAGCTGCTGGAATTTCTGAGGAAGAAAATTTTGATGAAGAGGGTGAGGAACTTTATAACCAAGCTGTAAAAATTGTTATGCGTGATAAAAAATGTTCAACATCTTATATTCAGCGCCGACTTTCAATCGGCTATAATAAAGCAGCTTCTCTCGTCGAGCGGATGGAAGAAAAAGGCATTGTTGGAGCCGCTAATCATGTTGGAAAACGTGAAATTTTACTCAATGAAGTAAAATAAACAAACACATTTAAAAATATGCAATTTTTTAAATATTTGACAGTCATTATTTAAATGTGCTTGTTTTATTTTTTTATATAATATTAAAAATTTAAATGGAGAGTAATAAAGAAAAAGCGATCTTTTGTATTAAGACTTCTGACGAGGTAAACAAGCTGATATCAAAGGAGATTATGAGATATTTTTAACATTTCTAAATGATATGGAATATAAAGAAATTAAACAAATCTTTATATGAGGACATATGATTTGTGTTCTCTTTTCTACAGAGAATTTTTTAATAAAATAGTGCGGTGGCATATTTTTTTTCTTTTGTAGCGATTCTAATGAAAGAAAGATCTTTGGAAGATTATTGAGAGCATCATAAAAAAATGCCCAATATGCAAGTTCTGTTGCATGGGGTACTTTAAAGCGCTACGCTGAATTTATTATCATTTGATATTATTGGCTCAAGAAAGGTGTTCTTACGAGAAGCTTTATTTGAAAAAGAGATTTTTATAATGCAGTATATTGATTGATAGTAATTTATCATTATTCACAGTGAATAAAAGTCTCAAACATTGTAAGATTTTCTCATTTCAAATCTGTTTCTGTTGAAACAATTAAAACCATTTCCTTGCGTATCATAATAATGTAGGAGTAAAAAAGTTAAAAATGCTGCTTATGAATGCCTTCAAATGCTAAGAACTATTGGTGACATTAGGGGCTGAAATTAGTATAATGATGGTGCTAACCAGCTCTTTTATAAGCATAAAAATGGTAATGCACAATGCCTTGATATCCTCTATAGGGACCTTTACATTACACCATTTACGGATGCTGTCGTAAAATAAGCTTGGGGATCTTGGGAGTTATTTTTTCAAAACAGGCGCATGAATGCGTAAAATAAGTGTATTCTTTTTGAGTACTATTTATGCGAGGGAGATGTTATCATTATTGTAACAAGATTTATTACAATAATGGGTGAATGAGCAACCAGAGCTGGAAGCTTCTTTTTATTCTTGTTTTGTTGATGAAACAGTCAAAATTTTGCTACAGACAATTGATATGAGATATCAAGTTATTATAACCAGAACAGATAATTGTAAACAAATTAGCATTATTCATTTGAGAGTAAATCCAACACTTTTTAGTTTTAGTTATGCCATTAAAAGCAGATGAGTTAAAGTTAAATACAAATGAATTAAAATGTCAGCAAGAAGCTTTTCGTTTTACACCAGAGCTTTTGCCACGGCCTTTTACGTGGGAAATCGATCACAATGGTTTGTTTTGTGAAGTCTCAAAAGAGCTAGCTGAAGTTGTTGGTCCTCTCTCTTCTTCTATTTTAGGGTGTAGTTTTCATGAGCTTGCTCATCAATTTAATGATGATCGATATCTGGTTCTCAGTCATTTTATTGAAGCGGCTATGCCTTGGAGTAAAGAGATTGTTCAATGGCCTGTTGATGGTTGCTTACAATGGCTTGATGTTGAATTGTCGGCTTTGCCAATTTTTGATGTTACAAAGCAGCTTAAGGGGTTTCGTGGCTTTGGTGTTTTAAAAATACAAAAAAAAGTCCAAGAAAAAAGAAATGAAAAGCTAGAAACAGAAATGCTATGTCTTACGGAGATAGAACGCTCAGCTTTTCGTGAAATTGCAGAGCAATTGCGTGATGAATTGAATTCATCGGTAAAAGAAGAAAATTTAGTTGAAGAAACAGCTATTCAGTTACCATATGCACAAACATTGTCGGTAAATGCTATAGAACAAGCTCTCGTAAAAGAGCCCGCTGCAGTTTTATCATTGTTGGATACAGCAACAGATGGTGTTTTATGGTTGGATGAAGAGGGCTTTATTCAATCAGCGAGTAGGGCAGCCTTAGCATTAATGGGTTATGAAATAAATGAACTACGAGGACAGCTATTCTCTTCATTATTTACTTTGCAAAGCCGACTTTTGGTTGAAAAATATTTTAAATCAATCCGTATGGAGGGAAAAAATCAGGTTTTAAATCGCAGTGAAACCGCTGATTTAATGACAAAAAATCATAAAAATATAACCGTTTTGATAACGATTGTATTTTTGGCAAAGCAAGGCAATTATGCTGTTATGTTGCGTGATAGGACACAAACAGTTCCATCAGGAGAAAAAAAAGCAGAAGAGGATAAAATCGTTGGAGTTGTTCATGAAATACGAACACCTTTGAATGCTCTTATTGGTTTTGCAGAAATTATGAGAGAAGGCCGTTTTGGTTCGATAGAAAATGAGCGCTATCATGGATATTTACGCGATATTATTTCCTCTGGAAAACATATATTATTGCTGATTAATCAATTACTAGAGTGCTCGAAGATAAATTATTCTGGTTCCGATAATCAGATTGATTCTTCCCTTACTTATGAAACATTTGATGTAATATCTTGTTTACGTGCAACGATAGCTTTTCTTGAAACTCAAGCCAATCAGAACGGCATTATCATGCGTATTGTTGCTCCACCTCACGTTCCATTTATTCCTGTATCACAACAAGTGTTTCGCCAGATTATATGGAATCTTCTTTCCAATGCTATTCGTTTTACACCTTTGGGTGGACAGATTATTGTTCACGTTTCTTATAGAAAAGAACGTGTAAAAATTTCAGTGAGTGATAATGGTATAGGGATGAACGAAGAAGAAATTATACAGGCACTGCAACCGTATGGTCAAGTAGAGCGCAAAGATGGCCGATCTGGTGATAGCGCTTTTATGGGAACAGGTTTAGGCCTTCCAATGTGTAAAGCAATGGTGGAAGAAAGAGGGGGACAATTTTTACTGTTCTCAAAACCCAATCATGGAACAACTGTGGAAATGTTTTTTCCTCGTGTTCCATGATGTAAATCTTGCATAAAATTATTTTTTCTTAGCCAAAAGATCTCTAATTTCTGTTAAAAGTTGTTCTTCTGAAGACGTTTTTTTGGGGCTTTCTTCTTCTTTTCTACGAATTTTATTCATAGCTTTAACGAATAAAAAAAGAACCCAAGAAATAATGAGAAAATTGATAAGTAAAGTAATAAAGTGTCCATAGCTAATGGTTGCTCCAGCTGCTTTGGCGGCACTCAATGTTGCTTGTTTTTCGCCAGCAAGTTGAATAAACATATTAGAAAAATCAATTCCACCCGTAATCAGCCCAATGATTGGCATAAAAATATCATTGACAATTGAGTTGACCAAGCTACCAAAAGCACCCCCTATAATCACACCGATAGCAAGATCAATCATATTACCTTTTAGGGCAAATTCTTTGAATTCTTTAAGCATTGCGTTTTCCCCTTTATATAAGCGATATACGGTAATTTACTTACCGCTTTTGATGAAAAAGGAAAGGGCAGATTTTATTTTTAGGATTATATTACGATATTAATATTATTTTCAAAGAACTTTATAAGGTTTAATAAAGAGCTTTAGGGCTCTATTTGAATGTACATAGAATATTTCCTAGAAAAAAGCTTTTTTGATAAAAACTATATCTGCTTTTTCAACAGAAAGTAGAAAACTGTAGCTTAATTTATATAATTGCCTCAAGATTTTTATTTTAACATTAAAAAGAGAGATTTTTACACAATACCACAAAATGGGCAGTGTTGAAAGCTGAGCTATCAGAAAGCTTCTCAAATGAAGTGCATATATTGGCATAACATTTTATTATAAAAAGAAAATTTAGGAATAAAAAATATATTTCAGCGCTGATAGAAGAAATAGATAAATGAGACAGAAGTAAAACTTATAATTTAATTCCTCTTAATTCAGTAAGCGATAATAGCAATTAGGAGGGCATTATGGCTTATCTAAAAGCTATTTGTATTGGGTTGCATGAGCTAAAATGGCGATAATTCCGATGGAAGAAACACATTTCATCTGCTGGAAGATTGTATCAGTTTATAAATAGCAGAGCTATAGGGTTTGCAAGATCATTTTGGTTTGAAGTCGTTGGTATGATGTGTGAGTTCAATGATCAACTGTCATTACTTGAAACATATGTTAGACAGAGCACTTAATAGATGCAGAATTGTATTTAACGCATCAGAAATGGCAAAGGAAACAACGCAGATTCCTCAAAATTTTATCAATAGAGTACAAATTGATTGAACATTCTGTTACTAATAAATGGTGCAACAATAGTATGAATTTAGATGACTTTATGAACCATGTATTCTATAAATGCTAGGAAAAAATAGCTTTATAAAGCAAACTCTGTTTCTATTGGAAACGATATTACACAAAGGAACTTTGGGAATAGAGATAATTTGCCTGCATTTTTAAGAGAATTATGAGCTTGCTTTCATGAGACGTTACAAAACCATGACTATGGTGAAGAGCCTTTGATGTTTCAATTCATGCTGCATTTTATAATATTAGGATTCATATTTTAATCTTTAAAAAATGTCGAAAAAGAGAAACATTTTTTAAGAATAAAAAATTCTTTACATAGTATAACCAATATAAACATGTATGGCTATTATGTGATGAGTTTTCTTCTAGAAGGGGAATATTATTTGGATAATATGCTCTCTTTGATTGGTAATCTTTTATGTTAAAAGGTAGAGGTGAGGTGCGATGGATCATTTTTATGTTGTGGAGAAGAATTGATGAGTTTTTTTCGTTGTATTGGCCGTTCTGCCTTATTTATGTTGGATCCAGAGCAAGCACACGGTTTAGCGATTCTCGGGCTGAAAAGTGGATTAAATGGTTGTCAAAAGGTTGTCGATAAACGATTGTGTGTAACTATTGCAGGACTTGAGTTTGAAAATTTTATTGGTCTCGCAGCGGGGTTTGATAAAAATGCAGAGGTTGTAGATGGTATTTTTCGGTTAGGATTTGGTTTTACTGAAATTGGGACAGTGACACCAAAGCCTCAGATTGGAAATCCTAAACCACGGCTTTTTCGTTTAAAAGAAGATGAAGCGATTATTAATAGAATGGGTTTTAATAATGATGGACATCAAGTTGTTTACAACAGATTGCGTGCGCGTAAAAAAACTGGTGTTGTAGGAGTCAACATTGGAGCCAATAAGGATACGGTCGATAAGATTGATGATTATACTGTTGGTATTGCTCATTTTTATGATGTTGCTGATTATTTTACGGTTAATATTTCTTCTCCTAATACACCAGGTTTACGTGATTTACAGGTCCGTGACAGTTTGCATCTTTTGTTGAGTGCAGTTTCGCAAGCGCGAAATGAGCAAGAGAAAAAGCATGGATTTTCCATTCCCATTTTTTTAAAGATTGCTCCCGATTTATCAGAGAAAGAATTGGATGATATTGCTGAAGAAATAAAACTTTCTGATTTTGATGGACTCATTGTTTCCAATACGACTCTTTCACGCCAAGGTCTTAACAATAGTCACCTCAGCAATGAAAAGGGAGGGCTTTCTGGACGTCCACTTTTTGAACGTTCTACTATTGTGCTTGCAAAAATGCGTCAAAAGTTAGGGAAGGAGATTGCAATTATCGGCGTTGGCGGTGTAAAGGATGCTGAAACCGCTTTGGAAAAAGTAAAAGCTGGTGCAGATTTGATTCAATTATACAGTGGGATGATTTATGAAGGTCCAAATCTTGCCATAACTATTCTGAAAGAGATTTTGCAAATGATGCACCAAGATGGTGTTGATAACATAAAAAACTATCGTGATCATAGTCTTGAGCATTGGGCAAAATTTCCTTTGTAAAAAACACTTTTTTCTTCACAAAAAATTGCGAGTTTTGTTTAAAGGGGCTTGCAAACTTTGTTGATCTTCCTTATGTCACATAAGCAAAGGATAAATGTTTACGAAATCGTGAGCAGTTATAATGCGTTTGTTTTTTGTGCGGTTGTAGCTCAGTTGGTTAGAGCGCTGGTTTGTGGCACCAGAGGTCGTAGGTTCAAATCCCACCAACCGTACCATTTGTCTTGTTACAACTTTTCTAATTCTTATTTTTGGCGTTTTGTGAGGCGGTTAAAAGCCGCGCTTGGCGGGCTTTTTTGCGTGTGAGCCGTCACGGAGCAAAGACCTTGCGCGGATGATTTTTTTCAAATTTTGCCCAAAACGGAATGATACGATCAATAATCGCTTGAAATATAAACGGGTTAACTGAATCTATGATTCTGATTGCAATTGCAATAATAAATATCTCTATCAGTATATTTATATACTTTTAGTATATTTTGTAAACCAAGAGAATCCTATTTTACTTTCATTATTATTGCTCATAATATAAACCATTAAGTTTAAACACATAAAATAAGTAAGCATAAATTTACTAAAATATGCCATATTTTTGACACAATGCCCTTAATTTTGTCAACTATATATTATAAATATGAACTTGCATGAAAGTGCATTCATATCTCCAGGGGTGTTTCGGTGGTTAATTATGGGTAAGCCATTCTGGCGCGGGAACATAAGTAACCTTGGGGGATTTATTTATACAATAAATTGGGGAAAATAAATGGGAAGTTCAAGTGGTTCGCACGATTATTGCAGTGCCGATAATTTTAGTAGCAAATATAACTCTGGTAGTGCGTTTGGTGACAAGTATGGTGGTCACGTTGGCATTGCGAGTGGTGTTGTCGTAGGATTGGCAGCGCGTAATCCTATGGTTGGCATGACCGTAGGAAGCTTTGCGCAAGGTGTAGGCGATAAGTTCGGAGGCATCATAGGCGGTTATGGTGGTTATGGTGTGGCTGCTGTCCAGTGTGGCACACAGTTTTTGGGTCAATCTATTGCTAATTCAGGTGGTGGGATGTTGATGCACTTTTGATGTAGTTCTTTGGGTTATCCTAAAGCCTAGAACGGTGGTACTGTAAAAGGTGCCACCTTTATGTTTGGAATATTGCACAGGAGGAGCTATGGGCGCGTTTGGTTTAGTGCTCGTTTATTTTTGTCTGTGGTTTGGCATATTGTATCTATTCCTCAAAACTATTGCTATTAATGGAAAAAGCATGTTAGGCAGGGAAAACATGGTTGCATTCATAGTGGCGGCATTGGTTGTTCCTCCTCTCATGTATGCCTTTGAGTATATAGTCGGTGTGCCGATAACATCTCCTCATGTTATTATAATTATGTTCTTTCTTTCTTTTTGCATTGAATTTATACCCAATATAGTAAACAATATAAAGTGCTTTAGTTTGGCCATTATCGCAAGTTGCCCCATTTTTTTCATCGCAGCTGGTTTTATGGTTATGAGTGATGGCGTTCTGTTAGATTTTTTTGATCTGCAGCTTTCGAGCTATATTTATCTGCTTTTCATTATTCCGTTGATGATAGAGGGGGCTCGCTATGTCCTAATTGCTAAAGCTTTGAAGGAAAAATCTATGTCCGTGCTAGATTTAAGCATTTGCATTGGTTGTGGGTTTGCCATAGGCATCTTTTTTGTGTCATCACTGCTTTTATCAGACCTTCGAGAAATCTATCAACAGATAGGTTTTGCAAACAGGGAGACAGTGAAAAAAATGTTTGATTATGCGGTGCTTGGTTTTGCTATTCTAATGGGCCAGGTTTTTTTGACATTTTTGATGGTTCTCTTTGTTACTACAAAGAAATATTATTGGTTGGTCCTTGATGTTCTTGCAGAGCTGTTTTTTAGCCTCTTTGTTTCTTATTCTATAGCGTTTGTTCATACAGACGATAACTATGTAATGGTTATAAAGTGGCTTTGTTTGCTGTCTGCTGTTTATTATATGTACGTGCGTTACATTAAATCAAAGAGTGTCAAGCTTAGCGTGATTAACCCGTTTAAAAAGAAAACTGAGTGAGAAGGCAGGAGGCTATAGTTCTTTGGGTTTTATCCTAAAGCCTAGAGCAGCCACCCCAAGAGGGGCAGTTTCTGGAGCAATAGTAGGCGGGGTCCGTGACGCAGCCGCGGGTATTGCTAAAGCTGGTTGGGATTGTGTTCGCTCTAAGTGGTGAAATTGTTGTTTGACCTAGCTTTGTTAACAAGGTAAAGGCCTTGCTGAGGGGTACGCTATCAGCCTCTTAGCAGGGAGTTTCTCTTCCGCAATAATATCTTGGTATGCTTGGGAGGGCAAGGCGCTTTAAGGAAATTATATGTCTGACTTAATTTTTGGAATGCTGCTTAGTTTTGGGATAAGTTTCAGCCCTCGTCTCCTTAAAAACAATGGCTTGTTGGGCGAGCGCATCATTTTGGGGGGGCTAGCTGGCCTTTCCTGCGCTATCATCTTCGCTTATCCACATAGTGAAAGTGGGCTTACAGACTTATCTTTGCTTTTGGTATGTTATCTTGGCATGCTTTTAATTCTGCACGAGCGCTACTCATATAAATATTTAGTTCTTGGATTCTGTGGTGCAGTTGCTGCCTTGTGTATTGGGGCAGGTTTTGTATATTTGAGCTCTTTGTTGCCATTGCCTGCTTTGTCTGCTGCTAATAATAGCCAGCAGCAGGTGGTGCATTACATGAGTTTGGTTGCTGCAAACTATCCCTTTTTTATCCTTTTGATATCAGTTTTAACTGCGGAGCTTTTGCGTTTGTGGTTGCTTCGCGTATATAAGCCAGAATTAGCTGCGCGTAAGGTCCTTTATTTCGGGCTGGGCTGGGGTTTTCTAGACTTATGCTATAAGACCCTCCCAGCTCTTTTTCTTTACTTGAATTACCGTGTTGATAGGGCGCCACAAATGGCGGGCTATGTCGCATTTGAATCTTGTCCACAAGCGATCAGCTATCTTATTGCCGCGGGCATGATTGTATTGATGCATGTTGTAAATACGCGCTTTATGTATCTTGGTTTCCAAGATAAGCGCAAGGTCTATTCCTATCTGCCTTTTGTAATTCATTTTGCGGTTGGTCTTTTGTTTATGTTTGACATTTCTTCAGACTACGCAATATTAATAAATTCTATTTCTGAGGCTTGCAATAATGCTTGACAAATTGACATTATCTGTTATCGGCGCCGTTTTTTGTCTGGTGCTGATTATTTTTCCTTTGATGAAGAAAAAAACATTGGTTGAACATTTGGTTTTCTTGCTCGTTGTTTTGTGTCTTGTTTTTCTTTATGTTTATGGCGCTACGAGTTATTTTCCTTATTATGTTTTGGCGCTTTCGCTTATATTGGGGTACCGCTGGTTACTCTCTTTGGTTAAAACGTTTAAAGGCACGAAGGCGATTATTGGGGCAAGCGCTGGTTGTTATGTGCTTTTGATTTTTTTTCTATACGGCTTTATGCGTATGATAGGTAGTTTGATTTTTGATTTTTCTGCTTATAGTACGCCTAATATTGTTTTTGCTGTTGGTCTATTCCCTATAGGCATGGCGATTATGCAGTTTTTTTTGCTCTCTCATTGGGTGGCAGAAGATAATGGCAATGGTGTAGAGGCAGCACTGGGCGTGGGAATGGGGATTTGGGGGGCTGCTATAGGGCTTGCACTGCTTACATCTCTACCAGAAACTGTGAAAATCCTAAAAGGAGCCTTTAGTCTTGATAGAGACGCCTTACTTTCTTTACTTGAGACGGTAATATATTATACGTTTATTATAGGTCTGAATCTTTTATCAACTTTTTTAATGCTTGTGGTTTGCCTTGACAAGAAATGGCGTTTTTTTGTTCTTATCCTGCTTTTACAATGCTTGGCGGCTTGGGCGCGCTTTTCATGGCGGGCCGCTGAGCCAGAACTTCTTGCAATTGGGCATTATACAATCGCTACTATTCTTATGTTTGCTCTTATGCGGCAAATTTATGATTTTGTGCAAGACAGATTATCCATGAAGAAAAATAGCAGTTACGCTGTAGTAAATGAGGGGGCATAATAATGTTGGTTTTATTTATTACTTCGCTTCTCGCGGGACTTATTTATGGCGCTGTCATTTATAATTTTTTTCGCTCTACATTTAGTTGGATAAATGTTCTGTTGAGCGGCATAGTTTTTGGGGTGATTGTTCTGTTAGTATGGCGTTACTCGGAAACAGAACATAAACTTGATGCCTTACGTTTACTGCAAGTGCTTGGCGTTGTTTTTCTTCTATGTGTGTTTCATCATTTTCTGAAGTTCAAATTGGTTGTCGCTGGTGCTGTGGGATGGTTTGTTGCTAGCTGCATTGCTGGCGGGTTTATTGCTTTTTGGGAGCAATCTGTAATAAAAACGCTTTATATGATGAGTATTGTTGAAACCAAGAGTCGTGCAGAGCAGGGGCTGGCGCTTGTTTTTTTATTTTTAACATTTTCGGTTTTTTTTGTTGTAGCAGAAGAAGCTATGCGTCGTTGGTTAGTTACTAAGTTTTATCGGTGCTCGCCTAGTTTGTTGTGGCGTTTGCCGCTGAATATTGGCATAGGCTGGGGTTTATGCGAATTAGTTTATAAGGCGCTAGGGCCTTTCCTTGTTTATAATGGCTGGCCTATTCGATCTAGGTTATTAGCCAATGAGTATGTAATTTTTTATTCCTGGACGCAAGCGAGTATTTTTTTGTGTGCTTTAATGAGCGTCATACTTATGCATATTTTCAATACATGCTTGGCGTATCGTGGTGTTGTTACGCGCTCTAAATTTTATGCGTGTGCGCCTTTTTTTGTCCACGCTATTGCTAACTGTTTCGGTGCAACAGTGCTGGTTACAGAGAAGGTTTGGTTTAATGTTGGGGGCAGCTTGTTTATTCTACTTTGTGTGATGTTGTTCATATATTTTGAAAGCAAAAATCCTTTAATACAAAACATAAAATTGCGCGCTTAAAGTGTTGTAGAGTGATGAATAATTTTGCGTACTCTAAGTATGGCTAGAGAGCCTGATACGCGCTTGCTGTTCTGCAAAAAAATAGAGAAGGTTAGCACCGACGTAACGCGTCCAGTACCAAGAGCGACGTCATTTCTGCACTAATTGGGGGGAGGGTGTGCCACTGTCCACGTGCATATGGGAGTTTGCAAATATGCTATCATGTAACTTTCTAGTGTTTTCCTTTCTATTATCCTCCATGAGATTGAAGATGGGAATCTTGAGGCGGCGATATGAGACTTAAATTTAAACAACAAGAATTTCAAAATGATGCGGTTAAAAGCGTCATTGATTTGTTTAAAGGCCAGCCACAACGGAATTCTTCTTTTTCTTTGCATTCAGAACAAGGACAATTAGCGTTAAATGAATTTGGTTATGGTAATCAATTATTGATCAGTGATGAAAGCATATTAGCAAATTTACGAGAGGTGCAACAGAACAATAAACTCTTGGCGAGTTAGACGCTAGAGCAAAAGCAGTTTTCTATTGAGATGGAAACGGGAACAGGCAAAATTTATGTCTATAGCAAGACGATTTTTGAGTTAAATCAACGCTATGGCTTTACCAAATTTATTATTGTCGTACCAAGTGTTGCTATTCGCGAAGGGGTATATAAATCACTTCAGGTAACAAGGGAGCATTTTCAAGCAGAGTTTGATAATCTGCCCTATCGTTATTTTATTTATAATTCAAAAGATCTTTCGCAAATTCGCCAATTTGCAAGCTCTAGCAATATTGAAATTATGATTATCAATATTGATGCATTTAAAAAGCAGAAAATATTATCAACCTTCCGCAAGATAGACTGAATGGCGAAAGCGCTATGCGCTATATCCAAGACACAAAACCGATTGTGATCATAGATGAACCGCAATCGGTGGATAATACAGCAAAAGCGAAGGAGGCTATTGCGAGCCTTAACCCGCTTTGTGTTTTCCGCTATAGTGCCACGCATAAAGATGAGATTAATCTTTTATATCGTTTAACACCTGTTGATGCTTATCAAAAAGGACTGGTAAAGCAAATTTGTGTTTCTTCTAATCAGATAGAGCAAGATTTTAACCGTTCCTATATTGCCTTGAAATCCGTATCACACAAACATGGCTTTAAGGCGCGCTTAGAGTTGGATATTGCGGGAAAGAATGGCACGGTGAGCCGCAAAACAGTTACAGTGAGACGGAGATGATCTGTATCGCGTTACGGGCGGACGTGAGCTTTATAAGGGCTATATTGTTTCGGGTATCAATTGCATGGCGGGGGATGAAGCTGTTGAGTTTTCTGATACTGAAATTGTCAAATTTGGCCACGCACTTGGTGATGTGAATACAATAGAGCTTAAACGCGCACAAATTTATCGCACTATAGAAACACATTTAGATAAGGAATTGCGGCTTGTGCCTTTAGGGATTAAAGTTTTATCACTTTTTTTTATTGATGAGGTGGCTAAATATCGTAGCTCTGATGAAGAGCCAGCACTTTATGAGCGTATGTTTGAAGAATGTTATGAAGAGCTGTTGGCGAAAAAGAAATATGCCTCCTTGCGAACTAAGTTTGCGCAAAATATTCGAAACGTGCACGGCGGTTATTTCTCGCAAGACAAGAAAGGCGTGTATAAGGATACAAAGGGCGACAGCCAAGCTGATGATGACACTTATAACACGATTATGCGCGATAAGGAGTGGTTATTATCTTTTGCATGCCCCTTGCGTTTTATCTTTTCGCATTCGTCCTTGAGAGAAGGCTGGGATAATCCGAATGTGTTTCAAGTGTGTATGTTGATTGAACAAAAATCGAATTTTACCGCACGGCAAAAGATTGGTCGCGGTTTGCGCTTATGCGTAAACCAACAAGGTGAACCGGTAGAAAATAAAGATATAAATGTGCTGCATGTCATGGTGAATGAAAGCTTTGCTGAGTTTGTGAGTACATTGCAAAAAGAATTAGAGGCGGATATTGGTTATAAACTTGGTACATTGCAGATGGAGCATTTGGTTGTCCGTATTTATGAAGATGTAAAATATGTGGCTGCTAAAGTGGAAGTATCGCAAGCACAAAAAATTGTTAAAATACTTGTTGCAAAAGATTTTATTGATGAGGCGGGTGTCGTTAAAGTAGATCAAAATTTAGTAGCGAGCGAATTTGATGCTATAGGGGCGGAGGAAATGCCACGCGAATTGCGTCAAGAAATTGTGAAAAAAACTGATGCGGGCGCGCTTATTAATGTTGAGATACTGCAAGATCTGATTTATATGACAGCTGTGACGGAAGCAAAGATTCTGTCTTCGCAAGAGGCTGCTGATATATTGGTTGAGTTGCGTGAAAAAGCCTTGCTTACATCAGCAGGAAAAATCACAGATACATTAAAAGCGCAATGGGCGACTGGGACGTTAGATTTAAGTGAACGTTTTAGTAAAGGGCAAAAGCAGGCTGTGCTGCAGGCGCTAGAAGCGAGCCAAGCCATGCCGATTATTCGTAATGCTACGCGCGAAGTGCGGGTTAAGCTTAAAAAGCAAACAGTGGCTTCGCCAGAGTTTTTGTCCTTGTGGGAGAAGATCAATAAAAAGACCACTTATCGTGCAAAGCTTGATCGCACAGAGTTTGTTGCCAAAGCAGTGGATGCAGTGGAAAAAATGGCACCAGTTGCGCCCGCGCATTTGGTTTATCAGACAGCAGAGATAGAACTGGATAGTGCTGGTGTGACCTATGAAGAGCAGTTATTAAAGCAGAGTGCGCTTGATTATAGTTTTTGTGCACTGCCGAACATTGTACATTATTTGACCTTAAAGCTGAAATTAACCGCAAAGACAATTATTGGTATTTTGACAAAGAGTGGTCGTGAGCATGAGTTTGTGAAAAATCCACAAGCTTTTTTAGAGTGCATAGAAGAAATACTCAATAAAACCTATGTTAATCTTACAATTGATGGCATTAAATATTTAAAGCTGGTCGGGCAAGAATATAGTGTGCAAGAGCTTTTTACCAGTGAAGAGCTTGTGGCAAATTTAGAGCGTACAGCTGTTGTGAGTGAGAAGAGTGTGTATGATCATGTGGTTTATGAAAGCAGTGTGGAGAAAGAGTTTGCGCAAAATCTCGATAATGACTCTGATGTAAGATTGTTTTTTAAACTGCCAAGAAATTTAAAAATAGCCACTCCCATTGGTTCTTATACGCCTGATTGGGCGGTTTTTTAGAGTGAGATGGCGCGCAAAAGCTTTATTTTGTACTGGAAACAAAAGGAACGAATAGCGAGTTTGATTTGCGCCTTAAAGAATTACTGAAGATTAAATGCGGTAAAGCGCATTTTGCTGCACTGCAAACGAGCGTTGCGTTTAACGACCAGCCGGTGATAAATTGGCGTGAATATAAGCGTACTTTGCCCGAAGGGGCGCATGAGTTTCCAAGTGCTGCGGTGGTTGTTGCAGAATGATTGGTGCATGAAATACTTAACGTGGGTGAGGGGGAGAGCAAAGCTTTTTATATCAAGATAATAAATTGACAAAAGGTAGCTATAATGTACACTTCATGTTAAATTTAATTGTTTTCATTTAATACGGGGGGTAAAGTTATGAAAACTAAAAATATGTATAATCCACTGAAAAAAATTAAAATTAAGCGTGTTGATGTTGCTACGCTCAAAGCCCGAGTAAGTGAGCAGAAAATGGCTGCTCGATGTGCCCTTCTGAATTGAGATTTTAAAATATATAAAGCTGGCGGCAGAAAAAACGCCAGCTTTATAGCTTTTGGATATATTAATGACGATAGATTATGAAGTTAAAAAGTTGCTCTATGGCTGTGCGGCAATGAGTGGGGGTCGGCTGATTACAGATTCTTTCCATGCTTTTTTTCTTGTCTATGGGCGTTAGTATAACACAGTTAGCTTTATTACAAATTGTGTTTAGCGCAGCTATTTGTATTTTTGAAGTGCCTTGTGGGATTTTAGGAGATAAAATTGGCGTTAAAAAAATGTTATCTTATCATGTTTCTTTTTTTCGCTCTTTTTCTTTTTATGTATCTACGCGCCTAATCTTTTTGTCTTAATTCTGGCAGAAATTATTTATGCTTTAGGCTTTGCTTTATGTTCTGGCGCTGATAGCACATGGATTAAAGGCTTAATCGACGGCGGTGGTTACAAGGGTAATTTGATCTACCACCAAGTAAACGCCTATAAACGGGAACTAGCGGCATTCATGAATATGGTTGCTGGTGCGCTAGGTGTTCTTATTGTTTTGTGTATGGATAATTATCAGTCAGCATATTATTTTTGTTCTTTCGGGTTTCTCGTGCTTGTATTCTTGTTTAGTCGGGTGACGGGGATAGCTATTGCATCCGTTTCGGATAGTCAGCCAATAGACTCAGGTTCTTTGTTGCATGCAACAGAAGCTTTTGCTTATTTAGTTACCTCAAAGATCGGGTTATATTATATATTGATATGTGGTTTTATTGTTGCTGCATTGCAGCCAGTATTTCATTTTTGGCAACCTTTTATTTTTGGACAAACAGGAGTATTAGACAATGCAACAGGAAAGACTAAAATTCTTATTCTTGGCCTGTGCTTTGTGTCTTATACTCTCGTAAAATACTTATTTAATCGCTTTGTAATTAAATATTTTATGCAAAAATACGCTCCTATGGCGATAACTTTGTATTCACTAGTCCTGAGTGCTGTTGTTATGCTTGCTCTGCTTCTCGTTGCAAACAGTTGGGCCCCCATTATTTTATTCACCGTATTTCACAGTTTTTTTCTGTCCCCGTAACGCAGTTTGAAGCAGAATTTTTTAAACATATTCAACAAAAGAATGCAAATACGGTTTTATCCATTGTTAGTTTTCTTGCTCGTATTTTTGGTATTTTAGCGCTTGTGCTGATTGGTTGGTTGGCAAACAATGTTTGTATAGAAGCAGCTTTTTGTTTCGCCTTGGTTTGTATATGTTTAATTATCCCGCTTAATTTGGCTTGGCTTTATACTGATAAAAAGTTAATAAAGACGAGGAGGTTTGAGAGTGAAGATACAGTTGAATAGGGACTTGCCTATGACTTACATAAAGACACAGGAAAAAATAGTGTGTGGGTCATCTTATATGGATTTAGTCGAAATTAATAGCTGTTTTAATCGGTGTATAGGCACAATGGATTGTAAAAATGCTAATGCCTGTGTTTTTTGACAACTTGGTCGGCTTTGTTTTTTACGTATGTAAGCAGCGAATAAGCAAAGGTTAGCACAGGTGTATTACTTGCAGTACCAAAAAGTTTGATTAAAAATACTAAAAATGGATATACAAGACGAACAAACGGCTCGCTGAGGATCTTTTATCAATGACTGTAGTTGCTTGGGGGCATAATATTGTACAAAAAAAACGCATGGCATAAAGTCCAAAAAACCAATAAAGGCGCATTGCGCTTCTCTTTTAAGAACTGGGCATCTCCTCTTACCGTAATGCGTTCTCATTATGCATCCTTTAGGAAAGACTTGCGATGGAAAGGCTTTACGGAAAAAATCAATGTGTTTTGTTTAAAAGATCCGATCTTAATACACCTTTCAATATGGAAGGGTATTTCACAATGTTTGTTGTGATGAAGCAATTGCTATCTCTTGGCATGCCACTGGCTATAGGGTTTATCTCTCAGATGATAATTTCCTTCACAGATGCAGCGCTTGTAGCGCATTTAGGCGTGCAAGCCTTGAGTGGTACAATGTTAGCTCTGAGTATATTTAGTTTTGTTATGTTGTTTGGGCTAGGTATTATTACCGCGGTTGCACCAAAACTTGCGGAAAGTTTTCGCAGACAAGATAGATATGCATTAAAGGCATGGTTTGATCAAGGAATATGGCTTTCCCTTGTGATTGGAATGATGAGTGCGATCATTTTACTCAACACGAGGAATATTTTGTGTTTTCTCGGCCAAGATGGGACAATTGCCAATATAGCGCAGGAATATAATAGTGGTGCTGCTATAGGAGTGGTGTTTTTTTATCTTTATGTGAATAGCCGGGGATTACTGTCAGCAATTGGTAATCCAAAGCCCTTAACCTGGGTTATGTTTGCGGCTATCCTCGTAAATTTTCTTATCTCTTGGCTGCTTATTTTTGGTATAGGTTCTGCAAGCGGATTAGGTGTCTTTGGTGCTGGAATTGCGAGCAGTTTGATCCGTATTTTAATTGTTATTGCAGCAGCAATAATATTGTCCCGCAATTCTGCTTTTCATTCTTTTCGCTTTAATTATTTGAGACCAAAGTTAGAGATTTCACGAATAATAAAATTGCTGCGAGTAGGGCTACCTATTGGTATACGTATTCTTATTGCGGAGGGCTTTCCTTCTGTCATTGCATTCATGATTACGGCTTATGGGATCGAATCTTTGGCCGCACATACGATAGGGATGCGACTCGATATGCTTATTTCTGTGGTGGCTTTGGGGATTTCCAGCGCAGCCGCGACAATAGCAGCGTGGTATAGAGCAGATAGGAATAATATGGCTCTAAAACAATTGCGTATGAGTGTCACAGTTTTTGCTGTAGCTTATGTCTTATTTTTATCAGTGGTTGTTTATCTCTCTTATGAATTTATCCTTACAACCATCTTTAATATTTCTGAAGACAGCGTTGTTGTTTTCTCTTGGAAGTTGCTTCCGTTCATCTTATTGTCTTTTGCTTTTGGCACTTTAGGAGCTATGCTCAATGGCATACTTGTGGGTTTGCTTGATACGTTTTGGTCAACAATTGTTGTAGCAATAAGTTATTGGGGGTTAGGCCTATTTGGGGGAGCGCTAATGACGCATTTTTTTGAATATGACTTTATTGGCTATTGGCTTGGCATGATTGGTGCAAGCTTAATCGTTTCTATCTTTAATTATATGCGCGTGGGTTATTTAATAAAATGCAATCCTATGTTTGGGGCAGAGTGAGTGTTATAAAGCGCTTGTAAAGCACTAGCTGTGAAGGCTTAGCTACTCACCGTCCATAGAGGCTGTTTTACTTCTATAGAGATAACAATATAGCTTACAAAACTTGCTTAATATTGAAAAGAAGTGCCTTTGATTGTAGCCTTAATATTCTTTATTGAATTTTAAAATAATATGGATTTATTAAAATCATTCGGCTTTAATTTAAGAGTAAGTTCGGTAGATTGGAAGAGTTTAATACCTTAAAAAATGACGAGAAAAAACGTGCTTATATTCATACGCCGTTGAGGAGGCATTTAAAAAAGTTGTTGTTTTTATAAGTTATTACCATTGCGATGCTAAAGTGTATGCATTTGTTAAAACAATCGCAGCTGCGACGGTGTTATTCTTGCAAGTCCTATTTATCACGGATCTTATTCAGAGGAATTGAAGAATGCTCTTGATAATTTAGATTATGATGCTTTTTGGATAAAGCTTTTGGTCTTCTCTCTCATGACAATATAAGCAAAAATGCGCACTGCCATGTGTATATTTGGTACTAATTGTGCATATGCTTTATGGACAAGCTCTGCAATATCAAGTTGCTTCAGCTAAAGATGATTTTGCGTTTGAGAATGAAAACCGTACATGGAGACTGAACAGTGTAAATGTATGGGCTCGCTGCGCACATCTTGTTGATGAAATGTACAATAAGGGTGGAGGATATGATCAAAATTGATAGGAAATACCGTTATTTAGTCGTTGGTGGTGCAGGAATATTGGCTCTCTTGTGCCGGTTATTAGGGCTGAACAACGTGATTATCGCAGCGCGTTTTCGTTCTCATCAATCCAAAATTGAGTTATTTCAGACAAGGGCTAAATGTATATTTTGGAGATTATTATAAGCCATAGGCACAATTTTAAAAAGGGATACCACTATAGACGGGCTTGAAATATTGCATATTATGGGGGGCATTCGCCTGCACATGCATTTTCGTGTAGGTTGAGATTGAGCGGTTGGTCTTCTTACCGAAGCTGCTTGCGTATTGTTCATGTTTTTGGTTCTAATGCAGAGGATAAAATAATCTCTGGATGTGCGCATCATAATAAGATTGATTCTACATCTGTAAAATTAGGTCGGAAAAGGCGATCATAGGGCCAACGGTGGTCAATAAGAAAAGTGTTTATGATCATGAGATTTGTGAGAGCCGTATTGAGAAAGAGTTTGCGCAAAATCTCGATAATGACTCTGATGTAAGATTGTTTTTTAAACTGCCAAGAAATTTAAAATAACCATTCCCATTGGTTCTTATACGCCTGATTGGGCGGTTTTTTAGAGTGAGATGGCGCGCAAAAGCTTTATTTTGTACTGGAAACAAAAGGAACGAATAGCGAGTTTGATTTGTGCCTTAAAGAAATGCTGAAGATTAAATGCAGCAAGGCGCATTTTACCGCTCTTGAGACTGGTGTGGTGTTTAACGAGGCACCGGTGATGAGTTGGCGCGATTCTAAGCGGGGATGGTGGTAGAGAGAGTGGGGGCTGTGGTAAGAGTGGGCGGCACGAATGACGCTGTCTTTAGTTGCGTACCGCCAAGCTAATTTTGTGCTTTGCGAAATTCGCTAAGGCTTTTGGACGTACCGCGTTTACCGCGTAATAAAATCTTATGAATATCATGCAGAAGGCACGCAGAAATGGGTGATTGCGTGTCTAGCTTCCCAATGCCGTAATAATGCCGTAATTAGGTACAGCTACATAATGAGATAGCTCTTCAATATCATCAGTTGCACTGATACTTTTTCTTTATTTTCAAACAATAATAGGTCAGATGGTAACGATTATGTCCTTTCTATCTAAGAAAAGAGTAGCACCGCTTGCGTATATGTACGAGTAAAAGTCAATCAACATTGGTCTGAGGTAAAAACCGTCAATTATTTCTAATACACCTAAGGATTTCATAGCTTACTCTAACGGTTTATATAAAGCCGCCCTTTTAAAAGGTGGATTGGGTGGAAAATTTATTGGGATATAGGCTTTATGAATCTCTCGAACTAAGCTTTCTACTATGCAGGCCCTAAGGCGTGAATGCATATATGGTCGCATCTGTTGCTGCATTGTGTAGGCAGGGATCCTAAACTAGGAAAGGAGGGCTGCTCTTTTAATTACAAAGGAAGAATACGGCGCGTAAGTGCAGCAAAATGTATTTTGAGGAGCAGTAAAGGGGTGAGGCATTTGATGTCCAGCGGGTAACGGATTAACTGGAGTATAAGTAGGCATTGCTAGGGCGGAGTTTTTAGTTAAGAATTGCACTTCGTACGCTATAAGCTCTCTGCATCCTTCATATAGGCGTTGGATCATCGCCCAATGCAACGTAAAGGGGCTGTTTTGTCTTTAGCGTTTGTTTGGCTGCTTCTATAGTGCCGCTGGCTCTATCAGCCATTATGGTGATAATTTTCTCATCCAAAGAACAGATCAATCGATTGCGTAATAGGGTATGTGTGCCTTTTTTGACCGTGTCTTTTTTTTAAAGCAGCTGTTACCTCGTGGCAGGATTGGGTGTGTTTATATGATCAGCCTGCCAAAGAAATGGAAGCGTTATCGCGATAGCCACCAATAGGAGCCCAGCGATAAAGGTGGCAGCAAACTGCAATGATATAAAAGAACCAAGGACGCCGACCAAAAAGCTTCCGACCGGCGTTCCAGCATAGCCTATCACTCGAAAAGCAGAATTAGCTCGCCCGAGAAGTTGCTTTGGTGTGAGGCGCTGCCTGAAGGCGGTAACACCAATAAACCATAAGCTTGCTCCAATGCCAGCGATAAAGGTGACGCCCCATACGACGACAGCACTTTTTGAAAAGGCTGGAATCAACAGCAAGACAACCGTTCCTAAACCGTCAGTGAGAACAGCTAGGCGCACCGGTGCATAACGTATATGCGGTGCAAATAAGGCACCTGCCATTGTACCAAGCGCGTAGGCTGCAAACATCACGCCATATTGGCTGCTATGTAGGCCCAGATACCGACTGTCGGTAACGAAGAAGATGAATGAGGTTAGGAATGCTCCAAATACCACCGATAGAAAGAATGTGAGTAATGTAAGGGAGGTAAGATGCCGATTTGAAAAAATGAAATGAAAGCCGGCAATGATATAACGGAAAGTGATGTTTTCTTTATCAGGTGTTGGCGATGTCGGAACAGCATGGCGAGCGGTAAAAATCAATGTGATAAAAAGCACGATTAACAGGCCGAGAAATAGCAGTGTGCTATGCGCTAAAATGCTGCTTGTTATGACAGGGGCAAGAAAATAGGAGACCCCGAAATCTAAAAACAAGACAATAGAGTAGAAGGTCATCAATCGCTCTCCCTCCATGATAAGTGGTGGAATCGTCATTATATAAGCTTCGGCAGAAACGACGATGAATCCAGCAATGGTTGCATAGAAGAAAATTTGTTCGGTTGGAGTAATCTGTATCATGAGCAGTACGAACAGGACAATATGCAGTAGCATGAAGATGAAGAGAGCCGAGGTGGCAAGTTTTATTTTGTCGCAGCGATCAAGTAAAGCGCCTGCAAGGATGCCGAAAATTGGCCACGCTAATGAAAAGAGACCTTGCGCCCAACTTACTCCGATTATGCCATATCCAGATTGTCTTGCTAATAGCGGGATGGCAGTGCGCAAAGCACCGCTGAGTAAGGCGAGCAGACTAACGGTTAGGCAAAAATAGCGTATGTTCTTGTTGGCAAAAAGCGTGAACATTCTGTTCTCCTTAAGATGCCACACAGGTTTCCGCTGTTCCATCAAGTACGGCGGTTGTATTCAGCATGTTTGCGACATAGTCGTCCAAGATATTCCTGTCTTCCTGAGGTAGAAGAAAATACATAAGGTTGGAATACCATTGCCAACCACGCTGAGTCAGCTGGAGATTGTTATCACTTTCTGCGATGAGACCTGCACCTATGAGCTGTTGTAGGTTATTGTATACGAAAGAGGGAAGTGCGGTCCAGTCAATTCTTTCTTTTTTGGCATAGCCGTTATAAGGTAGCCGCATACACAAAGCTTTGGAGGCTTGTTGCTCCGCTGATACCCAATTGTAGTATACTTTGGATTTTCCTTTAAGTTGTATGTCGGTAATGTATCCGCTTCGACTGGGATTGGCTCGTGTGACGAGTGAGCCGAGAATCGACAGTGCTGACGCCCCAAAGCCAACCACATAATTGTCATGATAACCATGCAAATATTTGTGATAGCGGAAATAATTAGCTGAACTCGTTTTAGCGAGCGTTAGAGGAGTGTTATTGGCAATTTTGATATAGGAATGCCCATTACACGGCGCATAGCCGCAGCTGCGCATAACGATATCGCTAAATAATCGAAGCATCTGTCGATGCTGTAGGCTGGACGGTTTTAGCCCTTTTTGTGCGTAAGACTTATGCAGTTGCGACGTGATAGCCAGATTGTTGATTGCATAGAGGTTGATGGTTTCAGGGTGAAGCTCGCTGGCTTGCTTCAAATCGTATAATAGTTCTTCAGCTTGCTGGCTGTGCATGCCATATAGTAGGTTGAAACCGACATGTCCAATTATGTCTTGTGATCAAGCCACGGTATTGTTGATTTGTTCACGTGTTGAGGTGAGGTTAAACAATGATCGGAAACGCTCAATGAAACTCTGTATGCCGAAGCTGATTCAGTTAACGCCGATCTCACGGGCAGCATAAAGTTTATCACGTATGACGCTCTTCGGTTCGCTTTCCAGTGTAAATTCGGTTAAGGAAGAGAGCTCAAATTCGGCATGCAATACTTTTCCGATGTGTCGGATATTATCTGCGGACAAAAGCGACGGTGTGCCGCCCCCCTATATAGATGCTGCGGATGGGCCCTCTAAGCGAGCGAATGAAATTTCCTTTGGTTCTGATCTCTGTGGTAAGCGCTGACATATAAGATTCGATTTGCTTAACGTGCTTGTAGGCCCCTTTCTGAAAGGGACAGAAGGAACAGATGGTTTCGCAAAAGGGAATATGCAAATAAAGAGAAATGGTACGCGCTTGTGGAATCTGCTTACTTTGCGCTAGTTTATTAAAGTCTAGGTAATCGTAAAATTCATTTGAAATAGTGCGAAATAACGGATATGTGAAGTTGTAAATCGGCTTGAGTTGATCGAACTTCACAAAAGGATGATCCACGAGTTGCATAGCTTACCTCCCCCAATTTCTTAACTCGCACTATATTATTGACGGGCGACAGGTGATCCAATCATCCGAGTGTATTACCAAAGATTTTTACGGAACATAATGAATCCTCCTTTTGTAGAAGTTATATGTATTATACATATAACTCATTATATGAACAGATGAGCTTGTTTAAGAGGCAATGTAAAGATAAAAATATAAAAGAACTTTCTCTTGCAGCCTTATGGTCTGATATTGTAATTGGTATCCTGTTTTACGCGGTCGGGCTATGAATGCCTAGGGCGAGAAAAAGCAGGGTATTTTAATGGACGTGCGGGGTATCTTTGTTATGTTGCTGGGATTTGGAATTTGCGTCTGGTTATGAAATATCATTAGCGCAAAAAGATGGTTTTAAAGGTAGAGATACATTTTTTAATATCCCTGTAAAACTTCGAGAAGAGATAGAATTATCTATTAGAAAACATATAAATATCCAGTGTGATAATATTATCGAATTACATGACATCATCACTCTTGCACGCCATTTTGACATATTACCTAAAATCTCATTGAGATTGTGCCATGTACTGGCAAACGGGGATAGATCGTGTTTTGGTATGACTGCGGCGAAGTTACGTGCCGCATTATCTTTGCTAGAATCCAATAGGATTAGGCTTAATGGGGTGCCTTTGCATGTGGGCTCTAATTTGAATTCGACTGAGTTAATAGTATCCACCTTAACTAAGGCTGGAAAGGATATTTACGCATTGAAGGATCAAAAAAGTTTTATCAGTCTAGGCGGAGGATATCCGACTTCCACAGCATTTTGCGATGCCGTGACGGTCAATGACGAATACCCTCGTAAAATTTATGAGGCATTATCACAATTGGGTTGTGATTTACATAAGCTTACGGTAATTATTAAACCTAGGCGTATTATATCTAAAGATTATGGTTATTTATTCTCAAATATTAGCTCTATAAAAGAACAGAATGGTACGAACTTAATTATAATCTGGGCTCTGGGGATGTGTGCTCAATCTGCACAGTATCACTAGATCATAAGTCAAAGTATGTGAAAGTAACTGATACAAAAAAGATTTTACGATAGTGAAAGATCGACGTAAAGGACGTTAGTTCAAAGGAAATTGATATTATTGTGTTCTCATATCCTGATTTTTTGGCTTTTTAGATATAAATAACACACCTCCTAGTGGGCTGGAAACTATCAAATGTTGGATCACGCATGGCGCAATTAGCAAAAAATCCTATCTATTGGATTTGGTATGCTCTACTAGATTCTCAGCTCTAAATATTGTGTGCGAAGTGCAATGTCAAGCGGTGGGAATTGATATAAGTGCAGAGTCTGTACCATCCGCTCAGAACAAGGTTGATAGCTCTGTTATGCAGACGATGGTTAAGTTTCATGTCGGAAATGCTGAGCGTATGACTTATCCTGAAAATACATTTACGCATATTATGGCGGGGTGAGTGTTTGTAAGCACTAGCTGTAAAGGCTACTCACCATCCTAGGGTGTTTACTTCTATGTGGATAACAATAGAGTTACAAAACTTGCTTCATATTAAAAGAAAAGTTTCTTTTCTTTTAATATGAAGCATTGCTACAACCAAAAGGAAATTAAATATCTCGCCTTTATTATTCTCGTCAATGTTTGCTTATATATGATTATTTGAATCGGAATTAGGTTACGTACAATATGGTATTTCTCGCTATTTTATATAAGGAGAAGGTTCGCACCGATGTATCGGGTGCAATATCAATTTTTTCACTATGGTGATAGGATAGCTTTTTGAGCGTAAAGTTCTTTTACCTTGATAGATCTTATAGTATTCTTCAAAAATATCAGTTGATAAATTTTTTTCGTGTCGTTTATGCATGGGCTGATACAATAAGAATAGGACTTGATTGTTTTTAAAGTTGGTATGTTATGGCTGTAAAAAATGGTAAACAAACGAAAAGTAAGAATTTTAAACCTGTCTCTCGTTTTCTCAAAAGTTTACGTGGTGTGCGCAATTGGGAACAAGTTTCACAATGGCTTGCTTTTCGTAAGGTAGAGGATATTGAATGTATTACGCCTGATCAAGCAGGGGTACCACGGGGCAAGATGATGCTTTCTAAAAAATTTACATCGGAAACATCATTGGCATTGCCTTCAGCAGTTTTTATGGCAACAATTTCAGGGGATTATCCGGAAGATGGTCATGGTTTTGAATATCCTAAAGAAGATGGTGATTTACGCCTTGAGCCTGATCTTTCTACGTTAAGCATTGTTCCATGGGAAGATGCTCCTACGGCACAGGTGATTTGTGATCTTGTGTATCAAAATGGTCAGGTTGTGGATTACACACCACGCAATGTTTTACGAACAGTGGTTCATTTTTACACAAAAATGGGTTTAAGCCCTGTTGTGGCACCAGAAATTGAGTTTTATTTGGTACAAAAAAATCCCGATCCTGATTATCCGTTAGTTCCACCGGTTGGTCGTTCTGGGCGTTCAATTGGTGGTGGACAGGGGTATTCCATTGCTGGTGTTAATGAATTCGATGATTTGATTGATGATATTTATCAATTTTCAGAGGCACAAGGATTGGAAATTGATACCCTCATTCATGAAGAAGGAGCAGGACAGTTTGAAATCAATTTACGTCATGGTGATCCTATTGAATTAGCGGATCAAGTTTTTATGTTTAAACGAACAATTCGTGAAGCAGCACTAAAACATAATATGTATGCAACTTTTATGGCAAAACCCATTCAAGGGCAGCCGGGTTCTGCTATGCATATTCACCAATCGGTTGTTGATAAGAAAACCGGTATGAATATTTTTACACAGGAAAATGGTGAAGAAAGTATCTGTTTTCGCCATTTTATTGGTGGATTGCAAAAACATATGCCAGGCGTACTTGTGATGCTTGCGCCTTATGTGAATTCTTATCGACGTCTTGTCCCTGATAATTCGGCTCCTGTTAATTTGCGGTGGGGATATGATAATCGTACTACAGCTTTTCGAGTTCCCCGTTCTGCTCCTCAAGCGCGACGTGTTGAGAATAGGCTTCCTTCATCAGATGCGAATCCTTATTTAGCCCTTGCGGCTTCTTTAGCGTGTGGTCTTATTGGTTTGCAACAAAAAATTGAGCCGGATGAGCCAGCGATAAATAATGTAAACGCTGATAATATTGAGTTACCGCGTGGGCTCATTGAGGCAGTCAATTTGTTTGAACAAGATACAGTGATACGTGCTATTTTAGGGGATGTGTTTGTCAGTACTTATGCTGCAATCAAACGACAAGAGTTTGAAACTTTTATGGAAGTAATCAGTCCGTGGGAGCGTGAATATCTCCTGCTGAATGTTTAAATTTTATGACGATGATTGATTATAATTCAATTTCTCCAGGAATTTCTTGGTATGAAGATGCTTTAAGAGAACGTCCCTCTTATCCTTCTTTTTGTGAAAACAGACAGTGTGATGTGGTCATTATTGGAGGCGGATTTACGGGTCTTTCGGCTGCTTATCATTTAGCCAAGGCTGGAGTAGATGTTGTTTTATTTGAAGCATCACGTTTTGGTGATGGTGCTTCAGGGCGCAATGGTGGACAGCTGGGAACAGGGCAACGGCAATGGGTAGAAACATTAGAAAAAAAGTATGGTTTTGAGCGAAGTAAAGCTCTATTTGATTTAGCAGAAGAAGCTAAAAGAGATATTTTAGCTTTATGCGCAATGCCTAATTGTCCTTGTGATTTGATAGGAGGACAGCTTTCTGTAACTCATAAAAGGCGTGAGCTTCTCTCTTATCAACAGCATATTGAGGCGATGCAGCGTTATGGCTATCACGCGCTTACTTTTATGGATAAGGCTGAAACATTTGAGCGACTTGGATCAACTTTTTATTGTGGTGGTATTTATGATGCGGATACCGGTCATATAAATCCCTTAAAATTGATTATTGGGTTGGCAAAAAGAGCACAAGATGCTGGTGCTAAGCTTTATGAGAAGTCACAAGTAACGACCGTAAGGCGCAAGGGAGCACATTGGAAAGTAATAACAGAAAAAGGTAGTGTAACAGCAGAGCATGTTTTACTTGCAACAAATGGGTATAAACTTGGTCTGGAGCGTTTTATTGAAAAAAATATTGTTTCTATTCGCTCTTATATTGGAGCAACGGACCCATTACCAAAGCATAGTTCAATTCTTATAGGGGGGGAATCGGTTGATGATTCCCGTTTTATGGTTCGCTATTTTCGCAAAAGCATTGATAATCGTCTCTTATTTGGTGGTGTAGAAAGTTATGATAATAAGCATCCTCTAAATTTAGATGAACGTATAAAACGGCAAATTGTTGAAATTTATCCTCAATTACATTCTATCAATTTAAGCCATCGGTGGGGAGCAACGGTTGCCATCACAGTTGAACGCATGCCCTATGTTCGCCAAATTTTTTCAAGGATGACTTATTGTGGTGGTTATTCAGGGCATGGCGTTATGCTGGCTCCTTTCGTGGGAAAATTATACGCAGAATGGTTAACTGGAAAATATGAACGTTTTTCCTATTTCCAAGACTTAAAGATTTCATCTTTTCCGGGAGGAAGAGTTTTGCGTTATCCGCTTATATTTTTAGCAATGCGTTGGTTTTCTTTATTGGATCGCCTTTAATGGAAACATTGCTTGAAATGAAGAAAATTAATGGCTTATTTAGTATCTGTCTGCTTTAATGATGAAAGCTTTTATAAGTGATATGGGATTTCATAATCGAATAGAAAAATAAACAAGTTCATGGTGCGTAAAATTATTCCAGTTTCTTCCTTTGATTGTATTGTTTTTGGTGGCAATGGTGATCTGGCGTTGCGCAAGCTTTTGCCGGCTTTGTATCATTGTCAGTGTGCTGGGCAATTCAGTGAGCCAACACGTATTATTGGGGTTTCGCGCACTTCCTTAAGTCGTGAAGAATATCAAAATTTTGTCCGCATTTCTTTAGAAAAACATATCCATCCAAAAGATCTCAATTCAACAGAACTCAATCGTTTTCTTGCACGTTTAAGCTATGTTTCTGTTGATGTTTCCTCAAATCGAGGGTGGGAGGATTTAGCCCTTCTTCTGTCACAAGATTCAGCGGATATTCGAGCTTTTTATTTGGCTGTTGGTTCGTTACTTTTTGCTGATATTGCGATGAAGTTGGAAAAAAATGATTTGGTGACAGCACAAACACGGATTATCATTGAAAAGCCAATTGGTTGTGATGTAAAAACAGCTGTTTCACTTAATGATGTATTTGCAAGCGCCTTTAATGAAGAGCAGATCTTTCGTATTGATCATTATCTTGGGAAGGAAACTGTTCAAAATTTAATGGCATTGCGGTTTGTTAATACACTTTATGAACCGCTATGGAACTCCAATTATATTGATCATGTTCAAATAACCGTTGCTGAATCTTTGGGGTTAGAGGGGCGTACAGAATATTATGAAAGCACTGGTGCTCTACGCGATATGGTTCAAAACCATATGCTACAATTACTTTGTTTGGTTGCGATGGAAATACCATTTACTAACAGTGCTAATGCTGTGCGCGATGAAAAACTTAAAGTTTTACATTCTTTAACACCGCTTGATGTCCATAATGTAGGGCAGCATACTGTACGTGGGCAGTATCTTTCTGGTCTATCAAATGGTATATCGGTAGAGTCCTATTTTGATGATCTGGGAAGAGTGAGTAAGAGTGAAACATTTGTAGCACTTAAGGTTAAGATTGATAACTGGCGTTGGGCTAATACGCCTTTTTATTTACGAACAGGTAAGCGCATGTTCACGCGAATGTCTGAAATTGTTGTGGTTTTTAAACCTATTCCTCATAATATTTTTAATGTGGATTTAGATGAAATTTTTTCTAATCGGCTTGTAATTCGTCTCCAACCTGATGAAGGTGTAAAACAATGGTTGATGATTAAGGATCCAAGTTATGGCGGTATGCGGTTTCGTCACATTCCATTAGACATGAGTTTTGCTTCCGCATTTTCTGAACGTAATCCTGATGCTTATGAACGTTTATTAATGGATGTTATTCGTGGAGATCAAACACTGTTTATGCGTCGTGATGAAGTTGAGGCTGCTTGGCGTTGGATTGATCCAATCATTGAGGGATGGGAAGCAATAAAACAGCCTGTTCACAGTTATAACGCTGGTTCGTGGGGGCCGTCTGCTTCGATGAGCCTCATGGAACGTGATGGGCGTATATGGAACAATTTAGTTTAGAGCAATAAGTATGTATAGAATGAATATTGACCGTTTAGATTTTGAAACCCCTCAGACTTTAGCCTTGGCATTAGCAGATCGAGTAGCCGCAGAGCTTAGTGTATCTGTTCTTGAGCGCAAGAGAGCAGTTTTAGCGGTGTCTGGTGGTAAAACACCAGAATTGTTTTTTCATTATTTGTCAAAAGCGGATATTGATTGGCAAAAGATCATTATCACTTTGGTCGATGAACGTTTTGTCCCTACACACGATGAACGTTCAAATGAATATATGGTACGGTGTCATTTGTTACAAAATTTTGCCGAAAAAGCACGTTTTGTAGGGCTTTATCATAAAGCAATTACTGCTGAACTTGCTGCTTTTTCAGCGGCGAGTCGTGTTAATACTTTGCCTAAACCCTTTGATGTTGTTGTTTTAGGAATGGGGGAGGATGGACATACGGCATCTTTTTTTCCTGATGCTGATCGTTTAAAGCAAGCGCTTGATTTACGAACACAAGCACTTGTTTTACCCCTTCATGCTAAGAGTGCTGTTGAGCCAAGACTCTCACTAACTTTGCCAGTTATTATGCAATCTCGTTGTATTATTCTCCATTTCGAAGGTTTTCAGAAACGCGATTGTTTTGAAGAAGCTTGTCAAGACGGGTTTGAAATAGAAATGCCTATTCGGGCAATTTTGCGTAATTCCCCTCATCTCGTTCAGGTTTATTGGTCGCCTGCAGAAAATGAAATAAGTGAATCAAAGTATGCGACACAAGGTGAATAAAACGTAATCTCTCTCAATGAATGAGGGGAAGAAACAATGAAGGGGGAGAGAAATATGGCACTTTCCAAGACAATTGCCACAGTTACACGAAGGATTTATGAACGTTCTCGATCAACACGAGAAATTTACTTAGATCGTATTGCAAAAGCACAAGTTCATCGCCCCAAACGGAGTTTTTTAGGATGTGCCAATCAGGCTCATGGCTTTGCTGCTTGTAGTGCAATAGATAAAGAGCGTTTGAAGGGAAATATCGTTGGGAATATTGGCATTATCACGGCATATAACGATATACTTTCAGCGCATCAACCTTTTGAAAAGTTTCCTCACTTAATTAAAGAGTCGGCCCGTATGGTTGGTGGTGTTGCACAGGTTGCAGGTGGTGTTCCCGCGATGTGCGATGGTGTTACACAGGGAAATGCGGGGATGGAGCTTTCCCTTTTTTCGCGTGAAGTAATTGCAATGGCGACAGCTATAAGCTTATCACACGATGTCTTTGATGCAGCATTGTATCTTGGGGTGTGTGATAAAATTGTACCAGGTTTATTGATTGGTGCACTAACATTTGGTCATTTACCAGGAATTTTTATAGCAGCTGGTCCCATGACAAGTGGTCAAGGTAATGATGAAAAAGCGAAGATACGTCAACTTTACGCGGAAAATAAAATAGATCGCCAAACACTTTTAGCATCAGAAGCACGTTCTTATCATGGGCCAGGAACATGTACATTTTATGGAACAGCTAACTCTAATCAGGTGATACTGGAGATGATGGGGCTTCATATGCCGGGAGCTTCTTTTATTAATGCGAATACACCATTGCGTGATGCTTTAACAAAAGAAGCTACGAAACGTGTACTTGAAATGACAGATCTTGGTGATCATTATAGTCCACTTGGTATGATCATTGATGAGCGTTCTTTTGTGAATGCCATTGTAGGATTAAATGCAACAGGAGGTTCTACCAATCATACGATTCATTTGATTGCTATGGCTGCTGTTTGCGGTATTAAATTGACATGGCATGATATTGCAGAAATTTCATCCGTTGTGCCTCTTTTAGCGCGCATTTATCCTAACGGTTTAGCAGATATTAATCATTTTTATGCTGCGGGGGGAATGGGATTTATTATTCGCGAGCTTATCGAGGCAGGTTTGGTACATGAAGATGTCTCTACGGTTTTTGGTAAAGATCTCAATGCTTATGCAATTGAAGCAAAGCTTTCTGCTGATGGTCATGTGGTACGTGAAGCGGCTCTTAAGGAAAGTGGTGATCATAAGGTGTTAGCGGGGTGGAGAAAGCCATTTCAGCTTGATGGTGGTCTTCGTGTTTTATCAGGAGATTTGGGAACAGCTATTATAAAAGTTTCCTCTGTTAAACCAGAGTATTGGCAGATTAAAGCACCAGTCTTTGTTTTTAATGATCAAGAGGAACTACAAAAATCTTTTAAATCTGGAGTGTTGCATAATAAAGACTTTATCGCTGTCATTCGCTATCAAGGACCAAAAGCCAATGGTATGCCAGAGCTTCATAAATTAACAACCATTTTAGGCGTTTTACAAGATCGCGGTCAAAAGGTAGCATTGATAACCGATGGGCGTATGTCAGGAGCGTCAGGAAAAATTCCTGCTGCTCTCCATGTGACACCAGAAGCAGTGGATAATGGCCCCATTGCACGTTTGCAGGATGGTGATATTGTTTTTCTTGATGCTCATGAGGGTAAATTAACTCTTTTGGAGGATTTAGCAAAATTTAACGCGCGAAAAATCATACCTCCGGATCTTTCAAAAAACGAACATGGTGTTGGACGCGAACTTTTTCATGTTTTTCGTCAATTCGTTAATCGTGCAGATCAAGGGGCATCTGTTTTTATGACATGAAAAATGCAAAAATAAATAAGCTGAACCATATACAATGAAACCATATACAAGGAATTGTTACAATTTTTAGAATTTTGGTATAGGCAGATTGTGTGATCGCGCAGCTGCTTTGAGTGTATTAACCATAAGCATGGCAATTGTCATTGGTCCAACGCCTCCTGGAACAGGGGTGATCGCAGCAGCTTTTTCTTTTACGTTTTCAAAATCGACATCACCAACAAGACGTGTTTTCCCTATACCTTTTTCTGGTGCAGCAACGCGGTTAATACCGACATCAATAACAATTGCACCATCTTTTATCCAGTCTTTTTTAATCATTTGTGGGCGGCCTACAGCTGCTACTAGAATATCAGCGCTTCGACACACATCATCAAGGTCACGGGTACGACTATGGGCAATTGTCACAGTGGCATTGGCTGCTGTTAAAAGGGCAGCCATAGGTTTTCCAACAATATTAGAGCGTCCAACAACGACAGCATCAAGTCCAGATAAATCTTGCCCACAGTGTTGTTCAATCATCATCATGGCTCCAGCTGGAGTGCAGGGAATCATCGCATCTTCAAGTGCGTTTGCTGCGAGTTTTCCTACATTAATATAATGAAAACCATCAACATCTTTTTGGAAAGCAACGGCTTGTGTTATGCGATTTGTATTCATATGAGCAGGGAGAGGCAGCTGTACCAAAATACCATGAATTTTGGGATCAGAATTTAATGTTGCAATAAGTTGAAGGAGTTCTTTTTCTTGCGTTTCTTTGGAAACGACATGTTTGATTGAAAGAAACCCACATTCTTCGGCTTTTTTATTTTTTGAGGTGACATATACTTGACTTGCAGGATCATCTCCAACGATAATAACAGCGATACTAGGTTGTATATTATAGTGATGGCGGAGCTTTGCTGTTTCGGCCTTAACTTTCACAATAATCTCTTCAGCAAGTTTTTTTCCGTCGATAATATTATTCATTCAGAGATCCTTTCGGTAAGGCTGTTTGTTTTTTTTGTAAAGCATTTTCTAATAATACGATAGAGTTTTATAGCAATATTCATATGAGAACAGTAAGAATGGTTTTATAATGTTGTGGATTTATAGTTTTGAAGACTTTTAAATAATTGCTTTATAAAGAAGCAGCAACATTGCTGTTTGAATAAATTTTGGATAAAGAACAAAAATAATGAAGATACAAAGTGGATATAGTGAATTATAGGGTTATAAAAACTTTTTATGATCATTTAAGTTTGTTTTTAATCTGTTATAGGGGGATAAGTATAGAGGGATAATGTGCGCATCAGAATAATAAAATTTTTGAGCGGAGTTTTTATTACAATTATCTTTTTATTTGGAGTGGGGATTCTCGTTTTACCTTATCTTATTTCTACAGATGCGATTCGTATTCGTTTAGCGCAGGATTTAAGTGCATGGACGGGTTACAATGTGCAATTGCGTGATCCACCGCGGTTACATCTTTTTCCTTATCCTAAAGCATTTCTTTCTGGCGTTACTTTAACATCAAAAATGGATGATGTTGCGCCATTAATGGAAGCTGAATCAATAGAAGTTGATCTTTCTGTCGTCGATCTTCTTTGGGGACATATTTCTTTTTCAGAGACGCGGATTATGCATCCTCAATTTGTTATGGAAAAGCCTGTTAAAACAATAGCAGATTTTTTTGATCGGTTTTCTCGCTCACAAGGTGCATTAGGGGTGGCAATACGTAATACGCGTGAAATATTAAAACATAATCCTGAGCATCCAGAGATAGAGCACCTTTTAAAACAACCTTTTGGACGGATTGTCATTAAAAATGGTGTTCTTGTGTATCACGATAGTTTTTCAGGAGTAGCAGAAAAAATAACAGGATTAAATGCAACTTTAGATTGGCCGGAATCAACTCAGGAAGTACGGTTACGTGCAGATGCGCGTTGGCGCGGAGAGTTTACAAAATTATCACTTGATGCTTCTCAAGCATTACTGCTTTTTGCTGGAGGCAAAAGTCATATTAGGGCAAGTCTCAATTCTGTACGTGGGGGAATAACTTTTACAGGAAAGGCTCGATTATCTGAATATTATATTTTTGACGGAAAAGTGTCAATGCGTTCTCCTGGATGGAATCAGACATTGTCTTGGGTTGGTGGAAATCAGTTTTGGGGACATAAATTAAAAATACCCATTGTATGGGAATCTCATTTTTTAGCGCAGCCAATGCATATCCAAATGAACAATGTTACATTTACGATGGGGAAAGCCAATGCGCGAGGAGCTTTAAAACTCGATTTTCAAGATTATGTACCAAATGTCATGGGCTCTTTAGCCTTTGATAATCTAGACCTTAGCCTCTTGGGTTCAATGTTTTTTTCAGGTAAAAAGAAAAATGCCTGCTTTGACATTAGAACTTTTGATTGTATTGGCGTGGATATACGACTTTCTGCGCCACAAGCTAAAATAGGAAATATTTCACTCACAAATTTAGCTGCTGCAATACAAATAAGAGATGGTCATGGTATTTTTGATCTTGGACATGCGAATATTTTTGGTGGATCTGTGCAAAGTAATATTGAAGTTACCTCAGCTGGACAGAAAGTGCGTATTGGAGGAAATATTTCAGGTGCTTCTATTGATATGCAGGAGACTTTAGAAATCTTGGGATTTATTCCATTTATACAAAGCAAAACGAATTTTACTGCAACGGTACGAACACTTGCTGATTCTTGGCCAGAAATTTTTACGAAAATGCAGGGTGAGTTAACACTGAAGATGTCTTCTGGTCGGCTATTAGGGTATGATCTGAATGAATTACAAACAAGACTTTCAAATAAACAACAATTTCTTTTAATGAATAATGATACTTTTTCAACAACATTTGATCACTGGGATATTCAGACAAGCTTTTCAGAAGGTATGATGAAGGTAACAGAGTCATTAATGCGTACAGCAGACTTGAGCTTATCCATTCAAGGAATCATTGCAACTGCTATTGCGCAAGGGAAGGAAAATGAACTGATATTACAGGCACAACTACGCAAAAACTATAGATCAGAAACTTTATGTAAAGATGTCCAATGTCTTGCTAATAGCCTTGCATGGCCTTTTACATTTTCTCTAAGCTCTAAAGGACAAAATCATGGTGATTTTTGGGTTACAAAAGATATTAACGCAGATTGAGTATCGTTTTTCATCTGTATAATATTCTATCCTATAATGGTAATTCGTCTTTTTACAACTTAAAATTGTCTTTTAAATTTAAATCAGAGCTCCCATTATCGGAAGATTCTCTCATTTTAAATCCGTTCGTCGTGAAGCAGTAAAAACCATCCTCACCGTCATAATAAGTGAGGTTGGTATAGATAAATGACTGAAGAGAGGAATAAAAAACCTTCTTATGGAATCTTTCAAATACAAGAGATTCATAATATCGGTGCTAATCTTATAAAAATTGCTAAAAAACATTAAAATTTTAAGGAGGATGTTGGCCAGTGCTTATTGAATCGCAGAAGAAATACCATAGCCATCTTTGGTAATTGTATGCTTCCCGTCGGCTCCAACAGAACCAATTCCCACTGTAATCAAAATAAAGGCTAAGAGGGTTGTAATCGTAATAATTGTAGCTTTTTTAGCAGACATATTTTTCCTCCACGGATGCATCAATGACTGAATGCAAAGATGAATGGTGCATTATTTAAACTTTTATGAAAGCAGAATCACTTAAGGATCTATAAGTTCCTATTATTATCTCATAAAGCTAAAAAAACTCTATAATTCTTTAATATATTATAGTTCTATAGATATAATTTTTTCTTTTTGCTATATATTTTTCTTCATTTTCTCGATGACGATAGTGAGCATTGGCAAAATTTTTATGCGCATAAATTATAAACTTAAAAGATTATTTATCCGACAGACATTGGCTTTGAATGAAGAAATAAAGATAGAGGGGGCACAAGCTTCTTATCTTATGCATGTTTTGCGTATGAAAGAAGGAGCAGAAATTTTACTTTTTAATGGACAGGATGGTGAGTGGCTTGCTAAACTTATCACTGTTAAGAAAAAATTTGTTGTGGTTCAGCTTATCCATCAAGAAAGATTACAAACGACGCATTCCAATCTTATTTATTGCTTTGCTCCACTCAAAAATGCGCGGTTGGATTATATGGTGCAGAAAGCTGTTGAAATGGGGGTATCGATTTTGCAGCCTGTTATAACGCATCATACGCAGGTTACGCGTATCAATATGGCGCGTATGGAAGCCAATGTTATTGAAGCTTCTGAACAGTGTGGAATTTTATCTCTTCCTAAATGCGTATCGGCTCTATCATTAGCAGAACTTTTAGCACAGTGGGATGAGACACAGCCTTTATTCTTTTGTGATGAAGAGCATAAATTGCATAATCCATTACCTTCTTTTAAAAAGCGTGACGTTACAACACCTGGTATTCTTATTGGACCGGAAGGTGGCTTTAGTGAAGAAGAGCGGAGCTTTTTAAAAAAACATCCTTTTGTGTTTCCAATATCACTAGGTCCGCGTATTTTACGCGCTGATACTGCCGCTGTTGCTGCTTTGGCTCTTCTTAATGCTACCGTGGGGGATTGGGCAATGGATTGAGAAATCTGTAAAATCATTCTAAACAATTTATTTAAGATGATGATACCAATTATAGGATACGGTAAGTTATGGCGCTTGATATAACTGATGAAAGTGAAATTTATAACTTAGATTCTTTGGTTAGCTATTTCCAAGGGGGGTATAAAGCAGAAGATGATTGGCGCATTGGTACAGAACATGAAAAATTTCCGTTTTATAGAGATGGTTTTCACCCTGTTCCTTATGAAGGAGAGAGGGGAATTCGAGCGCTTTTAGAGAGAATGCAAAGCGCTTTAGGATGGAAACCTATTTTAGATGAAGAGAATATTATTGGGCTCGTAGGATCAGTTGATCAGGGAGCCATTTCTTTGGAACCTGGGGGACAATTTGAATTATCTGGTGCACCATTAAAATCAGTAAGCCATACATATTACGAGTTGATGGAGCATTTAACTCTTCTCAAAAAAATTGCAGAACCATTAGGTATAGGTTTTTTAGGTCTTGGAGCTAGTCCAAAGTGGACTTTAGCTGAAACGCCGCGAATGCCTAAATCACGTTATCAGATTATGACTGATTATATGCCTAAAGTGGGGTATAATGGTCTTAATATGATGTATCGCACATCAACAGTTCAGGTTAATCTTGATTTTTCATCTGAAAGTGATATGCGGCGAAAAATGCAAGTATCCATGAAGTTACAGTCCATTGCAACGGCATTATTTGCAAGTTCGCCCTTTACAGAAGGGCGCCCAAATGGCTTTTTATCGTGGCGTTCTGAAATTTGGCGTAATACGGATAATCAGAGGACAGGCGTTCTGCCCTTTGTATTTTCTGAGCGTTTTGGTTTTGCTGATTATGTTGAATGGGCCCTTGATGTTCCAATGTATTTTGTTGTGCGTGATGGTCGTTATTATGATTGTACACACATAACGTTTCGTCAGTTTATGAATGGAGCATTAAAAGGACAAGTTGCAAATTCAATTCCAAACATGGGAGATTGGATTAATCACTTATCAACGTTATTTCCTGAAGTCCGCTTAAAAAGATTTTTAGAAATGAGGGGAGCTGATTGTGGTTCTTGGAAGCGCATTTGTGCGTTGTCGGCTTTTTGGGTTGGGCTTCTTTATGATAGGGAAGCACTTAATGAGGCAGAGGCTTTGACAAAAGATTGGTGTTTTGAAGAAGTTTTAGAGTTGCGCCAACGCGTTCCTAAAGAAGGGCTAAGAACTCCTTTTCGTCAAACTATTCTTTTAGAGTTAGCACGTCAAGCTCTCGCTATTGCTCGCAAAGGCTTAAAAAATCGCAAACAGTATGATACGAATGGTTTTGATGAAACAAATTTTCTTAATCCTCTAGAAGAGGTTGTTGCAATGGGACAAACAGATGCTGAAAAATTTTTGTCCCATTACTATTCTATTTGGAATGAGTCGGTAGAACCTTTATTTTTAGAATGTGCCTATTAAATTTGAAGCAAAGATACTTCCTACTTTTTTAAAAATGCATATCACCGTGGTGGTTCATTCACTCATTTGCTCTAGAGAGCATATCCTACCTTGCTTTTAACATTTCTCATAACGGAAAGGATACAATACAAAAATTTCTTGGGGAGTGTGATTTTTATACCCAATAATATCACGATATTTCCGTAATCATAATGTTGTCCCTTTGTACAAAAGATAGTTCATAAGAGATAAAGCTTATTATCAAACATTTTTTATTCACTTGGCTAAGCCTACTTATGAATAGGTCTGAAAATAATATTTTTCACTTTTAAAAGGGATAAAAAAATATAATTTGCGGTTAATAGTCAATTATTATAATTCAATATAGGATGCTTATATGAAAGAGCATTTTATTATACAAAAATTATGATATCAATCTTTCAGTGTGCTAAAAAGACAGTAGAAAAAATACCGATAGATCTATGTATGTATAACTCAATTTTATTTTTATAGAAAAAAGAAATATATTATGTAAATAGATAGAAATAAAGATGATAATATATAGAATGAATGTGTTAATTACATCATTAAATATTGATAAATAAAAAATATTATCTTCATAGAGTTATATGAAATTATAAGCTATTCATAGATAAGAAATAACTATTTGTATGCAAAGGGGTATTATATTAAAATACTATTATTCTTGATAAAGAGGCACGAGATAAAGAGATTGAGCTTGTAACGAATGAGTGTTTGAATACGCACAAAAATTCAAAAAAGCACAACATTTCTATAGCAGAATAATCTTTATCAGTATGAGCGCAACTTATTATAGGCAATTAATTATCCCCATACATTGTAAATCTACTGTAAGACTGCTTTTAATGCTTTAAACTGTACTATTCATAAAATTTATAATATTTGTAGGCTTAAAGCCTCTCATTGTAATCATATATCCTCAGTCTTTTCCATTGTTTTCATTATCTAGAAATTTGTAATCGTCTTTGTTATGCTCCACTAGGATAAGCAGCTTTAAAATGTGCTCGTCCTTCATCCGTAATGGCATCACGCCTCTGTAAACCAGATGTTTTTCTTTCCTTTATTGAATTTGCAAATAAATGGGATTGTTTTTCATCATGAACAGTTACAGAGATTCAACGTTTTTATAAAGATACAGTGGAAAGCATTGACCTGTATCTATTGCATCTAGATTAGGCAAATTCTTAGCTATCAATACAGAAAAAACGCTTCGTGCTCCTATGCCTGTAATTTGTATCATCCTATTTTCAACTTTTTGTCCTATCAGGACTATACGAGGCATTTGGTAAATTCCATCGTTGAGATTCCGATTATAATAAAACCACTGTTGCGTAAAAGGATGATATGAACTCTGAGTGAGGCATGCCTCTTCAAATTCAAAACCTTTCTTCTTATTAGTTCTTGCGTAACATTATAACTCCAACTTATCTTTTTTATATCTAAAGTGACAAAATTATCTACAGCACGTGCACGTGTTGTTCGATCAGCATATGAATAGGTATCGTTAAAACGTTTTACTGCGCTATTATAAAAAGCAATCATATTATTTATATTTGCTGCTCAAGCTCCGCTCTCCAATGTTGCGACAGCTCTTGCACTAAGATGTTTCATCAGAGGTATTTCTACTCCTTTCTTATACATTTTTACCCATACGGCCAGCCCTGCTTATGACGTGCAAGCAAATGATTTTGATTGATTCAAGATAAACAGGTTTGAAATGAGAGAATCTTACGTTATTCGGGATTCTCATTTAATATGCAAAACAGTAAATTATCATTATAAATCAACATCTTGTCTTTCAAAGCCTTTTTATGACTATAAAAAGAGTTTTGAAAAATAAAAAAGCTTTCATTGAGAGCAAAGAAAGAATGTATAAAAAGTATTTTCAATAAAATAATTATATTTGAAGTGCTGATCAAAGCTATTGAGAGTGCAGTCCATAAAATGAGCAGAAGTAGCTTGTTGGTGTATTTTCTAGAAAAATCATGAATGTTCGATTGTTAATTCATCCTTGCTTGGAAAGCTCGCTTCAGTTCAAATAGAAAAAGAGAGAGGTAAAGAGATTTATAGGATAAGATATGCTGGAATTATTCAGTATTAAGATGCAATGAATGTTGCTTATATTTTTCTTTTTTAACTATTTTATGAGAGTGAAAATTTAAATAATAAGAAAATAATTTTATTTATTTTCTTTAAACATTTATTAGTAGATAAAAAATTCTCTTTTAATCTATAAATTAAAAAAATAATGATTTTGTAAAAGCCTTGTAAGCTTTATAGGTTAATTTTAAATATCATGCATTGATTTTGAATTATGCAGATTATTTATGTCAACCATAATAATAGTGAGCATAGACAATGACATTTAATTTTTTCGTCAATTTATTTCTATTTGTTATTTTTTTATTGTTGGTTTCTCAAAGTAAGAAAATGCAATGGAGTCTTTCACTACGTGTTATGCTATGGCTTATCCTTGGCTTGATTTTTGGAAGTGTTTTGCAGTTTATTTATGGAGAGGGTGAAAGCACTTTATTGAAATCCGTTGAATGGTTTAACATTGTCGGTGAGGGCTATATTTTATTGTTGCAAATGATTGTTATGCCACTGGTTTTTATCTCTATCGTTTCAGCAGTTGCTCATTTACATTCTGTTTATGCTGTTGGAAAGATGAGTATAATAACAATTTCAATATTGCTTTTTACAACGGCTCTTTCAGCATTGGTTGGTGTGCTTGTGGTTAATTTTTTTGGATTAACAACCGATGGTTTGGTGCATGAAGGGCAAAATGTTTCTGCTCTTCTTGAAGGTCATATTTCTAAACTTGGAGATATGAATATACCAAAGATGATTTTGTCTATGATTCCTAAAAATCCATTTGCTGAGTTGAGTGGAGCTAAACGTACGTCAATTATTAGTGTTGTGATTTTTGCGTCATTTTTAGGTGCATCGGTTCTTCTTTTAAAGAAAGATGAGCCAGAAAAAGGAGAAAAAGCGCTTTTATTTATTCAAGTGGCACAAGCTTGGATTATGCGGTTAGTCCGTATTGTGATTGCTTTGACGCCTTATGGTATTTTTGCACTTATGACGAAAGTAGGAGCAATATCGCGTATTACAGATATTTTAAATTTACTGGTTTTTATCATTGCCTCTTATGTCGGTATTATTTTAATTTTTGGAATTCATGGTGTATTGCTTGGTATTTCTGGGATTAATCCCTTTCGTTTTTTCAAAAAGGTTTTACCGGTTTTAACATTTGCTTTTAGCAGTCGTTCAAGTGCTGCAAGTATTCCTTTGAATATTGAAGCGCAAACACAGTGGATAGGTGTACCACAATCCATTGCGAGTTTTGCAGCTTCTTTTGGGGCAACAATTGGACAAAATGGTTGTGCTGGTCTTTATCCAGCGATGCTTGCGACCATGATTGCACCCTCTATGGGGATTAATCCTCTTGATCCTACTTGGATTGCTACGCTTATTGGTGTTGTAACGTTGAGTTCTATTGGTGTTGCTGGTGTGGGGGGAGGTGCTATTTTCGCTGCATTGATTGTGTTACCAATTATGGGGCTTCCTGTTACTTTGGTTGCTGTACTTATCTCTATTGAACCGCTAATTGATATGGGACGTACTGCTCTAAACGTGAGCGATTCAATGATAGCTGGAACGGTCACCAGTCAAATATTACGGACAACAGATAAAAGTATTTTTAAAAAATAATTTTAGATTATATTTTTTGGGGCTGTAAAACATCTGTAAGAGATATTTGCGCTGAACCAGGCTGGAGCGGTTTTTGTTGATTGGGATGAGGAGCCCAACCAGAGAGCCAGATGAAAGAAAAATGTGCACGAATACGTCCATCAGGATCACTAAATCGTTGTGCATAGATTTCAGCTGCGCGGAGAAAAAAACGTTTGGATACAGGGCGTCGTGAACGATTTATGAGTGCATTTTGCATTCCCATAGCTTTAAGATCGTGCATAAGGTCGAACATTGTATTATAACGTATTGTGATATCTTCAACGTCTGCTACAGGAAGGGCAAAGCCAATACGCTGTAAAAGAGCGCCTGCATCACGAATGTCGGCAAAAGGGTAGACCCTAGGGCTTGCTCCATCATAAATTTCACTTTCAGCTTGCAGCAGGCTTTCGCGCAATTCTCTTAATGTGCCAGCTCCTGCCATAACAGCAAGAAATAAGCCATCTGGTTTAAGGGTATTTTTTATCTGGCTTAGAACACCAGGGGTATCATTGGTCAATTGTAATGAAAGAAGTGAAACAATAAGGTCACAGTAACTTTGAGGTAAATCAAGAAATTCTCGATGACGTAAATGAAATTTTTTATCATGGCTTTGATAAAGCGGATCGGTCTCAATGCGTTCTATAGAACAAACTTTTCCAGATTTCATTAAAGCTTGCGCAGAAAGGTCTGTATGGCTGTGTAAATCGAGAGCTAATGTAAAGAGGCGATCAACAGTGCTAAGGCGTTTATAGAGATCTTCTGCCATGTGAGAGAGTAAAAAGTCACATCCTTTTTTTGCTTTTTGAAAGGCTCGTTTTCGGAATTGTTCAATGCGGTTATGATCAAAAATTAAAGGATGCGACATATTGTAGAACACTTTCGATCTATGAAAGAATATATTTTGAAAAGGTTCATTATTTGTGCAAGCTCTGTCAAGTTTATAATATGAAAGAAATAAATTTATAGAAGGTAAGAGTTTTTAAAGGAATTAAAATTATAAATTGAGGAAATACAAAGGAACTTTTGTTCTAAGGGAAACTTGTAAAAGCCTAAATTTATAATGTTGTATTTTCGAGAAGCGGCGTTAAATAGCGGAGATATACTAAGTAAGTTCGTTGAACGCTTGAAAACGATGCTTTATCCACCAATTTGTCCTGGATGTAAGCAAAATGTTTCTACTTATGGTACGATTTGCTCCGAATGTTGGAAAGAACTTCAATTTATCACGAAACCTTATTGTCCTGTTATGGGGACTCCTTTTGTTTGTGATATGGGGGAAGGTTTTCTTAGTGGTGAAGCACTCCGTAATACTCATCCTTTTTCACGTGTTCGCTCAGTCATTGTTCATAAAGGGCTTGCACGAACTTTAGTAACGCGCTTAAAATATGGTGATCATATAGAATTGGCATCATTTATGGCCAATTGGATGATGTTTGCTGGACGCGAGGTTATTGATGATTGTGATGTTATTATTCCCATTCCATTGCATTTTCGTCGTTTTTGGGAGAGGCGTTATAATCAATCTGCTGAGCTTGCACGTTATATTGCAGCATCACAAAAAAAGCTTTTAAAACCGAGTTGGCTTGTTCGTTGTCGGCATACCCGTCCGCAGGTTAGTCTTTCTTCGAGAGAGAGAAAACTTAACGTAAAAAATGCTTTTAAGGTTTCGCATAAAGTTAAAAAATATCTCAAAGGATGTTCTGTTTTGCTGATTGATGATGTATTTACAACGGGTGCAACAGTTACAGCAGCAGCTGCTGCATTAAAAGATGCAGGTGCACGACAGGTTGATGTGCTAACATTTTCGCGTGTTCTCAAAGAAGATTCTATTTTTCCCTCTTCTTAAGAGGAATTTAAAATGAATATTATTAAAAAATATTGGAGGATAATACTATGAAAGAGATAATAATTTATACACGTCCTGGTTGTCCTTATTGTACAAAAGCACGTGATTTGCTTAATAAAAAAGGCGTAAAGTATACAGATATTGATGCTTCCACATCCCTTCGCCAAGAAATGGTACAGCGTGCAAATGGACGTAATACATTTCCACAAATTTTCATAGGTGATTATCACGTTGGCGGTTGTGATGATCTTTATGCTTTAGAGGCTGAGGGAAAGCTGAATTCTCTATTACAAGGCATATAATATTTGTAAATTACATATTCTTAAGACCGTTTTGCAAGAAGGAGATAGTTAACGCCCATGTCTTTTGAGCGATTCCAGCTGTCGTTTAATGGGTTATAAGTAATACCTATCTCATCAATGACAGTCAGAGCGTTTTTTGATAAGAAATTTTTAAGTTCTAGAGGTTTTAGGAATTTTTTATAATCATGGGTTCCTTTAGGAAGCCAACGTAGAATATATTCAGCGCCTACAATAGCAAGCCCCCATGCTTTCCATGTGCGGTTGAGTGTTGAGACAAACATCAACCCTTGTGGTTTCAACATTTTTGCTGTAGCTGCTATGAAGAGATTAACGTCAGCGACATGTTCAACAACTTCCATATTAAGGATGATATCAAATTTTTCTCCTTCATTGGCAAGTACTTCTGCTGTCGTCGTGCGGTAATCAATGGAAAGGTCATTTTGAGCTGCATGGGTTTTTGCGACTTCAATATTTGTTTGTGCAGCATCAACGCCTACAACCATAGCACCAAGACGTGCCATTGGTTCACATAACAAGCCTCCTCCACAGCCAATATCAAGAATTTTCAAATTGTCAAAGGGCGTAAGTGAAGAAGGGTCACGATTAAACTCTAAACAGATTTTTTCTCTGATGTAAGCAAGGCGTGTTGGGTTAAATTGGTGAAGAGGTCGAAATTTTCCTTGTGGATTCCACCATTCTGTAGCAATACGTGAAAAATGATCAATTTCACTTTGATCAATAGTTGTTTGTGTTTCATCGATCATGTTGCCTTCCTTTTATTTTTAATGATCAGGTCAAGTAGATTTTATACAAAGTCAAGAGAAATTAATATAATCATAATGAAACTTGCACAAATGATAGATATTCGCTATGTCGAGAAAATGGTTAATTGATACAGTATCTAATTCTCATTACTGTTTGAGATAAGAGATGTAAAGGTAAGAGTGTTATTAATGGCGCGCATTGTCATGAAATTTGGTGGAACATCTGTAGCAAACATTGAATGTATTCATAATGTTGCACGGCATGTCAAAAGAGAGGTTGATGCAGGCAATGAGGTAGCCGTTGTCGTATCTGCGATGGCTGGTAAAACAAATGAACTTGTTCAGTGGACAAGTGATGCTTCCTCTATGCATAGAGATGCTCGTGAATATGATGTTGTGGTTGCTTCTGGTGAACAGGTTACTTCAGGTTTGTTGGCTTTGACACTTCAAGAAATGGGGGTGAATGCACGTTCATGGCTTGGTTGGCAAATTCCTATTCATACAGACAATGCGCATGGCCGTGCACGTATTACTAATATTGATGGATCTTTTTTAATCGAGTGTTTTCAGGAAGGTCAGGTTGCCGTTATTGCTGGTTTTCAGGGGTTATCTCCGGATAACCGGATTTCTACCTTAGGGCGTGGGGGATCAGATACAAGTGCTGTTGCTATAGCCGCTGCTGTACAAGCTGATCGCTGTGATATTTATACAGATGTGGATGGTGTGTATACAACGGATCCACGTATAGAGCCGAAAGCGCGTCGTTTACCAAAAGTAGCTTTTGAAGAAATGCTAGAAATGGCTTCTCTTGGTGCAAAGGTTTTACAGGTTCGTTCTGTTGAATTGGCAATGGTTCATAAGGTTCGTACCTTTGTGCGTTCAAGTTTTGAGGATCCTGATGCGTTAGGCATGGAGGATCCAATGAGTTCTTCTGGAACACTTATTTGCGATGAGGATGAAATTGTGGAACAACAAAATGTTACTGGTATTGCTTTTGCTAAGGATGAAGCACAAATTTCCCTTCGGCGGCTTGCTGATCGTCCAGGGATCTCGGCAGCAATTTTTGGTCCCTTGGCTGAAGAACGCATTAATGTTGATATGATTGTGCAAAATATTTCTGAAGATGGCTCAAAAACTGATATGACTTTTACGGTACCATCATCAGATGTAGAAAAAGCCGTTACACTTCTTGAGAAGAATCGCAAAGAAATTGGATTTGATGTTCTCCAATTTGAAAGCGATCTCGCCAAGGTATCTGTGATTGGTATTGGAATGCGTAGTCATGCAGGTGTTGCCGCTACAGCATTTAAGGCTTTGGCTGAAAAGGGTATTAATATTCAAGCAATTACGACCTCAGAAATTAAAATTTCTATTTTGATTGATAGTGCTTACACTGAACTTGCGGTTAGAACATTACATGCTGTTTATGCACTTGATAAGGGATAAGTATTTTTTAGTTTCAACAGAGTTTCAATAACGTAAAGCTTTAATATATAATTAATAATTTTTGTTAAGGATAATTTATATTTTAAACTTAAATGGAATATTTAATACAGCAGAACTCTCTTATTTTAAACTTGTTCATGATGAATTTAAAATGGTCACTTATATATTACAAGAGAAAGATGTTTAGGTAAAAAACTCTGTTTAAGAAGGGATATAAAATATGCCGTCTATAAACGTTTTAGAACCTATAGAGTGGGATGGAGAAGACTTATACGATAAGCCTTAATAGAACTAAGGAACAATGCACTGCGTTTATTCAAAGAATGCATGTTACATGAGGGACAGCCTCGTGAATACAGATTTAATATTATAAATCTTAGAGAAATGGGCGCTCATTGGATTAGTGACGGAATTACCAAAAATAGAATTGATGATGTATTTTCTAGAGATGTTTAGTTTGTCATCAAATGATTGTTTATGACTTTATGTATATCTTGAAAATTTAATTTTTTCCATATTATGAGGCAATAAAAAAATATATCTTTATAGACAATATTTATGTTGCACTATAAGTTATAAAATTACCATATCTTATGCGTTTATAGCTTATTCAGAAGTACTTTTCATAAAATCATGTAAATATAGATCAAAATTAATGATAATGTTACAGTGTGTTGCTTTTATGATTTTATTAATTAAATTTTTTTTCATGTCTATTTCTCTTTTTTGAATTATGATTAAGATTTTCAAAGTTTTGATACCTCCATATGTTCTTTAGGTTAACTTTCTTCCCTTAACTACTCTATTATAAGTATTTTCTGTGTCATACTGCCAATCACACATGAAATACATTCTTTCGTTTTTGCAGTATATTGTGCTAGTTTCTTATCATATTTACATATTTTGCAAATGGTGGTCTTTGTAAGCAAAACTCTTCTTGTATTTTATGTGGCATTGTATAATTTGAAAGTCTCGAAAATATTGCTTTTTAAATTATCTATGAAGAGTATTTTATGGTATCAAGAAATATAGAGCGAGCTCTTTAAACAAAAAGAAAATAAATATCAAATAAGAGCGGAAAAAGGGGAGAACAACGATATATATGCTCTATTTTTCCACCAATCATATGTTTTAGAATAGTCTAAATGACTAGGATTTTCTTTTTTCCCGCGAGTTAATTACGTAAACTAGAGTGCTCCCTATGGAAGCATGCTTCAAGTTTAATTCTTTCATGGAGTGAGACAAGCGATGTGTCGATGATAAAAAACGGGAATATTTTTCCACTCCATTGTCAATCTAGTAGTAATGTTATGACGTTGTTATTCCAAAAAAATCTTTTGTTTTTTGTTACCTGTATCAATATCTAATATCAGCGTAGATGCATGTTTGACGATATATATTGAGACGGGTAAGAGGACTACGAGCAACTCCTGTTTTTGTATGCCAGATAGGAACAAGGATGTTGCGTATACCTGTTGGGGTAATTTCTGAAATGGAGATAAAACCTAATTGGGGGAGAATATGAAGCCATAAAAGTGAAAACCAACTTCCATTTTACAACTTCCTTTTAATTCTGCTTTACAACTTTCAAAGGGGTTGACAGCAATATCTTTTAAATAATGGATATTACACATTGGTTCACGTTTTTGTTTATTGCGTTATTAAATCATATATGCCTTTCACGTAAAAAAAACGCTATTATAGTGCCAATTTACGCGCTTGTTTTAAAGAAATATTTCTCCCCAAGCCCATTACGGCGTTTGTGGATGGTGTAACGTAAAATTTATTGGGCCCCCATCTCCTTCTTAGATCAAAGGTGTCAGTTGGTCGTCATCATTTAATTTTTAGTTTTCGTGTTGAACAGCTCTTGTATGGATATGATGAAGCATTCTTATTTCTTTCCTCAATAATCCATATTTCTCTTCGGCTTGTGACGTGTAAGCGAATAGTCTTGATTGATTCATCATGTACAGATTTGAAATGAAAAAATCATACGATATTTGAATTTTATTCAAGATTTATAATGATAAATTAAATATTTTTACCCAAAAATAATGTACTTTTTAAGAAGATAAAATTAAAGTTGTTTAGAATACCGGCAATAAAATCAGTAACGAGGAGGGTGGTTTATTGGAAAAAAATAAACCATGGAATTACTTAACTGATTATTGAACTTTGCTTATTCTTATCTGTTTCGTATAATTAAACATAAGATATTGATTCATAATAATTAATTTTTTCTTTATAGTGAATAATAGTCTCGACGAAAGGCAGCTTTTATGAAACCACGAAGCCTTTTATATTGAAACAATTAAAATTATTTCTGTGCACAACATGAGTGGAGCTGGTGCATGAGTAAAAGAATATTGAAGAAAGGAATAAAATATCTCTTATAAGACTTCTTAAGAGTCAAAGGTGTTTCAACATTAGAAGCTCGTAAATAGTATGATGATGTTAGTTTTCTCCTTTATAAGTGTAAAGATGAGGCGAGACAACAGCTTTTACATTAAATATCGTCCGAACCCAACAAATGAGCGAAATCGCTTTTTAAAAGTTCTGCATAAAAATGTATTTTCAGTTAGTTTGTTAGGAACTATGAGAAATTCCTTTATTGCGCTTAATATAAATAAATCCATATCCCAGACCAATAAGAGCAGATAAACCAGAGCCACAGAGGACCCCAATTTTTGCCGCATCAAGCAGAATAATATCTTTAAAAGCGAGCATTGAAACAAAAATAGACATTGTAAAGCCAATTCCTGCTAAAAAACCAATGAGTAAAACGCCTGTCCAGGTCATATGAGGGGGGAGGCGGCATAGCCCTGATTTTACAGCTATATAACTGGCAGTGATAATACCAAGAGGCTTACCGATGAAAAGACCAATGACAACACCCAGAACAATCAAGAATGATTTGTCAGAAGAAAGATCAAAGTTTGCAAAACTTACTCCTGCATTTGCGAAGGCAAAAACTGGCATGATACCGTATGCAACCCATGGATGCAATGCTTTTTGAACACGTGTTACTGGGGCGATCATGGCCCGTTGTCCTTTGCGCATCTTTTTCAATGCTGTTGAAATATGATGCAGATCTGTTTTTGTATTTTTTTCTTGAAGAATTTGCATAGCGTTACTGAGCATGGTGAGTGGCGCTACAAGAGTACGGGTAGGAAGAACGGGAGTCATCATCCCTAAGATTACGCCAGCAAGCGATGGGTGAACGCCTGTTACCATTAAACCCCACCAAATGATTGCACCAGGTAAAATGTAAAGCCATGCTGATGCAAGCCCGATCCACTGAAAAAATAGTACCAAAGCAATACCCGCTCCTGCAATCATTAAACCGCTAGGATCAATGTTTGTTGAGTAGAAAAAAGCAATAATAAGAACAGCGATAATATCGTCAATAATTGCTAATGATAGAAGAATAATATGAAGATTAGAAGGAATTTTTTTTCCTAGAAGAGCAAGAATACCTAGAGCAAAGGCAATATCTGTTGCTGTTGGCACAGCCCAACCGCGGATATGTCCTTCGTTAAAATTGAAGATAAAGTAAATAATTGCAGGAACACAAACGCCCCCTATTGCAGCAACAATTGGTAAGATTGCTTGTTTAAAATCGGCAAGAGCACCTTCATGAATTTCGCGTCGAATTTCCATTCCAGCGACGAGAAAGAAAATAGTCATAAGGGCATCATTAACCCAGAAATGTAAATCCCATGAAAGAGTGAAATGACCCAAATTAAAGCCAAGAGGTGTATGCCAAAAAGATTCATAGAAAGCAGCATATTTAGAATTGGCAAAAATAAGTGCAGCAGCAGCAGCTAATAAAAGAACAACACCACTAAGAGCTTCAATATGGAGAAAACGCTCGATAGCAGAAAGCGCTTGATTAGTGACACGAGAAACGCGATTAGGCAGGCGATTTGAAGATAAATCAGACATGAACAACTCCAAGCATCGTCAATTTTAGATTCTATACTCTCTGTATAAATGACTTTGTATGATACCTTCTGTATCATACAAAAGAAAAAAGAGGAATAAAGTTCTTAATTTATAGACAAGATCATCATGTTTAAAGCACAAAATGTTTAACGCGACGCTTCATTTTTAATAGTGAGATGTACTTTGCTTAAAGCCTTAGATAGATCATTTTGTAGAGCAGATTCGAGATCAACTATTGCGAGACCTTTATTATCGTTTGCTTTAATTTTAACGATCAATGTTTGTGGATTTTTAGCAAATTCTCCTAAGGATTTTGAAATTTTTTTTGCTTCGTCATGATTTTTTAGCAGAATTTTTGGGGTCTGCGTCATCATTAGATAGAAATCGTCATAAAGTTCCTTTTTTAGATCATGTTGGCTGTCATTAAGATTTTGCGCAAGATAAGAAAAAAGCTTATCAATGAAACCTGCATCCGTATATTGTATATCAATTTCATTGATGCCAAGGTCTTGAGACGCAGCAATCATTATATTTTTCTGACCAGAAAAAAGCTTTTCATCAACATCAATAACCTTAGCCGATATGTTCCCAGATCCAACGTTTTTCATATTGAAAGACATTGTATCAAGAAAGAGTATACGTTTTTTTTCATCGTAAGAAATATCAATTTTTCCTGAAACATTAAAGCGCTCAAAGTTCAGATTTTTGAAGAAATCTAAGTCTTTTTCATTCATTTTTTTAGGTAAAACGGAAAGGTTATTGAGAGAAAGAAAAAGCTTTTTAGGGATAGGTTGTTTCCACAAACTTGGTTTGAATTGGAATGATTCGAGCGTTGCTTTCAACTGCGGTATATCAACGGTGATATTATCAACTTTGGCATCCGCTGAGGTAATGGCGAGCAGTATGTTTAGAAGAAGACCATTTTGTGCTACTTTTTCGGCGATTTTATTATTCTCTTTTCTTGCATTAAGATAAGCTTTGATTAATTTTTCAGGAGGTTGCTCAAGCGGTTTCATCTTTAAACCAGATGTTTTAAACTGCCCAAGGAAGAAAGAGCTGTTTTTTTCTGCTTCTTCAAAAATATCGACACTTATATTATTCAAAGAAATGGGGCCAGTAACGGTTTTACCTTGATTGAGAGCATTGTTTTTTCCAAAAATGATAGAGTAGGCATAGTTGATGTCGATATCATGGGCTTTTATTGTATCACTTTTAGCCATAAGTTGCATCTGTTTGGCACCATTTGCTACGACCGTTTTAAGATCCATATTTTTGATACTAACTGAATGGATATGGTTATTTCTAAAATCAGAAAGCTGGAAATTCTTGACTTCAACCGTTTCTATTCGGTTATTTTTATTTTCTATAGAAAGTTGTATATTGGGAGCAATAATTGAGGAAAGCTCAATACGCATCATTGATTGTAAAAGCCGTGATGTTATCGTTCTATCTTTTTCTTTTAAGGATACACTCCGAAGAGAAATTTGGGGAATTTGCACATGAATATTATTATGCTTTAAATCAACATTATAAAATGTAAAAGTTCCGGGAATAAAGGAAAGGGGAGGACGGGCAGAAATGGCACCAATTCTAAGTGATGTACCAGCTGGAACAGGTAATGTCACATTCTTCAAATTGATTTTACCTAGAATGCTTACTTCAGATGTTCGGGCTTTTATACCACGACGGGCTATTTCTTGTTTTACAAAACTGTCAAGATAGGGTTTTGCGATATAAAATCCACCAACAATTATAATTGCCAAGATAGCAACAAATCCAATAATACAAGTGAGCCAATATCTGAGGTTACTTTGATACCCACTATTAAGATTGACCATTCTTTCTTCTTTCATTTTTATCACTCTTTGAATTGAGAGTGAAGATAAATTCTTTTAAGCAACGACAAAGGTTTAAATATAGCGTGTACCAGTTTCAACAATTATCTACTCTCTATATTAGAGTTATTCTCATCTTTTTTGCAATATAGCTTTATCAACTTTTATCAATTTTCTTTGAGTTTAGCTCTTTATAGAAAAGAACGCATAATAAGGAGAGGTAAGTTTATGCGCATCATAATTTTTTATCACTTTAAAATTATCCTAAAATATTCCGATGTCTGCTTTTATCTTGCTGCTGTTTATAGGAATATTTAAAACATAAAAAATATGTTCTTGTTCATTATAATTTAATGGGGAGAGGTAAGTGTTATGACAGAAAATCAAATAATGGCTTTTTCGATCATTGGTCTCATGATGGTTGTTTTTATTTGGGATCGATTTCGTTATGATCTTGTTGCTATTTGTACATTATTAATAGCTTGTGCCCTTGGTCTTGTCAGTCCGAAGGAAGCTTTTAGCGGTTTTAGTAATGATATCGTTATTATCGTGGGGAGTGTGTTTGTTGTCAGTACGGCTGTATCGCGCTCTGGTATAATGGAGTTTATTATTCAACGGATATGGCCAGACGTGAAATCTGTGCGTCTTCAATTAGCCTTTTTAGTTCTTTCTGTTGTCGTATTATCAATGTTTGTTAAAAATATTGGTGCTTTGGCTATTATGCTTCCGATAGCTTTTCAGTTTGCACGTCGTTCTCAGGTTTCTCCTTCTGTCTTTTTGATGCCCATGGCCTTTGGTTCTTTGTTGGGGGGGCTTATGACACAGATAGGAACATCTCCCAATGTTGTTATTTCAGCGATGCAAGAACGTTTAGCCGGAACACCTTTTACTATGTTTGATTTTACACCAGTTGGTGCGGTTATTGCGACGGCTGGTGTTTTATATTTGGTTCTTTTTTATTGGCTTTTGCCTGTGCGTGTACGTTCAGGTGTATCGTTTGATGATGCCATTGATATTCGTAATTATGTTGCAGAAGTGCATATTCCAATAAATTCACCGATTGTGGGAAAAAATATTGTTGATTTGGTTAAGCCATCAAGTGGTGATGTTATGGTGATTCAAATCATCAGAAACAAAGTATCTATTTCACCGTTACCAGATTTTGTTTTGTCTGAAAATGATATTATTTTGCTGGAAGGGTCGCATACAGGGTTAGATAGCGTGATGAACTCTGCTCGTTTAGAGTTTTCTAAGGGGCGAACTATTGCTGCAGGTGATAAGGACAGTGACATCGATATTATTGAAGCAGTCATCACCCATAATTCACCCCTTATTGGTATTAGTGCGAAAGAGTTTTCCCTATTTGATCACTATAATGTAAATTTGCTTGCGTTAAGTCGTCAACATGAAAGGGTGCGGGGAAGACTTGATGATATTATTTTCCATCTTGGCGATGTGATTGTTTTGCAAGGACAGGATGCAGTTATTCCAAATTTGTTAAGAGAATTGAAATGCCTGCCCCTAGCAAAACGAAATATTGTGTTTGGAAATTTACGACATGGTTTCATCTCTTTAGCTGTTTTATTTATAGCAATTATTTTTACAGCTTTTCATATTGTTCCCGTTGCGTTTTCTTTTTTTTCTGCTGCTGCTGCAATGGTTATCTTTCGCGTTTTGCCCGCGCGTGATCTGTATCAGGCATTAGATGGCCAAATATTAGTACTATTAGCGGCTCTTATTCCAGTGAGTGAAGCGTTAGAGAAAACAGGATGTACGGATCTCATTGGTCAATGGCTGAGCCAATTGGCAATATTTTTCCCACCATCTGGTGCCTTAGCACTTATGTTGGTGACAGCTATGTTGGTCACGCCATTTTTGAATAATGCAGCAACAGTGATGATGGTAGCACCAATTGCGTCAAGTTTTGCTCATTCCCTTCATTATAAGCCTGAAGCTTTTTTGATGGCTGTTGCAATTGGTGCGGGTTGTGAGTTTCTTACACCTATTGGACATCAAAGTAATATGCTCGTGATGGCGCCAGGAGGATATCGTTTTAGTGATTATCCACGTTTGGGTGCTCCATTGGCGGTGTTGATCGTTATTATTGCTGTTCCAATGCTTATGTGGGTTTGGCCCTTACAATAGGATATTTTAAAAAACTTTAAGGATCAATTATAAAAAGTTGTTAATCGCATGAAGATAAGCTGAAGGGATACACTTTGTATATAGAACTTTAACTGAAGATTTGGAATTATACCACACTTTAATCATGGCGCTTCGGTATTTTTGATACAGATAAGATTTATCTATTTGGTTTTAGTAGGTATTCGTGGAAATTTACTGTTTATTCAAGTTTTTTCAAGAATTGGTTTTTCTATTATAATTGTATAATCCAATACAACCAACGATTGCGGTTGAAGACTTCAAAAGATTATCCCTCTATATAATGGGGAGAAAGTTCGCTTGAGATGATAGGCAATCATGATAAATATTAAGGCAGTGAATTTTTCATAAGACTCAATATATGTAAAAGCTGTAATGTGAACAAACAGGGTGCTTACATCATTTTCGATTAAGACTGTTGCAAAAATCTGATTGAATTGGCTACATGTTGATTTAAAATAAATAAACGAGCAATTTAAAGATTTTTAGTTAATTAGGGCTACCATCTTTATCCATTTATGCGTAAAAGCATAGGTGAAGTAACTTTTTTCAAGGTATGATATATGTCGTATGATAGTTTTATTGCTGAAGTGAATGCAGAATTTCGTCAGGAAAAGGCGCTTGCTTTTTGGAGACGGTATGGTTTTTCAATTATTGGAGCAGCTATTCTTTTTATATTCATGATAGTTGCTTATCAAGTTTATCATCATACACAAATAAAGAAAGCTGGTTATATTGGTGATGCATTTGTAAAGAGTCTTGATCTTGCGGATACACGTGATTTTGATAAAGCGATAAAGCAATTAGAAACTGTTAAAACCTCTCATTTTGGGGGGTATCCTTTTCTTGCTCGTTTACGTGAGGCTTCTTTACTCATGGAGAAAGGTGATATTATTAAGTCAGTGGAGATCTTTGATTCTGTTGCAGCGGACGAGAAAGCACCGCAGATTTTGCAGAAAGTTGCAAAAATTCGGGCGGCTTATATTCTGGTTGATACAGGGACATTAACTGATGTTGAAAAGCGCATCAAAGATATGGCAAGTGATACCGATCCTATGCGTATGTCTGCAAGAGAAGCTTTAGGCTTAGCTGCTTATAAGGCGGATAAAATGGATGAGGCGGTTTATTATTTTAAGAAAATTTCTGAAGAAGGTTCTTTGGGTTTAAAAATAACAGATCGGGCTCGAATGATGCTTGAGCTTATACAAGCTGAGGGCAAGGCAAATAAGGAATAAATCGATGAGCCTTACCATTGCTATCGTTGGTCGTCCCAATGTTGGGAAGTCAACACTATTTAATCGTTTGGTTGGGCAAAAATTGGCTTTGGTTGATGATAAGCCTGGTGTAACACGTGATCGGCGTATTCATGCGGCAAAACTTCAAGATCTACGTTTTGATGTGATTGATACCGCTGGGCTGGAAGAAGCAGGTGATCATACACTTGAGGGGCGTATGCGTTCTCATACAAAAGTTGCAATTGATGAAGCGGATCTTATTTTATTTGTATTTGATGCAAAGAGCGGAATAACACCAAGTGATTTAAATTTTTCTTCATTGGTTCGCAAATCAGGAAAGCCAATTGTGCTTGTTGCCAATAAGTCTGAGTCAAGAGCGGCAACAGGAGGAGAGTATGAGGCGTGGTCATTAGGTTTGGGGGAGCCGTGCCCAATATCGGCTGAACATGGTTTGGGACTTAGTGATCTGCGTGATGCAATTATAGATGCTGTTGGGTCAGAGCATGCTTTTGGCAACAACAAAGAAGAAGATAGAATGATACAACCTGCATCTGTTGGTGATGATGTAAAGGATTTGGAAGAAGAGGAGCTTATTTACGATGAAAGTAAGCCCATTAGGATTGCAATTGCGGGGCGTCCCAATACAGGAAAATCCACTCTTATCAATAGTATGTTGAAACAAGAGCGATTGTTAACAGGACCAGAAGCAGGACTCACGCGTGATTCTATTTCTGTAGATTGGGAATGGCGTGGTCGTCATATTAAACTTTTTGATACTGCAGGTTTACGTCGAAAATCGAGAATTCAAGAAAAATTAGAAAAACTATCTGTTGCAGATACTTTACGTGCTATTCGTTTTGCAGAAGTGGTGGTCATTGTTTTTGATGCAACGATACCTTTTGAAAAGCAGGATTTACAAATTGCTGATCTTGTGATTCGTGAAGGGCGTGTTCCAGTTATTGCTTTCAATAAGTGGGACCTTATTGAAAACAGTCAGACCACATTGATTGATTTGCATGAAAAATGTGCGCGATTTCTTCCTCAAGTTCGTGGTTTGAGAGCTGTTCCTTTATCAGGACAATATGGTCAAGGGATTGATAAACTGATGGAAAATGTCATGATGATGCACCGTGTATGGAATCGTCGCATTTCGACGGCTAAATTGAACCAATGGCTTGGAACTGTTGTGGCACATCATCCACCTCCTGCGGTTTCTGGACGTCGACTTAAGGTTAAATACATCACACAGGTTAAGACACGTCCTCCTGGATTTATGATTTCCTGCTCGCGCCCCAAAAGTATGCCCCAGTCGTACTTGCGTTATCTTGTCAATGGGTTACGTGAAACATTCGATATGTCTGGTATACCCGTTCGCATATCATTACGAGCTTCTGATAATCCTTTTGCGACACGTTCCAAGAAGAAATGATAACTCTTTAATTTTTTAAGTGAATGAAATCTATACTTAAGAATCTTAAAAATAAGTTTTTTAATGATCTTTCTTTTCATAAAAGAAAAAGTTTTATTTGCTAAAGTTTTAATTTTATTGATAATCATTTATCATGAGCGCTATTGAATAGAGCTCTCTCATCTTGATAAAGATCATTTATTTGCATGTCATGAGAAGAGTTTAATAGGGAGTATTTAAGAAAGAGTACATAATCCTCTTAATGGGTTATTTAAGTGCAAGAATAGATGCACAATATGAGGGTAGGGGAATATAATTATGATGCTTGTTTGAAAAGCAGCATTAGATTATCGTTTCATAAAAATAAAGCTTATGAATAAGCGCTTTTGCTTGTTTGTCTGAATAAAAAGCAAAAATATTTGCTGAATCCACAGATATTCAATTGTAAGGAGCGAAGTTTATAAAAGTAGATTAAAATTGTATAAAGTGGTATGGTAATCATATTTAAATTTTATTGTGTTCTATTGGCTTAATCTATTTGAAATTTTTGATTTATTAATATCTTGTATTTAAAGGAGCTTCTCTTAATACCCTCAAGCTCATTTCGTGATGAGGCTTGTAATGGTGTATATAAAATACTTTGCGAATAGGATCATACAGAAACCATTGATTATTATCATTTTCATAAAATGAAAAGTGCAAGTTTATTCGAATAAAAGGAGAAAACCAACGTTCTCATACTGTTTTTAGTTTTCTATGTTCTCTTTCAAAACTAGGACTGATATAACATTGGGAGCCGGAAAATAAGATGGTATTAGTTTACACCTTTCGTTAAGCGTAAAATGGTTGTTCTATAAGTTTTATATTATTCACGGGAACTTTTCGTTATACATTCACGGGTGCTGTCGTGAAATCGGTTTAGGTGCTTAGAATATCTTTTTAAGAAAGCATGTAAATTGAAAAATACGTTATTTCTGCAATGAAATTTATACGATAACTTGTGATAGATTTCTTTTAGTATCTTGACGAATAAATTCGGGAACAATATGATGCACACGGTTTTATGAAATGTATTCTTACGTTGCTTTTTAATTAAGGAGCCAATGATGGCGATGGGCGAGAAACCCGTTATGAGCCGTAAGGAGGCTGAAGAGAAAAAGCAAGGAGAGTGTCTTCATTCAGAGGATTTGGAATGTCGTAGTAGGAACTTAAGCGTAGCTTTAGTGCGCAAGCAAGCATTAAAGAAGCGGGAGTATAAGAGTAAGCGGGAAAAATCACAAGGAAGGATGGCAGGTGCAATTAAGCTTTCCAGTGAGTTTTTGGCAAGTATTATAGTTGGTATTGTTTTGGGGTTGGGGTTTGATAAGTTAGCAAGTTCATGGCCTTGGGGATTGGTATTTTTTCTCTTCTTTGGATTTGCTGCGGGTGTATTGAGTATTCTTCGGTCTGTGGGGTATGTTTCCTCCAGTCAATTAGGAAAAAAAGGCGTATTGCGCCAAGATAAACAAGATAAAGGGGCCAATGAGAGGTCCGATAAATGAGGTTGAAGTGACAGCACACGCTCCAGATCCTATTCATCAGTTTGAGGTTTCAAGGCTGATTAAGATTTCCATAGGAAATATGGATTTATCGTTTACAAATGTATCATTGTTTACAGTCCTCACGGTTGTTGTAACTTCTATTTTTCTCTTTATTTCATCATCGAGTCGTGGATTGGTTCCAACGCGGATGCAGTCTCTTTCGGAAATGGCATATGAATTTGTAGCATCGACTCTGCGGGAATCATCTGGTGTGCAGGGAATGCAGTTTTTCCCTTTAGTTTTTTCTCTGTTTACTTTTATTTTGGTTGCTAACTTTATTGGTCTCTTTCCTTATTTTTATACGGTTACGTCTCAAATCATGATCACGTTTTCGTTAGCAATGGTGGTAATCTTGACGGTGATTGGTTATGGCTTTTATAAGCATGGGGTCAGTTTTTTGAAACTGTTCGTTCCCAGTGGAGTTCCTGTTGTGGTTTTACCTCTGGTGACAATGATTGAGGTTATTTCTTTTCTCTCCCGTCCAATTAGTCTTTCTCTTCGTCTTTTTGCGAATATGCTTGCTGGTCATATTACGCTTAAAGTGTTTTCTGGGTTTGTTGTTTCAATGATTGGGGTAGGACTCGTAGGTGTGGGTGGTTCGATTTTACCGCTTATTATGACTGTAGCAATTACTGCTCTTGAGTTTTTGGTCGCATTTCTTCAGGCTTACGTCTTTACGGTTTTAACTTGTATGTATCTTAATGATGCAATTCATCCAGGACATTAATAGAACTGGCGGTTTTCCGTCGAATAATGCAATTTCGCTTTAAAGGAGAATAACATGGAAATGGTGCTTGCAGCAAAATATATTGGTGCTGGTCTTGCTTGCTTTGGTATGGCTGGAACAGCTTTAGGACTTGGTAATATTTTTGGTAGCTATCTTTCTGGTGCATTACGAAATCCATCAGCAGCAGATAGTCAGTTTGGACGTCTCGTCTTTGGTTTTGCTGTAACAGAAGCTTTGGGAATTTTTTCATTGCTCATTGCTTTATTACTTCTTTTTGGGGTTTAATCATCATCAAAAGGGTATATCTGTTCTTGCATGAGGAAAGATTTACCCTTTTAGGCTCTTAACCAGAGAGATGCCAGAGAGATGTTAGTCAGTTATCATCGGTTATAGAGGGCTTTAATAAGCTATTTAAAGGATGAAAGAGGATGTTTGTTTCAAGCGCTTATGCACAGAACACTGAAACGTCGATAGAACATATTAAAAAGGTGGCAGAGCATGCAAATCGTGTGTTTCCGCCTTTTGATTTTGTGCATTTTGGTTCGCATTTTTTCTGGTTGGCAATTTCTTTCGTACTTTTTTATCTTTTTATCTCCCGTGTAATTGTACCACGTATTGGCGGTGTTATTGAAACACGGCGAGATCGAATAGCATCTGATTTAGATCAGGCAATGCGCATGAAGCAAGAAGCAGACATTGTTGTTGAAACTTATGAGCGGAAATTAGCGGAAGCGCGTTTGAACGCGCAGGCTATAGCGCAGGTAGCTAGTGAAGAATTAAAAGAAAAGGCAGAGCTTGAACGGAAAGAAATTGAAGAGAGTCTAGAGAAAAAACTCGCAGATGCTGAAAAACAGATAACAAAAATTCGGGATAAAGCGATGCAAAATGTTGGTTCTATCGCTGAAGAAGTAGCTCTTGAAATTGTGAAAAAATTGATTGACGTTGATATCAGCAAAGAGGCTGTTCGTTCAGTTGTTAAAACTGCGGATTATGGAGGAAGACAAAGATGACTGATACTTTTTGGGCATTTGTTGGGTTAGTTCTTTTTTTGGCTCTTTTAGTCTATTTCCAAATTCCACAGAGGGTTATACACCATCTTGATGCACGCGCGAAACGTATCAAAGATGAACTGGATGAGGCGCTGCGTTTTCGTGAAGAGGCACAGGAAATATTGGCTGAATATCAACGCAAACATGCAGAAGCAGAAAAAGATGCGCAAGAAATTATTGCAGCAGCAAAGCATGAAGTTGAATCTGTTATTGCTGAGGCCCGTGCAAAAGCAGAAGAATATGTAAAAAACCGCAATAAATTGGCAGAACAAAAAATTGCCCAAGCAGAAGCCGATGCAATACGCATGGTTTCTTCATCGGCGATTGATTTGGCAATTTCTACAGCACGTACCCTTATTGCAAGGGAAATAGATTCTAACAAGGCTGATGAACTTATCAAAGAGTCTCTTGAGAAAGAATCATTTATCAAAATGAAAACATATCTTAATTAATGATATTTGAGAGATAAAGAACACTCTCTTTGGTTGCATAATTTTCTCAATATTAATTAATAAAAGTCATAAAAAAGAAAAAATTATCTTCATTGTTTTTATCAGTTAATAGGGTATTTTGATTTTAAATGACAAGTTTTGAGAAGTCTGCAACCGATTGTGTCACAATGTAAGTGCGTTTGAGAAGAGCAAGACGGTTAGCACGAATATCAGGTTTTTTATCATTCACCAATACTTTTTCAAAAAATATATCAATCAATTTTCCAAGTGGCGCTAGCACACTGAGGGCAAATGATAAATTTGTTGCATTGATGGGGGCAAGAACCTTTCTTTCTACTTCACAGATTGCATGATAGAGCTGCTTTTCTTCTTTCTCGACAAAGAGCTCAGGATTAATTTCATTCGCTATTGTTGTGCTTTTTTGAAATTCATTTTCAAGAATATTGGCAGTACGTTTTACAGAGGCTACAAAGTTCATTCCATCATGGGTATTGATAAAAGCGATAAGCGATTCGACACGACGTGCAACCAATAAAAAATCATCAGAATCTTTATTTAAAACGGCTTCAAGGGCATCGTAACGAGCACCTTCCTCTTTTAGATAGATTTTCAAACGGTCATGAAAAAAGAATAACAGGTCTGATAAAATATATTCATTTTTTTCTGGAAGCAGATTCATCAATTGTGAATTTTCTCTTTGAGAGATTTCATATTTATTTTTTTGTTGTAAGAAAAGATTCATTGCTAACTGAAACAGTGGCATAAGATTGATTTTCCAATCTCGCGAAAGTACAAGCCTAATAATTCCCAATGCTGCTCGTCTTAACGCATAGGGATCTTTTGAGCCCGTTGGTTTTTCATTAATGAGCCAAAAGCCAACGAGCATGTCAATTTTGTCGGAGAGCATAACGGTTATAGCAAGTGGTTCTTGTGGAAGACGATCTGTTGGTCCTTGAGGTTTATAATGGTCTTCGATTGCTACAGCTATGCGAGGATCTTCCCCTTGAAGAAGGGCGTATTTTTTCCCCATAACACCTTGTAGTTCAGGAAATTCTCCGACAATTTCTGTTTGCAAATCAGCTTTTGCAAGGATGGCTGCACGTTTTGCTAAAAGAGGATCTGTTTGTATCAAAGGGGCAATTTCTTGTGCGAGTGTAGCAATGCGTTCTACCCTTGCTCCTTGTGTACCTAATTTAGCATGAAAAGTTACATTCAAATGATCAAGTCGTGCCATTCTTTGATCGAGAGGCTTTTTTATATCAAGTTGAAATTTTTTTATAGAAGATTCCAATTGTTGAAGATCAGGCAAATCACGCTGATCGGTTTGCCAAAAATGAAGTGCATCAGAAAGACGGGCACGGACAACCTTACTATTTCCTTTCGAAATTTCTTTGCCTTCATCATTTGCAAGAATATTAGAAACGAGAATAAAATGATGAGAAAGTTTTACTTTTTCTCCTTGTTTGCGGGTGACAAAACATTTTTGATTGGCTCGAATGGTCAAGCGAATAATTTCTGGAGGAATATCAAGGAATGATTGGTCAAAATCACCCATCAAGATAACAGGCCATTCAACAAGACCAGCAACTTCTTCTAGGAGGGGATTGTCTTGAACCAGTTCTAAACCGTTTGCAAAGCAGAGATTTTGGGCATCAGCTAAAATAATATTCTTTCGTCTTTCGGCATCCAGAATGACTTTATGGGTTTCAAGTTGAGTAACATAGTCATCAAAGCGGCGCACTTGAAATGGCTTTCCATCACTTAAGAAACGATGACCATAAGTTAAATTATTGCTTTTAAGAGAACCAATTGTAAACGGAATAACATGTGTTTCACCAATTTCTGGTCCGAAGATGCAAAGAATGTTTTGTAAAGGTCTAATCCACTTCAGAGTACCACTTTGTGCTGAATCTTTTCCCCAACGCATAGATTTCGTCCACGGAAAGTTGCGGATAATATCCGGTAAAATATCGGCAATAATTTCTTCTGCAGCTCGACCTTTTTTAACAATTTTAGCAATATAAAAATGACCTTTTTTATCATCATGTCCAATATGCGCTTCAGAAATATCGTTTAATCCTGTTGCACGTAGAAAACCATCAATTACATGCTGTGGTGATTTTATACTGGGACCTTTGCGTTCTTCATGGATATCTTTGGAGCGTATGGAAAGTCCGCGTATGTCCAATGTGAGCCGACAAGGTGTCCAATATTCACGAGCAGCTTCATAGATCAATCCAGCATTCACAAGTTGATCTGTAACAGATTTTTTAAGATCAGCAGCAGCTTTTCGTTGCATACGTGCAGGGATTTCTTCACTGAAAAGTTCAAGAAGAAGATCAGACATTAGGCTTCTCCAGTATATATTTGTCCAGCTTCTGTGAGTAAGAAGGCTTCCCCACAACGGCGGGCGAGATTACGAACGCGAAGAATGTAATTTTGTCGTTCGGTTACAGAAATAACGCCACGTGCTTGCAAAAGATTAAAGATATGGCTTGCTTTAATACATTGATCATAGGCAGGAAAAACACAGCGATGGAATACATTTTCTTTATTTGGTTTTCCAGCATCAAGAAGTGCGCTGCATTCGCGTTCTGCATCGATAAAGTGCTGATGGAGCAGTTTTGTATCAGCAAATTCGAAGTTATAATATGAGTATTCCTGTTCTGCCTGTAAAAAAATATCTCTATAACTTATTTTGTTTTCTCCCTCCAAACCATTAAAGTTAAGGTCATAGACGTTATCAACCCCTTGGATATACATCGCTAGACGCTCAAGACCGTATGTGAGTTCCCCTGAAACAGGAGCGCATTCAATGCCGCACACTTGTTGAAAATAAGTAAATTGAGAGACTTCCATTCCATCGCACCAACATTCCCATCCAAGCCCCCAAGCACCAAGAGTGGGACTTTCCCAATCATCTTCAACAAAGCGAATATCATGCAGTTTTGTATCAAGCCCGATAGCTTGTAGCGACTTTATATAAAGTTCTTGTAGATTGAGCGGAGAGGGTTTGAGAAGCACTTGGAATTGATAATAGTGTTGTAAACGATTTGGATTCTTACCATATCGGCCATCTGTTGGACGTCGAGAGGGTTGGACATAAGCAACTTTCCAAGGGCGTGGTCCTAGAGAGCGTAATGTTGTTGCTGGATGAAAAGTCCCAGCTCCGACTTCCATATCGTAAGGTTGCAAAATTGCACATCCATAGTGTGCCCAATAATTTTGCAAAGTTAAGATTAGTCCCTGAAAAGAACGTTTGGGGTTAAGATGTTCAGGTAGTTTCACGCTTTATACTCTTTATATTGGACTAAACAAAAAACCAAAGTAATTTTAGTTTCTCTATTTATTATTCATGTGGTTTATGGTTAAGCATCGTTTATTGCAAACCAAATTTCAACTTTTCTTGAATTTGTTCAGAATTTTCTGGTTTTCCGTCAATTGCGTGGTTCCATTGAAAGATTGCTTCACGTTTACGCCCAACTTTCCAATAGGCATCCCCTAAATGATCATTCAGTGTTGGGTCCTCAGGTTGTAATCTGACAGCATTTTCTAATATTTGCACTGCTTTATTATATTCTTTTAGTTTATAATAAGCCCACCCTAAAGAATCGAGAATATGGCTGTTGTGAGCTTGTAAAGCAGAGGCTTTTTGTAGCATACGGAGCGATTCTTCAAGCTTCTCACCACGTTCCACAAGGGAATAGGCTAAATAATTAAGAACCTGCGGTTGATTTGGGAAAAATTCAAGTGATTTTCGCAAGTCAAGTTCTGCTTTTGACCATTGCTTTAAACGTTCAAAAGCAATACCACGCTGATAAAAGAGTTTCCAATCGTCCTGCTGAAAGTTTTTTATCTTTGTAATAGCGTAGTCTAGAGTTTTAATGGCCTCAAGAAATTTATTGTCCTGCATATAAAAAGCAACGAGCGTTATCAAAATATTACGATCATTGGGAAATTTTTTATTTAACAATGTGAGTAATTTTATTGCTTCTTTGTAATTGTTGTTATTGGCAAGAAGGAATGCAAGATGAAGTTGTCCATCTTTATAATAAGGAGATTTAGGGGATAAAGCGCGATAAAGTTTAATTGCTTGATGTGGATCGTTCAATTTAGCAGAAATGTGTGCGAGCTGAAACAGTGTTGCGTCATTTTGAGGGTATAAGGCGAAAGATAATTGCTTAAAAATACGTGCAATTCGCCCTGAGTTTTTGTGGTTGAGGGCTGTTCCAAAATTATATAATACCTCGGCGGCTCCTTGTTGAGGTGTTTTAATAACTCTCTCTAAGAAAGAATTTTTTTCAATTTTTTCTCGAAAGTTTTTAAGGACTTCTCGACCTGACAACATTTGTTCACCATGTTGGATTGTTTGAAGAGCTTGGTTACGCATATTATGGCGCAATTGGAATGAGGCATAGGCTATGATAATACGCTCATAAGTATTAGGAGCGATAAGAGTCCCCTGTTTGTTACTAAGTGCTTTAATGAAATATTTTTTTGCATCCTTTGGCTGTTCTGCAAGGTCGCTCATAAGTGCTAGATGATAAGATATAAAAAGGTCATACCAGACAGGACCTTTGAGTTTCTTAAGATCAGTGATTGCTTGAGATTTTTGTCCAGATCCAAATTTAATCCAAGCACCGATGAGTTCAGGTATTGGATTATTGGATTTCGGAGGTTCTTTTGATTGTAGAAGAAAATTGGCATTCTTATAGTCTTTTTTGATGAGACTTTCTACTGACAAAGTTAAGGAAACAAAGGGAGTTATAACATCTTGCTCTTTGAGTTTTTGGGCTTGTTGGACAGCTTCTTTAAAGTTTCCGACCGAGAGCATAGCTTCAAGGAGCTCTTTTTGTGTTTCAATGTTATCAGGTTGATAAATGAGTGCTTGTTTAAAGTAATTGATAGCAAGTTCTGTTTTATTTTCATGATTTGCAACCCTTCCAGCTAAATAAGCACCTGTAAATGAGCTTGTATGAATTGCGGTGCTTATTTTACTGTAGGTGGGGAATGGCATCAGCATGATACCCACGATAAAGAGGGTAAAAATTCGGGATACCGTTGCAGAGCACATGGAGCTAATCCTTTTCAAGATAATCAATCGATGGTGTTGTTTATAGATCATATCTCATTACTTTATTGAGAAATACTGCGATTCTTGCAAAGAATTCAGTTTACGCGCGCAATACAAAATTCAACAGTCTCAACGAGAGCATTGTAAGCAAGATTTTCGTTCATGGGAACAAGAGCATCAATTGCATGTTTTCCGTAGATGCGTGCTTGTTCTATTGTATCTGTGATACTATCATACTTTTCTATTAAGTGTTGCGCGTATGCGAAGGCTTCATTATTGTTATTGCCATCTTCAAGTGCTTGTTTCCAGAAATTTTTTTCTACTATATTTCCACGTTCATATGCGATAATAACAGGCATTGTTATTTTTCCTTCTCTAAAATCATCCCCTATATTTTTTCCTAAGCTTTGAGCACTACCGCTATAGTCAAGTGCATCATCAATCAATTGGAAAGCTAAACCTAAAGATGTTCCATATTCACGTAATGAAGAACGCTCTTTATGTCCATAGCCAGCAACAATCGGTCCTACTTCAGCGGCTGCTGAAAAAAGTGCGGCTGTTTTGGCATTGATGATTTTGAGATAGTCTGAAGGGCTGGTTTTGATATTTTTTGCAGCAGAAAGTTGCATGACTTCTCCTTCAGCAATAATTGCAGCAGCGTTCGCTAGGACAGAGAGCGCTTCTATGGAACCGACATCGACCATCATTTTAAAAGCCTGACCCAACAGGAAATCACCAACAAGTACGCTTGCTTGATTCCCCCAAATCATCCGTGCCGTGGATTTTCCACGTCGCAAATTACTTTCATCAATCACATCATCGTGTAGTAATGTTGCTGTATGCATAAATTCAACAGCTGTTGCGAGTTTTATATGTCCGTCACTTTGATAACCGAACATATGAGCAGAAGCGAGCGTAATCATTGGGCGTAATCGCTTTCCACCTGATGAAATAAGATGGTTAGAAATTTCAGGGATCATCTCAACCTCTGATTTTGCCATAGAGAGAATAAATTGATTTACACGCTCCATATCTTTTTGAGTAAGATTGACAAGAGATTGAAGAGAAATTTGATTATTTCTTATTTGTTCTGGTTTGATAGCTGCGCTCAATGTGTTTACTCCTAGAGTATTGCAATGGACATATATAAAATTTACTTTATTTACTAGCATAAAGGGGGTTTGGTTTTGACTCAAGCTTTTGATGGCGCTTTGAAGTGTAAGCTTGGAATGTTATTGGCAAGAAATGTTCTTTAGCGAGTGTAATCTTGTTGTTATGAAATAATAAAAAAATTTAAAATAGCAGCTGAATGGCAAAAATGCAGTTTATAAAGGTGAACATTAGGCTTTTAAATGGATAAAACAACGAATCAGAGTGGTGAAACAATTGACAGTTTTCACCGCGGAAAATTTTATTTGGTTCAACCCCATAAATATGGTCATCGTTCTGGAATGGATGCGATGTTATTGGCTAGTTTGGTTCCAAGTAATTTAAAGGGCAAGGTTGTTGATTTAGGCGCAGGTGCTGGAGCTGCAGGGTTGGCTGTTGCTTCGCGTTGTCTGAAAGTTCATGTTACCTTAGTTGAACGTTCAGCTTTTATGGTATCTTACGCTCAAAAAACGCTTATGCTAAAACAAAATAAACAATTTGCTAGCCGAATTTGTTTGCTAGAAGCAGATGTTACCTTCAAAGGGAATGCCCGTATAAAAGCAGGTTTGATAGATAATAGCTTTGATTTTGCGATTATGAATCCACCTTTTAATAATCCCACCGATCGTAAGACACCTGATAAACAAAAATCTGAAGCACATGTTATGTCTGAAGCAATGTTTGATAACTGGTTGCGGAGTGCAGCAGCTATTGTTAAGCCAGGTGGATACTTAGGGCTCATTGCACGTCCACAATCGCTGACAGATATCTTGCGTGCTTTAGAAGGGCGTTTTGGTGGTATTTGTATAATTCCTGTGCATGCCCGTGCGAAAACAGCAGCAATTCGTCTTTTATTTTACGCAAAACGAGGAAGCAGAGCAGCTTTATCTATTTTACCGGCATTGGTTATACATGAAGGTAATGACCATACTTTTTCACCTCGAGTTGATGCAATTAATAATGGATATATAAGCTTGTGGGAACTTTTCTAATAGTATCTTGTGTTTTTTAGTTTATTATTTAAAGTCTACACTTTGTCATTAGGGAGGTTTAGCTTTTGGGTGAAGTTATATTTCTGGTTGTAATGTGGGGATTGATTGGCGCTTTTGGATATTATAGCGTTGTTCCTTTTTGTTGTCCTTGCCTATTTAATTGTTCTTAATTTATAAGGAGATTTTGTTTTGATGGATTTTATTAAAAGTTTTATTCCACGCCGTTTTTCTTCCGATAAACTTGAAATTCCTGTGGTGCGCCTTCAAGGAGCAATTATGGATTCATCAGCATCTATATCTCGTACCCTTTCCCTCAGTAGGTGTGCAAATCTTTTAGAGAAGGCTTTCGCACACAAAAAGTCACCGGCTGTTGCACTTATTATTAATTCTCCTGGTGGTTCACCTGTACAATCGCGTTTTATCTTCAAGCGCATTCGTGACTTGGCAGAAGAAAAAAATAAAAAGGTTCTTGTGTTTATTGAAGATATTGCAGCATCTGGTGGTTATATGATTGCTTGTGCAGGGGATGAAATTTTTGCAGATCCTTCTTCAATTGTTGGTTCCATTGGAGTGGTTTCAGCTTCCTTTGGTTTTCCGGAACTTTTGAAGAAAATTGGTATCGAACGGCGTGTATACACAGCAGGAAAGAACAAAGTTACATTAGATCCATTTCAGCCAGAAAAAAAGGCGGATATTGAGCATTTGAAATCTCTCCAACTTGAAGTGCATCAAACTTTTATCGATTTGGTTAAAGAACGGCGTGCTGAAAAATTATCAGATGATTCGAATCTCTTTACAGGAATGTTTTGGAGTGGAAAACAAAGCGTTGAGCTTGGTCTGGTTGATGGATTGAATGATGTACGTTCTGTTATTAAGGAGCGCTTTGGTAATGATGCAAAACTTCGACTTATTATGCCTCCAAAAAGTTTTTTAGGACCTAAAACGCCTTCAGGAGTGACGGCACATACGGTTTATACAGTCGTTGATAGTGCATTGATGGCAGCAGAAGAGCGAGCGCTTTGGCAGCGTTATGGTTTGTGATGGAAAGGATCATTCAAGCCAGAGAGATTTTTATCTAAAAACAGATGCTAGAAGAAAAAAGGCTTGAAATGATATGAATGAGAACATGTCGTTTATTTTGTATGAGAACTCTTTATATTTATTGTTTTTTTAGAAAACGATTAAGAATATTCCAAGCTGTTTATAGGGCTCGTGCTAAAAGTATGGGTAAAAGGGGGGAATTTTTAAAAGAACCCTATGTAAGTGAATATTACGTCATATGATATCAAATGTACAAACTTCGTTCCAAAGACATTCCTATTTATTTACACCTATTAAATTGAATTTAGCTCTACATGTTGTGGGGCAACGTGCTGATGGGTATCATTTAATAGAAAGTTTGGTTTATTTTAGTCTTAGCGGTGATTGTCTACACTATGCACCTTGTGAAAATAATCAGTTTGTTTTGACGGGGCCGTTTGCAAAAGGGCTTGTTTCTCATTTAGACAATTTGGTTATTCGCGCACGGGACTTTATGCATAAGACTTTTCCGGAATGTGCTCAACCTGCTTTTTTTCGGCTTGTAAAAACATTACCTGTTGCTTCAGGCATTGGTGGTGGCTCAGGTGATGCAGCTGGGGTTATCAGCATGTTGCGTCGGCAGTGGAATCTTGATTGCTCTTACGAAGAATTAGCAAAAATGAGCTTAGTTCTTGGTGCTGATGTTCCCATGTGCCTTTGTGCATTAAAGTATCAGCAGCCGCTTTTGGTTAAAGGGATTGGTCAAGAGATGATACGACTAAAAGAAGCTTGTTCATTAGCAATGGTATTGGTTAATCATGGACAAGAGATTTCAACACAAGCTGTTTTTAAAGCGTTAGAGAAGCGTCATAATCCTTCTTTAAAAATTAATACAGACGCTTTAAAGAGTGTTGATTCATTAGTTGAAGTTTTACAAGAAACGCGTAATGATCTTTTTTCTCCTGCATTAAAAATAGCACCTCAGTTAGCTGAAGTGTTATCTATATTAGATGAATGTGGGGCTCTTTTTTCCCGTATGTCTGGAACGGGAGCAACTTGCTTTGGCATTTTTAAAAATAAACAAACGGCGCAACAAGCAGCTCTTTTTATCAAATCAATGCACCCAAATTGGTTTATAAAACCTATCATGACTTTAGGAACTATTTGATAAATAAATATAAAAGCTTTTATTTCATCATGATTTTATTATACATAATAAAAGAGGGTAACCAAAGAAATGTGTTTTTTTATTTTTTGTGCAAGAATTCGCGGAATGTTTGAAGAGCCATTTAAAACTGTAATGCTTGCAAAAAATGATCAGTTTACAGAAATAGATGTATGTTTGTTGTATTTGTGATTTATCAAAGATGTTTAATTTTCCGCTACAACCAAATTTTTCGTGCGAATTGTATTTGCAAAAACAGGGTTTTTTTCATATAGCAGGTGTTGATGAAGTAGGACGGGGGCCTCTCGCTGGACCTGTGGTAACAGCAGCAGTTATCTTGGATAAAGATCGTATTCCTAATGGGTTAAATGATTCAAAAAAACTTTCTTTTCTCCAACGAAATAGACTTTATCATGAAATTTTGCAAAGTGCATTAGCGGTTTCAGTTGCCAGTCTTTGTGCTCGTACAATTGATCAATCCAATATTAGAAAAGCAACTTTAGAAGCAATGCGTCGCTGTATTATAGGATTAGCCATTCCAGTCCACTATGTCCTTGTTGATGGGCGTGATATTCCTTCTGAGTTGTCCTGTCCTGCAATGGCGTTGATTAAGGGTGATCAGCGTTCGGTTTCCATTGCAGCCGCATCTATTATTGCAAAAGTAACGCGTGACCGGATGATGGAATGTGCAGGACAAGTTTATAAAGGGTATGGTTTAGAGAAGCATGTAGGTTATGCAACGCTAGCGCATCGTACAGCTCTTGATAAATATGGACCAGTTATAGGATTACATCGTTATAGTTTTGCACCACTAAAAGAGTGTAAAAAAGGCAATTAAAATCAATAATTTATTACAAGAGTAAGGGATTTTATAATCATTGATTCTGTTATGTTTTTTTGGGTGTCTATCCCTAACCTTTTTGAAGCTTTTTTATCACTTATTCCCATCCATTTTTTCCAGATATATAATCAGATATTTCTAACATGGGCTTGACTCTTATTGTTATTAACCGTATAGCAATGATATACGACAAGGGGCAGTATATGGCAATTGTGAGTTTTAAACATAAGGGCTTAAAATTATTTTATACAACAGGTTCCACAAAAGCTATTTGACCAGATCACGTAAAAAATTACGCGTTATCTTAACGGCTTTAACAAGTGCTACTACGCCTGAAATGTTGAGAGCGCCTGCCTTTAAAATACACCCTCTTAAAGGTGAACTTACAGGGTACTATTCTATATGGATGAATGGAAATTGGCGTGTTACTTTTCGCTTTATAGGAACAGATGTGGAGCTTGTTGATTATCAAGATTACCATTGATGAGAGGAATGAAAAAAAATGATGCATAACCCCGCACATCCGGGTGAAGTTCTGAAAGTAGCTTTCTTAGAAGAAATGGGGATAACAATACAAAAATTAGCTGATCATCTCCATATGACAAGAGCTTCTTTATCAAGAGTGATTAACGGACATGCTTCTATAAGTACCGAGCTTGCTATTAAATTAGAATTAGCTGGTTTTAGTAAAGCAAAATTTTGGTTGGATATGCAAACAAACTATAATTTATGGCAAACAAAGCAACAGGCACAACCACCTATTTCTCTTCTTGTTTCTGATACACCTCAAACGCCGCTTTGATTTCGTTAATAATTTTGATGGTGCTTTTGTTTGTTTTTTTAGCTGCTGCCCATTGCTCTAACTTTTTTGTAGCTTTTTGATTGCTTCTATTGCAAGTCGTTTTCTATCGGCTGTTCTGGTACAAAGGGATGCCATTTTATCTTCTGTCCAGCCAAAAAGCGCTTTCATTTGTGAAACCGTAGCACCAGCATTGGCAGCACGTTTTGCTGCTAATTTTCGCAATCGGTGCGCTGATTTTTTAATACCCGCCGCATTACATGCTTCATGAAAGAGGTTGCCAAAACTTTCTTTGACAAGCTTATTTCCACCTTTACCACAAATGAATGTTTCATCACCTATGGGACCAATTTTAAGGGTTTCCTCTAGTTCTGATAAAATAGGAAGAAAAACATCTGTTTTAAATTGGCTCTTTTCTGTTTTTAAATGAATAATATTATCTGTTGTGATATCTTTCCAGCCGATACGAACGGCATCACCACGACGCAAGCCTGTATAAAGAAGAACATCAATCCAGACGCGTTCATGTGTACCATGTGACCAACGGTGATAATATTTGTCTATGTCCTCTTCTAGCCATGGCAGTAATCCCCCACTGTTTAAAGATTTTGGTGCTTTTAATTAAAAGCAGGATTTCTATTCAAAAGATCATTATCAACCGCCCAATTAAAGAGACTGTTTAAAGAGGTCAAAAAATGTTTTACCGCCGCGGGGGTCTCTCGCCTTCTATCTACGGCTTCAAGAATGTGTTGTTTGTTTATGCTTTTATATGCACGATCACCGATATGTTTAGAAACATTATTCAGAATTCGATATTTAATTTTTTTAGTAGATTCTAATTGATTATGCCATTGCATGCTTTGTAAATACTGATGCAATAACCAATCGAAAGAGCCTTTTGTAAGTCTGTTTATTTTCTTGGAGATGCCATTTTGCGCTTGTTTAATAGCCAGCGTATATTTGCTCTGATGGAAATCAATGGACTGTCATAAATTTTAGTATTTCCATAAATTTTAGCTTTTCCACTAATAAATGTGCCACCGTAAACATGTGCATCCCCAAAAACCTTGGCATAACCATAGACTTTTGCATCATCACTTATCCAGCAATTGCCATCATGACTTAGATTGTCTTCTTTTTGTGTAAAAGCGCCAAGATCACCTGCCTTTACATCTCCAAAGTCTCTCAAAGCACGGATGCGGTAAAGTGTAATGTATCCACCAACCTCAATTGTTTCATCGGTCAGTTCATATTTCTTTTCCTTGATTTGCGCAGAATTCACCCGTAGCGTGAATCATGCATCACTTAAAAGTTGTTAGGAATGGGTAGGGGGCTGGGAGGCATATGGGCACTCCCATTTTAAAAAAATATGCAAATTTATTTTTTAGATGTGCTTAATTTCATATTTCCAATCAGGCAATGGAATGAGAGCTAATGCGAGTTGTCCTCTATGACACATGCATACATTGGCTTCAAAACAGGTGATTGCAACGCGCTTTTTGTTAAAAAAATTTGATATAATTTGTTTATTGCACAAGAATTATCCTTGAGAGTTGTATTTTGATAATCTTCAAAAAGGCGATCATAATCTTTTGTGTTTTCAAATTTCTTCGTTTTTCAGAGGCGATTCCAAGTTCAGGCATATGCCATATATTCAATATCAATGTTGTTTACAACTTTCTCTAATTGTCTTTTTGAAAATCCGTATTTTCTGCTTATTGGATTTTTACGAATATCATACAAAAGTTTAATATTATTTTTGATAAGTTGATTGAAATAGTCCTCAAAGGATTTTCTTTCATAGCCAATGGTAAAAAACAAAGCTCTCATCTTTAGCAGACTGTATGATGATATGTTTGATGTTACACACGTTTAATTTCCTTAGTAAATAGGTGGGGGCTCCATGAGTGCCTCTTTCCAAAAGGATAAATCCTCTAGCGATTATCATAGTGTTGTGGAGCAATCAGGCATCAAAGCGGGTGATGTCGGCTTTAATATCATTGTTAAAGACAAAACGACCCTAACCGGAGGCATTATTGCTAGCACAGCCTCAGCGGACAAAAACAGCCTGACCACAGGAAGCATTAGCACCAGTGATATCACCAACAGTGCGCATGCTAAAGCCAGCAGCCATGGGTTTAGCATTTCTGGGAATGACACGATAAAGAACATTGCCAAGAATGTTTTAAATCACGGCAAAGCCAAGGATGGAGCAGAAGGGGAAACCAAATCTGCGATCAGCGATGGGACTATCATCCTTACTGATACAACTGGACAGAGGGCGATGGGGCAAGATGCTGGACAAATCATTGATGCACTCAACCGCAACACCGCTACAGCCCACCAAGCAGTAGGACAGCTAGATGTCGCACCGCTTGAGGGAGCAGTGCATAATCGCGTAGATATGATCAATGATTTATCGGATGAAGGATTGGGATACTGGGACAAAATACGTGAATTCGCATATCTCAAAGAGCATCCTGAGGGTGAGGTTGAGCATGATGAAAATGGCAATGTCCTCTATGCAACAGATAAAAATGGAAACTATATAAAAGACAGCTATGGAAGAAAAATACCTCTGTATCACTATTTAACACCAGAAGAAGAAAAACATTTACAAAAAGGTTCTGATGGCAAGGTTCATATGTTTTACAATGGTATTTTTACCTCACCAGATGATGCTGCGCGTTATACTGTCCAGTTTGCTGACAATGATCATGGTCCCCTTTATTTTACATACTTCCCAGAAGCTGAAGACTGGGAAGTGGAAGTAGGGATAGCGATTTTTCAGAAGTTTCTGGAAGGTAGATTTTTTTGGATTGACCAATTCAACCAAGAAATTCCAGGATACAATGTATCTTTATGGCAATACAGGATTGCATGATGATGCCCATAGTCGTGGTACCATAACAGCAGGAAATGGATCACATGATTTAGTAAAGCATGGTGTTCACGGTATAGCAAAGGAAACAACGGTTAATTTTTTTGGTCCAGCTTATAATACTCAAGACATGGCAGATACGTTATATATCTTAAGGGATGGAAAGAAAACCACTGTCGGCTTGGAAAACCATGCAGATGATTTTGTTGGTGTTGTGTTTGGCAAAAATCCCGCTACTTTTGACAAGAGTCCCCTTGGTAGTAACGCAGTTAAAGAGGCAAAGAAAGTACTATTTGATTATCCAAGTCCTCATGTTTGTTATGCAAATGCGGATCGAGCATGTAGACATGATTATGGTTCATCTCACCGGATACAAATTGATTCAATTAATTCATGGAGCAAAAAATGAAACACATTTTAAGATTATTAAGCGGGATAATCCTGTTAAGTATAGCTGGGTGTAATTTTTTTAAGCCTGCTCCAGGGTATATGTATATGTGGGAGAAGCCAGGAGCAGATTTTACTGAGATAGGAAAAGCTTTATTAGAATGTGGAATGCCAACGCCTTATGATGAGGATTCAGAAAGCAGAGAGCAGAGTATTAATGCACAGGCAACAGTCCATGCTTGCATGATTCAATCAGGATTCCACTATAAAGATGAACATGAAGGGGGATGGTGTTATACTTTTAAAGAAGAAAATCTTCCGATTTGTCGTCCTGGTGCTGTCATGCCTCAGCGAAGTGTTGAGAGACGCTTAAATAGCCCTTATTGTAAAAAACATTCAGAACAACTTGAATGCGAACCTTAAGTCTTGCTTCAGCAGAGAAAGCTTTGAATTTACACCAAATAAAGCTCTAGGTTGATGAGTTTGAGAAAGCCTTGTCCGTCCTTACGTGACAAGGTTTTTTTATGCCGCGTCAGTTTGACGTTGCTGTTTTGCTTGCTCGATGACATTCAAAAGATCCGATTGTAACCAACGTGATAAAAAACCAAATTTTAAAGGTTTTGGGAGAGAGCCATTGGTAACATGACGCCGGAATGTTGAAACACTCATATGAAGCAATTTTGCACTTTCACGGTCTGTCAAAAGAATATCATTTTCTGTCATTCTAAAATCCTTTCTATCAAAAAATGGTAACAAATCACAACTATTTATTAACCACATTTTGGTTCATTTTTGAAGGTATTTTATTTATAGAAAACAATATTTTATCATATAATTTCTGATGTGATACGTGATGAATCTTATTGAGAAAGAATGAGAGACAAGAGAGAGAAAGTTATCCACAGATAATGGGGTTATTCACCCCATATTTTAGGTTTGACCCGTGACATAAGCCGCCCATTTATCCA
>NZ_JBHIRH010000007.1:0-89705 GCF_042196945.1 Bartonella sp. AA81SXKL | reverse complement strand
CATAAAAGAAGAAAAACGGTCCCAATATTTCCACAAAGCAAAACCCGCAGCAAGGATGACAGCCTCAACAGCAGCAACCACAGCCCCTATTGGGGTAAAAATACCCCCACAACAGAGGAAATACCCACCCCAACCACTTCGATCACTGTCCCGATCCAACCAAAGATACTCACCAATGCTGCACCTGAAACCGCAACCCCTCGAAATGCTGCCATGAGTAAAGTCATCGGGTGAAAAAGACGCAGCGCGCTCCCACCAAGCCCTGCCATCGGCTGCACGGGTGCGCACCACATTGACAAAGCGCCACAATGGGTCACTGGAGGTGGTGTGGTTGCCCCATAAAATACGTCCATTGGCGACAATTTTTCCATGGGCATTTTGGCTAAGCCGTGCTGGAATAAAGGTAGCAATATCGGCTTGGTTAAGGCGATTTGCTTCATGATCGATTTCCCCATCAAAATAGCTAATGGGGCGCGCTGTTCCTAAAATGCCTTTGACATCTTGGTTGGAGGGAAACCAAAAAACACCGCCCCTTTGCTTGTCGCGTTTGATAAACATGGCGGCAGCAAAGGGACTTGCTGGTTTAACACTCCAACCACCATCACTATTTGCCACCCAGACAAAGGAATCAATCAGGTAACAAAAATGCAACAATTAAACTTCCCCCTGAAGATATAGCGGAACTCGTAGCAGAGCTTGATAAAAAGTTACAAGAGCTTGTTCAAAACATCAAAGATAGAGAAGAAATAGAGCTTACCTTGCCTCTTTTTAAAATTGCATTTAAAACGTTAAATAGAGGTTGGAAAAGCACTCAAGAACTACACAAATCCAACCTAAGCATCATTATACAATGGAAAATGAAGGTGCATTTCTCCTTACATTAAGATTTTTAATAACACTTTGTTTTTAACATATTATATCTTTTTTTGCTTTTTGGGCTGATTTTGGAGCGAACTTCACAATTTATAGATTTTTTTCAAAGGGGCTTAAAAGGCGGTCTTCTAGGCTTTCACAGAGTTTTTTTAAATCTTCAAAGCCTTTTCCTATTTTCCATTGAATCACAGTTTTTTCTCATTTTCACTCTTTTTTAGATGTCAAAATCCATTTTGATAAAACGCGCATTTAATGGTGAAAATTAGTCATAAAAAATCATAAATTTCCACCTATTCCCACTTAAAAAAACTCCTGTCAAACGACAAACTTTCTTTTTTGTATATCCACAGCAGCATGGATACTGCTATTCTTTATTGCTCATTTCCTCTCTTCTTGTTTCTTTTTTCTAATATTTTTTCCATTCTTTTTTCTTTTTATAACTCAATAAAGTTTATCTCTAAACAATGCACAATAATAACACTATGATCTAAAATCAAATAAATATAAATAATTTTTAATATTATAAAATAATTTATATTTATTTCATAATGAATAATATTCAAAACATTATGTATTTTTATAAAAAATATTTTTCTACTTTACATAAAAATAAAAACAATCTATTGGTCCCCAAAGTAGAAAACCATTCATTTGATATCCTTCTTGTAAGCGGGGAAGGAATGCGTGGGGCTTATAAGTTAAGGAAAATATCTAAATGTTTAAAAAATCTCTTTTATCCGGCACAGCTGCCGTAGCTATCATGCTGTTTAGCACTCATTTCAGCGCATATGCGACAGTCCTCAGTGCTACAAGTAATGAAGAAGTAAAAGATGTCTCCGACGACGCATCCGAAAAAAACTATGATGCGATTAAGGCAACAAATAGTGGAAAAATCATTGGCAAGGATATAAAAGTAACCGCTCCTGAATCTGAAAAAACTGGTGTAACATCTACAGATCTTGGTAGCGAAATTACGTTAAAAGGCACAACAACCATTGAAAAAGCTGTGGATGGGATCCTAGCAAAAACAGGTGGTAAAATCACCAGCGAAGATTTAAAAATAAAAGGAGACGATACAGGAACAGGTGTAACAACCACAGATCCTGATAGTACAGTTGAATTAACAGGCACAACAACCATTGAAAAAGTTGCAAACGGATTTCGGGTAAATAAGGGCAGTAAAGTCACTGCAAAAAATGTAACGATAATCCTTCCTGAAGCTAAAGAAGACAGCATTGGTATACTCGTCGATGGTGCTAATAGCGTGATTGAATTAACGGGTCAAACAACCATTAAAGACATTGCTGGCAGCGGTCTTAGGGCAACAACTGGTGGCAAACTCGTTAGTAAAGATTTAACAATAACGGGCTCTCAGAACGAAAAAAATACCAATAGCACCGGTATAGCAGCCTACTTGCCAAATACTATGATTGAATTAACAGGCAAAACAACCATTGAAAATATGGTAACTGGGCTTTATACAGCAGTTGGTAGCAAAATCGTTAGCGAAAATTTGACAATAACCGGCTCTGAAACTGAAAAAAAGAGTACTGGTGCAAAAGCTGACAACAACAGCGTCATTACATTAAAAGGCACAACAACCATTGAAAAAGTTGCAAACGGCCTTGATATACAAAATGCAGCTACAGTCAAGATGACCGATGGTTCCATTACAGCATCTCAAATAGGTGCCTTTTTCAACGCTAGCGGAAATGATGAAAATAAAAACACGCTGGAAAATGTAAAAATATCGAGCAGCAAAGATGACGCCTTGATAGATAAAGGAATAAGTGCCGAAAAAAGCACTGTGTCTTTAAACAATGTAACCGTCACTAAAGCGACAACAGGCATATTTGCTAATAATAACTCCACAATAACAGTCTCTGGAGGTTCATTCGACGGAAAAACTGATGGGGTATATGCTAAAGAAGGCAGCGCCATTACTTTGGACGAAAAAACTGCAGTTACATCATCTGATGGTTACGGACTTCATGCAGAAGGTCCAGCCAAAATCACGAAGACAAAAGGTGCTGTAAGTGGAAAACAAGCTGCATTATTTGCAGAAAAAGGTGGACAGATTGATGCCACAGATGTTGCTTTAACAACCACAGATGACAACGGAACTGGCGCAAAAGCCGATGGCGCTGACAGCGTCATTACATTAAAAGGCACAACAACCATTGAAAAAGTTGCAAACGGCCTTGATATACAAAATACAGCTACAGCAAGTATGACCGGTGGTTCCATTAAAGCATCTCAAATAGGTGCTCTTTTCAACGCTAGCGGAAATGATGAAAATAAAAACACGCTGGACAATGTAAAAATATCGAGCAGCAAAGATGACGCCTTGATAGATAAAGGAATAAGTGCCGAAAAAAGCACTGTGTCTTTAAACAATGTAACCGTCACTAAAGCGACAACAGGCATATTTGCTAATAATAACTCCACAATAACAGTCTCTGGAGGTTCATTTGATTCAAAACAAGCAACAATATTTGCGCAAAACGGCAGCACAATCACTATAAATGATTCTAAAATTACATCATCTGATAACACTGGGCTCCGGGCAAAAGACAATGGCACCATCAAAATGACGAAAGGAAAAGTTAAAGGAGGAATTTATGCAGCATTAACTGCTGAAAACGGTGGACATATTAATGTTACAGATGTTTCTCTCTCAGTAGCCACAGGTGGTGGAGCTGGTGCAAATGCCAGCGGACCTAATAGTATGATCGAATTGCACGGAACAGAAATTGATCATGCTTTTCTTGGGCTTTATGCAGAAAAAAATGCTATAATTAAAATGACCGGAGGAACTATTACAACTTCTACAGTTGGTGCTACCTTTTATGACAGTAAAAACAATGAAAATAAGTTGGAAGATGTGACAATATCGAGCAGTCAAAAAGATGAAACAGTGGTGTTTACAGGATTAAATTCCCAAGCAAGCAATGTCACTTTAAAAAATGTACACATTACAAATGCAAAATTCGGCGTATATGCAATGGATCATTCTAAAATCAAAATATCAGGAGGATCATTTGTTGGAAACGATATAGGGATTAACGCAGAGAGTGGCAGCACCATTGCTTTAAACAACAATGTTACAGTCGCATCATCTAGTGGTAATGGACTCCGTGCAGATGGTTCAGGATCTAAGATCACAATGGCAGGAGGAAAAGTAACAACAATAGGGAATACACAAACTGCATTATTTGCAGAAAAAGGTGGACAAATTGATGCCACGAATGTTGCTTTAACAACAGATGGCAAAGGAACCGGTGTAGAGTCCTTTGGTCCTGATAGCACAATTGAATTGCATGGCGATACAACAATTAACAATACTTTGAACGGTCTTGGAGCAGTTAATGGTGGTAAAATTACTAGTGAAAATTTAACCGTAGTCGGTGGTGAAACAATTGATCAAGACACCGACAAAAGCCGCTCTGGTGTATGGACAACGGACGCAGGGAGTGAAATTACGTTAACGGGCAAAACATCTATTAAAAATGTTGATGAAGGTTTTTATGCAGATGGTGGGAGTAAAATCATTAGCGGAGATTTAACAATAACCGGTGGTGAAAGTAAAAAAATAACCGTTGGTGTAAACGTTGCGGAGCCTGATAGTGCTATCGAATTAAATGGTAAAACAACCATTCAAAATTTTGATGTTGCTCTTACCGCAGGAAATAATAGCACAATTAAGATGATTAATGATGATATTGAAGCAGCACAGAATGCCATAGAAAACCAAATAGAAGCAAAAAAAATTGCACTAGTCGTAGCATATGGTGGACATATTGATCTCACAGATGTTTCTTTAACAGCAGGAGTTAGCGGCGTACAGTTCTTAGATCTCTTTGGTACCAAACTCGATGAATCAGATGATTCAAAAAAACATCCAAGTAGTGAAATTAATTTAACCAATGCAGATATTCACGTTGAAAATGGTACAGGAGTTCTCGTTGGGGCTCTCACTAACGATAACATTGAAGATACTCAAGAATTGTCAATCGGTACGCTCAATCTTAAAGATTCAAAAATTCATGCTGACGTATTATTAGGAGATGGCATTTTTTGGGACAAAATGTCATGGAAAGATAAAGAGTGGTGGGATGGTAAAGAGGTTAAAGCGATCTCCAACGGCACCTTCACCTTAAGCGCAGATCAGTCTATTCTAGAGGGCAGAGCAAATATTGCTAAAGACAGAAATGTGCACTTTGATCTAAAAAATAAGACAACATGGACGTTGAAAACCAGCACAAACGAAAAAGATGATGATGGCAATCTCCTTGATATCGCTCAAAGATCTCGTTCTGATATTTCCACGCTTAATCTCGATAACAGCTCCATTGTTTTTGAGAAACCAACAGACGATCACTACCAAACATTGCATATAGGTTCTGGTAAACCAGACACGCAAGAAGTCTACAATGCAACGGATGATGCGAAGATTTACTTCAACACGGCTTGGAGTGATGGTGCTGCAATAAATGACCAAAAAACCGATAGACTTTTGATCCATGGGGATGTCTCTGGCAACACATCAGTTTATGTCACGGGGCGCTTAGAAGAGAACAATATCGAAGCAAATACCTCTGCTGCTGCCAATGTCCGGGGTCTTTCACTTATTCAAGTTTCTGGAAAAGCAGAAGAAAACTCTTTCAAACTGGTAAATGGCTATACCACAAGAGGTGGTTTACCAGATATGTATACACTACGTGCCTATGGACCAGACTCAAGCCAAGGCAACGCCGATATTGCACAAAACCTCTTTGATGAAAAGAATGAAAACTTCTGGGATTTCCGTTTGCAACCCGAACTGCTTGACTCCAATTCTGGTTCAAATCCTGATCCTGAAACAAATATCCCTACCGTTGCCCTTGTACCACAAACAGCAAGCTATTTGGTCATGCCAAATGCTCTCTTCTACAGTGGATTAACCGATATGGCTAAACAAAACGCGCTTTTAGCCAATATCAGAACATCCGTCTTAGGAAAAGAAGAGGAGAAACAAACTGGTTTCTTCCTTTACACCTATGGAAGCACAGGAACTTTATCTTCTGAGCGTGGTCCTCTCAAATATGGTTATGGTGCTGATATCCGCTATGCTGCTCTCCAAGCCGGAGTCACATTGGCAGCAATTGAAGGGCAAAATACCACAACACATTTCGGTCTTGTAGGCACCTATGGGCAGCTGTCGTTCACACCAAAGGACATGAAAGATGCAGGAAAGAACACGCTGGATAAATGGGCCATTACAGCCTATGGCAGTATACAGCATAACAGTGGTTTCTACATCGATGCACTCTTGTCCTATGGTATCCTAAAAGGGCATATCGCCAATGCCATCAGAGGCAATACCGCAAAGTTGAACGATGCCAAAATGTTGAGTATCTCCACCACTGTTGGCAAAGAGTTTGTAACCGGAATGGAAGGCTTAACCTTTGAGCCACAAGCACAAGTTGCCTATCAACATTTGATGTTTAATACCATTGAAGATGCTGATAATTTTACCGTTGATATGAAAAATCCTTCTCAATGGTTAGTACGCATTGGTGGACGTTTGACAAAAACCATTTCCACTGAAAACAGCCGTCCTATGTCTTTCTATGGAAAAGTAAACTTGATCAAAACCTTTGGTGATGATGGTACCATTCATATTGGCAGAGATTTTGACCTTGATCCTATGGGACCTGCAATTGAAGGCGGCGTTGGCATTAATGCGCAACTGTCTCACAATTTCTCGCTTCATGGTGATGTAAGTTATCAACAAAAGCTTCAGAAAACTGGTATAAGTGGTGCAAGCTTTTCAGGTGGTATACGCTATCAGTTTTAAATCAAGGCTGTAAATAGCCTATTCATTCTATTCAATTTAACAAAAAGGCAGCACAATATGCTGCCCTTTTTGTACATTAAAGTCATCCTTTTTCCTTTTAAAGCACCCTTCCCTCTTTATACTTAGTTCTTTACGAAAATCTCCAAGACAAGACACAACAAACGCAACAGAGCACTTCCATCCCCAGTGGATGAAGAGTACTTCCTACTTTGAAAAAAAGAAAAGTCTATTAGAAATAAATTAATACCACTGTATTAAAAGATGAAAAACCACTTTAAGCCCAAGTAAGTTAGCTTTTTTACTAGCTTCTTCTACATCCTTTTTTTCCCTCATAACCCCAATTTGCGTCATATAATAATCCCTACCATCACGTAAAAACCACTATATCAGTATCTCACAATATTTCTCTGAATAATAATATTCAAAATTATAATTCTTTAAATAAAATCAATTATAAATACATTTTGTATTAGAGATAATTAATATCAATTATTTTTTAATTTTGACAAAAAACCAAAAATGTCTTACCAAATAAAGACAATTACTGAAATTAATAACAACTATCCATTTTCACTTCTTCTTATGAAATTCGCGGGGAAATGAATATTTGGGGGCTCTCATAAGGAGAATACTAGTGTATAAAACATCCCTTTTATCATGCACGGCTACAGCCGCTATCATCCTGTTCAACATCCAGTTCAGTGCACATGCTGAAACCCTCGTAGTTTCTGAGGGAAAACAACAAGAAGTATCCGATAAAACCTACGAAACTATTCACGCAAAAGACGGTGGCAAAATCATTGGAAAACATTTAACCATTGTTACGAATAAAGATATAAACCAAGGCACAAACAAAACCGTCTATGCTGTAACAGCAGAAGGTGCTGACAGTGCGATTGAGTTACTGGATGGCACAACCATTAAAGGCACTGGTTCTGGTATTTTCTTAGGCCTTGAAACCAAAGACGGTGCTACACTTCAAATGACTAAGGGAACAATTACATATTCTGGAATGGAGGCCTCCTCATCTGGCATTTTATCTAGCACTGGTGCTTCCTTTTCTGACAGTAAGAGTAAAAAAAACAAGCTGGAAGACGTGGTAATATCGAGTAAAAACGATAACAGTTCACTATCCTTAGGAATAAGTGCTAAAAACAGCACAGTAACCTTGAACAATGTAACCGTAACTCAAGCACTAAAAGGCATATTTGCAGATGATCACTCGACAATAACAATCTCTGGAGGATCATTTCGTGCAAAAAATACAGCAATATCTGCTCAAAATGGCAGCATCATTACTTTAAACAACAATGTTACAGTCGCATCATCTAATGGTACTGGACTCCATGCAGATGGTATAGAATCCAAGATCACAATGAAAGGAGGGGCTGTCATAGGAGGAACTGTTATAGGAGGAAGTTTGAATGGATATGAAAGCGTATTACTTACAAAAAATGGTGGACGTATTGAAATTACGGATGTTACTCTAACAACAGATGGCAAAGGAACCGGTGCACTTGCACTTGGTTCTGATAGCATAGTTGAATTAAAAGGTAATACAAAGATTAACAATGCTTTGAACGGTCTTGGAGCATTTGATGGTGGTAAAATCACCAGCGAAAATTTAACACTCATCGGTTCTGGAGCAAAAGAAGAAAGCACTGGCGTAGGAGTTGACCTGCCTAACAGCAAGATCGAACTAAATGGAAAAACAACCATTGAAAAATTCACACATGGGCTTGAGGCACGAAATGGTGGACAGATTGATGTCACGGATATAGCTTTAACAACGAATGACGCGGGAACCGGTGCACTTGCACTTGGTCCTGATAGCAGAATTGAATTGCACGGAACGGCAACGATTAATAATATTTTGAAGGGTCTTAGAGCAATAAATGGTGGCAAAATTACCAGCGAAAATTTAACAGTAGTCGGTGGTAAAGCAATTAATGAAAATCTCGGCAAAATAAGCACTGGTGTACGGACAGAGGATTCTGGTAGTGAAATTCAGTTAACCGGCAAAACAACCATTCAAAATGTCGATGAAGGTCTTTATGCAGATGATGGGAGTAAAATCATTACCGGAGATTTAACAATAACCGGTAGTGAGTCCGAAGAACCAACCGTTGGTGTAAACATTTGGGATGCCGATAGTATAGTTGAATTCAATGGCAAAACAACCATTCAAAATGTTGATGTTGGTCTTTTTGTCATTGAAGGTAGCACAATTAAAACGAGCAATCGTGCTATTGATACTAATTCTAAAGGCCTAGATACCCAATCCGATACTCCTCAGAAGGGGAAGAAAAATACAATAGAAGCAAAAATGGCTGCACTGGTTGTAATAAATGGCGGACATATTGATCTGACAGATGTTTCTGCCACAGCAGAAGTTGCCAGTTTACAATTCGCAACTTTCTTTGATAATAATCCGAATAGCTCGCATGATCCGCAAAAATATCATAGTAATGAGATCAATCTGACTAATGCAGAGCTTCATGCTGAAAATGGTACAGGAATTTTCGTTAGAACTGTTGTTGAAAAAAGCATCGAAGATGCTGCTGCTCCATCAATCGGCACAGTCAATCTTAAAAAATCAGAAGTCCATGCTGACGTATTATTAGGAGATGGTATTTTTTGGGACAAAACATCATGGAAAGATAAAGATTTGTGGGATGGTAAAGAGGTTAAAGCGATCTCCAACGGCACCTTCACATTAAGCGCAGATCAGTCTATTTTAGAGGGCAGAGCAAATATTGCTAAAGACAGAAATGTGCACTTTGATCTAAAAAATAAGACAACATGGACGTTGAAAACCAGCACAAACGAAAAAGATGATGATGGCAATCTCCTTGATATCGCTCAAAGATCTCGTTCTGATATTTCCACGCTTAATCTCGATAACAGCTCCATTGTTTTTGAGAAACCAACAGACGATCACTACCAAACATTGCATATAGGTTCTGGTAAACCAGACACGCAAGAAGTCTACAATGCAACGGATGATGCGAAGATTTACTTCAACACGGCTTGGAGTGATGGTGCTGCAATAAATGACCAAAAAACCGATAGACTTTTGATCCATGGGGATGTCTCTGGCAACACATCAGTTTATGTCACGGGGCGCTTAGAAGAGAACAATATCGAAGCAAATACCTCTGCTGCTGCCAATGTCCGGGGTCTTTCACTTATTCAAGTTTCTGGAAAAGCAGAAGAAAACTCTTTCAAACTGGTAAATGGCTATACCACAAGAGGTGGTTTACCAGATATGTATACACTACGTGCCTATGGACCAGACTCAAGCCAAGGCAACGCCGATATTGCACAAAACCTCTTTGATGAAAAGAATGAAAACTTCTGGGATTTCCGTTTGCAACCCGAACTGCTTGACTCCAATTCTGGTTCAAATCCTGATCCTGAAACAAATATCCCTACCGTTGCCCTTGTACCACAAACAGCAAGCTATTTGGTCATGCCAAATGCTCTCTTCTACAGTGGATTAACCGATATGGCTAAACAAAACGCGCTTTTAGCCAATATCAGAACATCCGTCTTAGGAAAAGAAGAGGAGAAACAAACTGGTTTCTTCCTTTACACCTATGGAAGCACAGGAACTTTATCTTCTGAGCGTGGTCCTCTCAAATATGGTTATGGTGCTGATATCCGCTATGCTGCTCTCCAAGCCGGAGTCACATTGGCAGCAATTGAAGGGCAAAATACCACAACACATTTCGGTCTTGTAGGCACCTATGGGCAGCTGTCGTTCACACCAAAGGACATGAAAGATGCAGGAAAGAACACGCTGGATAAATGGGCCATTACAGCCTATGGCAGTATACAGCATAACAGTGGTTTCTACATCGATGCACTCTTGTCCTATGGTATCCTAAAAGGGCATATCGCCAATGCCATCAGAGGCAATACCGCAAAGTTGAACGATGCCAAAATGTTGAGTATCTCCACCACTGTTGGCAAAGAGTTTGTAACCGGAATGGAAGGCTTAACCTTTGAGCCACAAGCACAAGTTGCCTATCAACATTTGATGTTTAATACCATTGAAGATGCTGATAATTTTACCGTTGATATGAAAAATCCTTCTCAATGGTTAGTACGCATTGGTGGACGTTTGACAAAAACCATTTCCACTGAAAACAGCCGTCCTATGTCTTTCTATGGAAAAGTAAACTTGATCAAAACCTTTGGTGATGATGGTACCATTCATATTGGCAGAGATTTTGACCTTGATCCTATGGGACCTGCAATTGAAGGCGGCGTTGGCATTAATGCGCAACTGTCTCACAATTTCTCGCTTCATGGTGATGTAAGTTATCAACAAAAGCTTCAGAAAACTGGTATAAGTGGTGCAAGCTTTTCAGGTGGTATACGCTATCAGTTTTAAGGAAAGGAAATTCTTCTCGGAACCTCTTATTTTAAGCAGAGCAGCCTGTGCCCTACATGAGAAGGAAAGCACATGTACAAGCGTATGAGACTGAAAAAAGTGTAAAAGCGAGCGTTGCTTTCCCGTTCGTTTGCACAGAAAGGCTGCACAACTCTGTATTGTGCAGCTTTTTTAATTTTCTATAATATTATGTAGCCCTTTTGTTGATATTACCTCTTGTAAATAAACCCTGCTTTTCTTTTCTGCTAAAGTCCTTTTTATTCCTTAAAGAAACCTCTTTCTTCTTCATGCAGTAGATGTACTAGCTTTTCTTTAAAGGAATTCCCTTCACCTCTTTACGGCAGAAGATCTGCTGCAAAATACCTTTTTGCGCAGAAAATCCAATCAGGCATAACAAACATAACACAATGCTTTGTACTCAATTTATCTAAAATGCTCAGGAAATCATAAAGAAGAGCTAAAGCTTTATCAATCATAATAAGTATTATTTAAGTATATACATAAATATATTTTAGATATACAGAAAACAAATATTAAATTTATTATGTGATTGAAATTATAATAGTTTATATTTAATAATTTGTTTTATAAATTATAAATTACATAGTTATTTACAAAATAAAAAACCATTTAATAAAAAATTATTATAGAATACAAGTAAATAATAAATTTAATATATAAATGTAAAAATAAATAAAATATAATATAAATACTTTATATAAAAGTTAAAATAATATAACCTCCCGATGAAAATTGTGTGTTCTTTATCCTTTTTATAAGCGGGGAGAGAATATGCGGAGGCTTATAAGTTAAGGAAAATCTTCATGTCTAAAAAATTTTTACTATCCTGTACAGCTGTTGCGACAATCGCGCTGTTTAGTGCTCATACTAATGTAAAAGCCGAAAAAATCTTAATGAATTTTCATGGAATAACTGAGGAAGCATCCAACTTCACTGTTGGCGGTATAATAGTGATAAAAGGTAGTGGAATAATTGGAAAAAATTTAGCAATAATTCACGACAGCAAAAACATGGAGGACGACTGGTTGAGCACTGTACGCATTATCGAACCTAATAGCTTTCTTGACTTATCAGAATCAACGATTAAGGCTAAAGAAATCGGTGTGATGGCAACAGACGGTGGTATAATAAAAATGAATGCAGTAGGTATTATTGCTCCTACAGTAGGCTTATTTCTCGAAGATAGCAAAAGTGATAAAAACAAGCTGAAAAATGTGACAATAACGAGCAGTAAAGATGACTTAATGGAAAAAGGAATAGCTCTTTATAAGGAAAGGAAAGGAAAGTCATCTTGGAAAACGTAACAGTTACTCAAGCAAAAGTGGGTATAGAAGCGTTGGATAATTCTCAAACAACGGTATCAGGAGGATACTTTAATGCAAAAGAGCATGGAATATACGCTGGTACAGGCTCTACAATTACTTTAAAGAACAATGTTACAGTGTCCTCTGATGAATATGGCCTCAATGCAAATGGTGCACAATCCAAAATCACGATGATTGGGGGAACTGTAACTGGGAAAAAAATGCATTAGTTGCAGCAAATAGTGGATATATTGATGGCATAGATACCACTCTAATGGCAGATGGCAATGGAAAAGGTGCATGGGCTAACGGGCCCCAACAGTACAATTGAATTGCATGGCAATACAACCATTAAAGAGGCTATCATCGGACTTGAGGCAAAAGACAATGGTATCATCCAAATGACAGGAGGATCTATCACTGTTTCCGAGACAGGGGCTTCTTTTGAAAACAGCAAGAGTGACAACAACAAGTTAGAAAATGTCGTGATAACAAGCAGCAGCAATGATAAACCGATAACCACAGGTGTAAGTGCTGATAAGGAAAGCACGGTTACTTTAAAAAATATCACCGTTAAGAACGCACAAAAGGCTCTCTTGGCTAATGATAATTCCCAAATAACGGTAACGGACGGCGGTTCCTTTGGCGGTGAGGTACAAGCCAAGCAAGGCAGCACAATTACTTTAAATGATAATGTTATAGTAACATCTGAAAATAATGGGCTTCATGCAGATGGTGAACAATCTAAAATCACAATGACTGGAGGAACTGTAAAAGCAAAAGAAGCTGCATTTGTCTTAAAAGATGGCGGATATATTGATGTCACAGATATTTCTGCGAAAGCACAGTGCAATGGGATAAGCATTGATGACTCCAAAAACGATCAGACTTCAAGAATCAACCTGACCAATACAAACCTTTTTGTCGAAGATGGAACGGGTATTGTTGCCAACAATTCATCAAATGGTAAACTCAACCTCAAAGATTCAAAAATCAGTGCCGACAGGTTATTCGTGGGTATAACTCATGATACGCCAAAACCTGATCAAATCTTTACACTCACCGCAGAAAACTCTCTCTTACAGGGGGGAGTAAGAAATGACGAAAACAGCAGGACAACTTTCGATCTCAAAAACGATACAACATGGTTCGTAAACACTAGCACAAAAGAAAAAGATGATGCGGGCAAGTTACTTGATATTGCCCAAAGATCTCATTCTGATGTTTCTATACTTAATCTCGACAATAGTTCCATTGTTTTTCAACAGCCGACAGAAAACCATTATCATACATTGCATATAGGTTCTGGGAAACCAGACACGCAAGCAGTCTACAATGCTTCTGGTGACGCAAAGATTTCTTTTAATGTTGGATCTGTTGAGAGCTCTGATATAATCGATCAAAAAAATGATCGACTTCTGATCCAAGGGGATGTCTTAGGTACAACAACAGTTTATGTTATGAGTGATTTCAAAGATAGCAATAATATAACAGAAGCTTTTCACCCTTCTTCTAATACCAGTGGAGTTTCGCTCATTCAAGTTTCCGGGAAAGCAGATGAAAATTCCTTCAAATTAGCCAATGGTTATATCCAAGCAACTGGTTCACCTTATAAATATAGGCTTACCGCTTATGGACCAACATCCAGCTATAGTGCTGCAAATGAAACACTAAACCTGTTGGGAGAAAATGATAATTTCTGGGATTTCCGTTTGCAGAAATTTATTTTACCACAAGTAGCGAGCTATTTGGCCGTACCTAATGCTCTCTTCTACGCTGGTTTTATCGATATGGCTCAACAAAGTACTCTGTTAGCTGATCTGAGAACAACAGCTATAGGGATCGAAGATAACGTCAAAAAAAATGGATTCTTTCTCTCTTCCTATGGAAGTATCGCAACCCTATCGTCACAACAATATGGCTATAACACAAACATTCGCTATGCTGCTACACAAGCAGGTTTTACAGCTTCTGCACAAAAGAGCCAAAATACAATCCTATATTGGGGTCTTACCGGAACCTATGCTCAATTATCCCTCACCCCCCAAAATATAGAAGATGCAGACAAGAGTACGCTTAACAAATGGGCAGTCACAGCCTACAGCGGTATAGAGCATAATAGCGGTTTCTATATGGATACACTCTTCTCTTATGGGATCTGGAAAGGAAATATCTCTACAGCCATCGCTAACAGTACCACTAAAGTCGATGATATAAAAATGTTAATTGCCTCAACAACAATAGGTCAAAAATTCACAACGGGTATTAAAGCCCTCACGTTTGAACCCCAGGCACAACTTGTTTACCAGCGTCTAATCTTTAATGCCTTTTCTGATGCTGATAATCTTAAAGTTGATATCGGTGAACCTTATCAATGGTTAGTACGCATTGGTGGACGTTTGACAAAAACTACTACCTCCACAGAAAAGAACCGTGTCATTTCTCTGTATGGAAAAGTGAACTTTCTCAAAACTTTTGGTGATGATGGTAAAGTACAGATTGGCGACACCTTTCCCCTTGATCCTACAGGATCTTCTATTGAAGGTGGGCTTGGCATCAATGCAAAATTGTCTCGCAGTTTAGCCCTCCATGGTGATATAAACTATCGAAAAAAGCTGCAAAAAACTGGTATATCCGGAACAAACTTTTCAGGAGGGATACGCTATCAGTTTTAAGGAAAGGCTGTAAATAGCCTATTCATTCTATTCAATTTAATAAAAAAGGCAGTATACATACTGCCTTTTTTAATCTATGTAAGCTACTATTCTTATCCCCTGAAACTTTTTTCTTTTCTCCTCAATGATCTCCTTCCCTCCTATTTACACGAGTCACGCGGCATATTCATTATCGAATTTGTCTATAAAGCTAAGCAAAGTGTATTTTTAGACAATATAAAGAAGACTACATTGGAAAAGATAATGATAAAAGAAACTCTCTCTTCATACCTTTTCTATGTTTATCCTCCTGTTTCTTCAATCCATTAGCTTAACAGCACCCTGTAAGGATTCATTTATATGTCCATGTACCGTTTTTAGGCAAACCATTTTGACAATGCTTATCCCTCTCATTCCATACAGTATATTGATTTATAAAGATAATTCTTTGTTTTGCATATTGAATGAGAGTCCCTAATATCGTAGGATTCTCTCATTTCAAACTTGTTTTATGTTGAATCAATTAAAAATTTTCTTGCACGTTACAAGCAGGGCTGGCGTGTGGAGAAAAGTTATATAAGAAAAGCCTGAGAATTCCTCTCATGGACTGCCTCAAGTGCCAAGGGCTTGTCACAAACATTGGGAGCTAGCAAAATGTGTGACGGGCTTGCTCCTTCGTAAGCGTAAAGATGATGGGACTCTATGGCTTTAGCGTTATAGCATTCATGAACACCATCGCGAAATGGGCTGTGCTTCCTTAGAAAAATGGACTTTGGTACCCTTAGCCTCTTTAAAGAAAGCCTGTGAATAGCCCCCTCATCTCTTCTTCTTATAGCAGAAAAAATTTGCTGATCGTTTTGGTTAGTGCATCAAATAATACATCTCAACACTATAGAGCTTTTATAGCGATTATCTTTAATAGACAATTTTTAAATATCATACTTCATAGTGCATTTAGCATAAGCTTAACCAAGCTAGGTTTTATGAAATCCACTTTTCTCGACTTTTTATGATCATGAAAAAAGTTTTTCTGAAGCAAAACTTCAAATCATAGAGAACACCATCAATATAATTCGTTTTGTTATTTACAATAAAAACATAATGATATAGAAACTGTCTGGGTACTTGCGCCATCAGGGGAATGAAGTAAGCATCAAAGCATACCAAATACTAAAGGCATATCTATGTGTAAGAAATATATTTATAAGAAAAATTTTTTGTTATGTACAATTGCTGGAACTTTGATTTTTTCTCATTTCGGTTCAACTTATGCAAATACATCAGCTCCTGAAACTCCTAGAATTTTGGGAAAGATTGAATTAAATAAGGGAGAAGAAAAGACTTTAAATAATGTTCTTGTCCGCGATAAAGGACCTGGAATATTAGCGCATGATAAAGCAGCTATCACAATTGTAAAATCAACAATACACACGGAAATGTCTGCACTTTCTGTATCAGCAGGTGGACGCATTCATGCTAAAGAAATTAAAGCAAATACAGTGTACAAAGGTTTAGAAACAAAGAATGGTATAATCAACGTTGAAGATTCAACCATAACCGTCCAACGAGGAGGTGCCGGTGGTATCGTTTTTTATGAAACAAAAGATTCTTCACTGAAAAGTGGAGAAAAAGTTGTCAATAAGGTTGTTCTTAGCAATACAAAACTTCTTGTGAAAAACGGTACCGGTATTCTTGGTCCCTACTGCTCAAGAGCCGTTGCTGAAATTCAACTTAAAGACTCAGAAATTCGATCTGACGTATTATTGAGAAATAAAACAAAACGTAAATATTATGACAACGATACTCTTCCTGTAACTTTAGCATTAACCGCTGATAATTCAACAATAGAGGGACGAGCAAGAACTTTAAAAGTCAATACAACGGTTTTGACTCTGAATAACAAGAGCAAATGGTACTTAAAGACCTCTCAAGAGGAAGTCGATACTGACTTTAATGTGTTTAACTATGAGCTCAGTGATATTAAACAACGAGCCCTTTCTACCGTTTCAGTACTGAATCTTAATAATAGTTCTATCATATTTAAGACACCACAAGGGCGGGAAAAAGATCATTATCATACCTTGTATGTAGGGCGAACAGCTGAGGTTCGTAGACCTGAGGGAAGTACAATCCCCGATATAGAAAGCACTTATAATACAGTTTACAATGCCACAGGCGATGCAAAAATTTATTTTAATATTGAATGGAGTGATGGTCTAGTAAAAGAACAGCAAAAAGCTGACCGCCTCCTTATACATGGTGATGTATCAGGCAGCACAACAGTCCATATCAAGAACCTTGCGAAAGGTGAGATATTAAAAGCTGAAGATTCTGTTTCCTCAAATATGCGTGGTCTTTCACTCATTCAAGTTTCTGGAAATGCAAATGAAGGTTCCTTCAAACTTGCACACGGCTACACCACAATGGGGGGATTGCCCTATAAATATATACTCAAAGCCTATGGTCCAACATCCAGCCATGGGACAGCCGATAGCACACAAAGTCATTTTAGCGGAATATCACAAGAATCAAAAGAAAATACCCTCAAAGACTACACAATCTACACGATATCAGCATCAGGAACAATGATTGAAGGTGTTTCACCAAAAGAGAAAGAAGCGCAAAATACCGGTTCATCATCCCTTGGACAAGCAAACAACGCACAAAACATCTTGGAAAAAAATCAGAATTTCTGGGATTTTCGCTTGCAAAATACGACTCTCGATAATGAAGGAAAGATCAGAGCTCTCGTTCCTCAAGTGGCAAGCTATTTGTCCATGCCTAACGCACTATTCTCAGCTGGACTGGCTGATATAAACAATCAAAACACTTTACTCAACTCGATGCAGGAAAACACCTTTGAGACAAAAGATCATAAAAACAAAGGAGTCTTCTTCTCGACTTATGGAAATAAGATGACATTATCCTCTCACCGTACGCCATTACAATATGGCTATGGTGCCGATATTCACTATGCAGCTTTACAGGCAGGCATTACATTAGCAACTCTAGAAGACCAAAACATGACCACTAATTTTGGTCTTTTAGGAACATATGGGAAATTAGCTTTCACCCCTAAAGACATGGAAGGTGCTGACAAGAGTACACTCAATAAATGGTCAATTACTGCATATAGTGGGCTGCGCCATAATAATGGGATATACATCCATGCACTCTTCTCCTATGGAATGCTCAAGGGAGATATCACCACAGCTCTCATAGGAAAGACTGCAGAGTTGAAAAATGCTGATACATTCAGTGCATCAGCAACCATTGGACAAAAGTTCGAAACCAGTAGGAAAGGATTGGTCTTTGAACCACAAGCACAACTTGTTTATCAACGCCTCATGCTTGGCACACTCTCAGATGTCGATGGCTTTGATGTGGATATGGGAAATCCTTATCAATACTTAGTACGTGTTGGTGGACGCTTAACGCAAACGAAGCTTTCTATTGAAAACGGCGGTACTCTTTCTTTCTATGGTAAATTGAATATTGTTAAAGCTTTTTCTAACAATGGTACGATACAGATTGGTGAACCATTCCACCTTGATTCTATGGGAGCTGCCCTTGAAGGTGGATTTGGTGTAAATGCACAATTATCACAAAATGTCGCCCTTCATGCTGATGTTAACTATCAATATAAGCTTCAAAAAACTGGTATATCCGGAGCAAGCTTTTCAGGCGGAATACGCTATCAGTTTTAAGAAAACGCAAAAAACAATTTATATTCTATTCATTTTAATAAAAGGCAGTACAAATATGCTGCCTTTTTACAATCTATCGGAAAGAAGCGTCAATAACGATTCTTTCTACCACCTTTCTTGAGCCAATTAATCTCACTCAAACCAAATGTAACAAAATCTGTTATCTCTGAATGAATACTGAATTCTCAAAAGAGCTGCCTTTTTGATTTATAAAAATCAAATGCTTTTAATAAATTTTTTTGTATTTTAAAACACGTAATAAATAATTCTCTGTGTAAGAAAATCAATTAAAAGCTTTTTGTAAGCACACAACAACAGCTTCTCCAAAAACTTTGTAGAGTTTCCATAACAACAGCCTTAAGCAACAAACATCCTTGCAAAATATTTTGTTTCTTAACACTTTTAAACGGAAGACTTATTAAATTAGCTTTTCTGCAATTCATAGTTGCTAACTGCAATCTCTATTTTAAAAACTCTTCTAAAATCATTTTTTAAACGATAAAGAACAGGACGTAATATTTCGTTTTGTTGTTTACAATAAAAACATAATGATATAGAAACTGTCTGGGTACTTGCGCCATCAGGGGAATGAAGTAAGCATCAAAGCATACCAAATACTAAAGGCATATCTATGTGTAAGAAATATATTTATAAGAAAAATTTTTTGTTATGTACAATTGCTGGAACTTTGATTTTTTCTCATTTCGGTTCAACTTATGCAAATACATCAGCTCCTACAATGGTTATGGCTCGTGCGGATAAAGCAGGAGAAGAAAAAACCTTTAATAACGTTTTTATCCGCAGCGCATATACAACAGTGGTTGCTGATGACAAAGCCTTTATCACCATTACAAATTCAACAATGCGTTCAGACTCAAATTTATTTACCGCAACAACAGGTGGACGTATTCATGCTAAAAAAACTGTAGGAAAATCAAATTCCCGTGGTTTAGAAATTTCAAACGGCATCATCCATATTGAAGATTCAATCATAAATGTTTCCGGACATCACAAAAGTCGTGGTATCCTTTTTGATTACATCCCAAGTTCCCAAGTAAAAGAGGGCGAAAAAGTTATCAATAAAGCAATTCTTACCAACACAAAACTTCTTGTTGAAAATGGTATTGGTATTCTAGGACCAGATTATGCAAAATCTGTTGCTGAGGTAGAACTTAAAAGTTCAGAAATTCGTTCTGATATATTATTAAAAAATAAAATCCCAGAAAACTCAAAAGATATCGATCCTCGCACTTTTATATTAAGCGCTGACAATTCGATTATAGAAGGACGAGCAAAGACTTTACCTCAAAATACAACGATTTTTACTCTCAATAATAACAGCAAGTGGTCCCTAAAGATTAGTCAATTTGAAGTAGACAAAGAATTTGACAGCTCTAAAGGATACTTGCTCACTGATATTAAACAACGTGCACAGTCTATTGTCTCAGTATTGAACCTTAATAATAGCTCTATTACATTTAATGCGCCGCATAAACTAGCAGACAATCAGTATCAAACCTTGCATGTGGGAAAACAGCCAACAGCTGAAGCTGCAAAAGCAGAGCAAAACAGAAGCTTCGATGCAACAACGGTTTACAATGCATTGGGCAACGCAAGGATTTACTTTAATACCGAATGGAGTAATGGTCTTATAAAAGAACAACAAAAAACTGACCGTGTTCTCGTTCATGGTAATGTCTCAGGCACCACAACGATCTATTTCAACAATCTTTCAAAGCGTGCAGAACCATTCGATAATGATGAAGTTTCAATTCCTTTGAATGCGCGTGGTCTCTCACTTGTTCAGGTGTCTGGAAAAGCAGAGGAAGCCGCCTTCACGCTGGCAAATGGCTACACTACAATGGGTGGATTGCCCTATAAATATGTATTAAATGGCTATGGACCAACATCCAGCCGTGGGAGAGCTGACAAACAGCAAAGTCTCTTGCAAGAAAGTGAAGAGTTTTGGGATTTCCGTCTACAAAATGCGACTCTTGATGATGAAGGAAAAATCAAAGCTCTTGTTCCTCAAATGGCAAGCTATTTGGTTATGCATAATGCAATATTCTCCTCTGGCTTGGCTGATATAAACAATCAAAATACACTGTTAGATAATATGCACTCAACAGTTTTTGGATTAGAAGGTCATAAACAAAAAGGGATATTTTTATCGACTTATGGCAACAAGATGACGTTATCTTCCAGCCGTAGTCCATTGGAATATGGTTATGGTGCTAATGTTCACTATGCTGCTATACAAGCAGGCATGACATTAACAACGTTAGAAAATCAAAATATAACCGCGAATCTTGGTCTTTTAGGCACATATGGAAAGCTCGCTTTTACGCCAAAGGACATGGAAGGTTCTGACAAAAGCATACTGGATAAATGGTCCTTTACGGTATATGGGAATCTCCACCATGACAATGGTCTCTATATTAATGCACTTTTCTCCTACGGCATTTTAAACGGACATATTACAACAGCCCTTATCGGCAACACCACAGAATTAAACAATACGGATACATTAAATATATCAGCTACCGTTGGACAAAAACTAGCAACTGGTGTTGAAGGGCTGTCTTTTGAACCACAAGCACAACTTATTTATCAACATATTGCCTTTGGCACTCTTTCAGATATTGATGGCTTCCAAGTTAATATAAAGCCCCCTTATCAATGGTTGGTCCGTATTGGAGGGCGTTTAACAAAAACAATGCTTCCTATTGAAAAAGATCGTGTTCTTTCTTTTTATGGTAAATTGAATGTCATCAAAGCTTTTGGTGAGGAGCGCACTATCGATGTTATGGAATCTTTCCATCTCGATTCTATGGGCTCTTCCCTTGAAGGTGGGCTTGGCATTAACGCGCAGCTTTCTAAAAATATCGCACTTCATGCTGACGTTAATTACCAACATAAACTTCAAAAAGCTGGGTTCTCTGGAATTAATTTTTCCGGAGGAATGCGTTATCGCTTTTAGAAATCTTAGCTCTCTATTTTGACGCATAAGCAGCGCTGAGATGAAAACAGTGCTGCTTAACTACATTACAAAAAACCGTAATGTGTCAAAAAGTGGTTCATTTTTAGCAAAATAAAGAAAATATCTTAAGGAACATCTCTATGCATAAGAATCTTTTGTTATGTACAGCCGCTTGTGCTTTATTTTTTTCTTCTTTTAACTTCACATCTACCAGCACCGCCTCTGCTCTAAGCCCCCAGGAACGCCATGCCATTGAAGGGATTATGAAATTACCTGAACAATATCGCCGTGCTATTGATTTAATAAACACACCAACACAAGCAGAAAAAAATCTTGAAAAGATAGCCTCTGGCGCCATGATGGAGGATAATTCGCACTTCAACCAAGCACTTGAAAATCATATGGATCGTGTAAGAGATACGATTAACAGCTCTTTTGCAGGTGCAGGTCGTTATGGTTCTGGTGCTCATATAAACGTGGTGAACCGTGAAATGGATAATATACGTGCCCAAGCCATGGCAAACAAACACCATCAAGATATGCAAATCATGATGCAAGCCAGAGCAAAACTTGAACAATTACGTCAGAATCGATTAAAAACAAGAGAAAATTTATTACGTGGCTACGACAAAGCAGTTTCCGATGCCGTAAAGGCGGCAGCAATCCTTGAAGCTGATAACCAACAGCGTGTTAATGCTGCACACCAACAATGGGTAAGCCAAGACAATCGTGATTGGCACAAACTGCAAAATACAGCAGAAATATTACATAAGGCGGCACAAGTGGATACTGCCTTACAAGGACAAAACAAGGAACTTTCCAATACTTTACGCAAAGCAGTATTAGAGACTTTGAACGCGGATGGAATAACCAACGTGGAGAGAAAAGAAAAAACATCCCCTCCTGCATCTGAAAAGAATAAACAACCTCTTATTGACTCCAGTACAAAACAAAGACGCGCTAGTGATAAATTACCACCCGCTCATGTTGCTGCCCAACACAAGGACAATTCATTCACAAGAACAGATCATGGAATGAGACAGCCTAAAATAAATGAAAATTCGCAATCTGATATTGATCCCCAAACAAACACCACTTCCTCGGAATCAAAAACGACTCTTAATACATCAGAAAAAGCGCATATGAAATTGCTCCCAAAGGTTGAGAATACCGCTACCGCTGCGACAGAGAGCACCTCTAAACTTACAGATGATGATAAAGCAACCGCAGCTTCTACTTCTCTTGATGGAACAGACAAAAGCACAACTCTTACACCACAAGGAGAAAGTTCTTTAACCATGCCTATTGCGATGTTTGCTGTTGGGTTTAGTGATGTCAACAATCAAAATATCTTGTTAGACAATATGCAAATAACAATGTTTGAACCCAAAGATCATCCAGAGAGAGGCGTTTTCTTATCATCTTATGGCAATAAAAGCACCTTTTCTTCTAAGGTTCAAGCAAAACAAGATGGTATCCAAGCAGATATTCGCTATGCTGCATTGCAAGCAGGAGCAACACTAATAGCGCTAAAAGATCAAAATATCAGCAGCAACTTTGGTCTTTTCGGAACATATGGGAAACTGTCTTTTACTCCTAAAAACAAGGAGAGCTTTCAAAAAAATATGTTTGATAAATGGTCACTCACCGCATATGGAAATATTCAGCATGACAGTGGCATCTATGCAAGTGCCTTTCTCTCTTATGGAATTTTCAAAGAAAATCACGCTACAGCTCTCATCAAACATACCTCAAAAGTGAAGAATAGTAAAACATTAGGAGCCGCTGCAACTGTTGGTCAAAAACTGTCAACCAGTTTGGAAGGTGTAATCCTAGAACCGCAAGCACAACTTGTTTATCAACGTCTCATGCTTGGTTCTTTATCAGATAGGAGCTCTTTCTCAGATGACGATAACTCTAAAATAGACATAAGTAATCCTTATCAATGGCTGCTCCGTATTGGCGGACGTTTAACGCAAAACAAAGGACATGCTGTTTCTTTCTACGGCAAACTGAATATGATCAAAACTTTTAGTGAAAATTTTCAGCTTGCAGCTATGGGATCTTTAATCGAAGGTGGTTTTGGTATTCACACACACTTATCACAAAATATTCAGCTTCATAGTGATCTCAGCTATCAACATAAATTCAAAAAAGCTGGCATCTCTGCAATAAATATTTCCGCTGGAATACGCTATCACTTTTAAAAATACTTGTATTCCTTATCTTGAAATATGAAGAGATCTCATTATGTTTCGTTTTGTCTCTTACAAAAGAGACATAATGAGGTCAAAGTTTTACTTTTTATGAGAGAGGGGGAAATATTTTAGGAATACATCCATATGAAAAAAAGCTTCTTACTATACACAGTTTCCGGAGTTCTGTTTTATTCTTCCAGCGGTTTGTCTTATGCTATTCATAGTACAAATCCATCAACAACGATAGATTCTTCTTCTCTACAACCTGCTCGTGTCAAGTCACAAATAAATCTATCCGGAGTTTTTGATCCGTATAAAGATCCATATGATGGAATCGGGCGAATTATGCCATCATATCCATCTTCAACCCCTAATGGCCTCCTTCCCCCTACAGCACCTAGCTCCACAAGAACGAGCGCAAGCCCTATTTCTACAGGAAGTAAACTTACAACGCCTACTTCTACAAGCACTCTACCTCCCAAAACACAACTTGAAGGAAATTCAGCTGGAAATATAATTTCTTCTTCAAAACAAAACTCTGATCTTAGTCAAGGAAGTACACAAACACCAAAGACTAAAGTTACAGAAGGTGTACAATCTAACCCTACAACACAAAACACTCCTATTATACAATCTTCAACAACAAGAATGGAAGCAAAATCTAGAAGACGTTCAGGGGCGCCCTCCTCTTCTGCAGACTCTTCCAGCGAAAAAACACTATCGAATTCTGCTGTGTCTTCACAGCCAGAACCTACACAACCTTCACCGAATTTACAACCAACACTTACAAAGTCTGAACCTACAAGCACGGAACCTACAAAACCAACAACAGAGCAAATACCAACATCTAATGAACCAGAACTCGCACAACCAATATCTTTAAGAGTAGAAACTGAAAAACCAGCATTACTGGTACCACCAAAATCTGCAAAACCAGCGCCAGTGCAATCTTCATATGCACAAAAAATATCTGAAAAATCAGAGATTGAAAAAACAATATCACCAATAAAACAACCTGAAAAGTCTACACAAATTGAGGATATAAGCGCTGGAGTTGAAGCTAAAAACGGTGAGATCATAACGCTACATAATAAAAAAATTCAAGACAATAGTTTTGCTGTACATGCAGAGGGAAATAATTCAAAAGTCAATATGATAGGGGGAACAGTTGATGCGCGTTTTGTTGCACTAAGCGTATCAGATGGTGGAGAAATTGATGCTACAGGCATTACTGTAACAGCAGAAACAGCTGGTTTGGTAAACATGGAGGGCACAATCAAACTTAAGGATTCAAGCGTCCATGTCACGGGAAATTATGAAGCAGACGGTATTATTTTCCGCAACAATCCGTATAATGCCCCTAGAAAACGATATACACACAATGCTGAAAGGAACACCAATGCCGTTCAAGAACAAGATGTAGCCAATATTGCTGATAAAGTAACCCTAGAGAATACAAAGCTTTTCGTTGAACATGGTAGCGGTATCAACCTTTATGGAACAGGCATAAACGGGGAAGTCAACCTTAAAAATTCAGAAGTTCATGCCGATATTTTATTAAAAAATATCAAGAACGAAAGTGCCTCCACAAACACCATTACATTAGTTGCAGACCACTCTTCTTTAGAAGGTCGTGTAAGAACTTCTAAAGATAATAGAACAGTTTTTGATCTAAAAGAGAGGACGAAATGGCTTGTAAAGGCTAATAAAAATGCCACAAATAATGATAATATTTTAAATGACTATAGACAGTTTGGTGTTGATGAAAAATCATACTCTAATCTTTCTGAATTGCACCTTACAAACAGTGCTATTATGTTTGACAAGCCCATTGAGGGACATTATCAAACTCTGTTTATAGGACCTAATCTTTCGCAAGAAGACGAAACAACTCACACAGCAGCGGTTTATAGTACAGCGGGTCTTGCAGAGATTTATGTAAACACTCAATGGGATAAACATTCTCCTATAACGGAACAACAAACTGATCGCATTGTGATTAATGGTGATGTCTCAGGAAGTACTTTTGTGCACATCAATCTCCAAACCGATAGCTCTGCTGTTTGGGAAGAACGCATGGCGTCACTTCCTTTAGGGACACATGGGATTTCAATCATTCAAGTTTCCGGACAAGCGAATGAAAATTCCTTCACGTTAGCAGGAAACTATATGACAATAGGGAAACAACCTTATAAATATGTACTCACAGGCTATAAGCCTGGAACATCTCATGAGAGCCAAAATCTTTTTGGCAAGAAGAATAGTGATTTCTGGGATTTCCGCTTACAAAATGCCTACATTGATAAGGATAAAAAAGTTCGAGCCCTTTTACCACAGGTAGCAAACTATTTAACCATATCTAATACTTTATTTTCTGCTGGATTTACTGATGCAAACAATCAAAACACGTTGTTAGACAATATGCGAACAACAGTATTTGGGGCAAAAGACAATAAAAAGAATGGTATCTTTTTCTCTTCCTACGGCGAGAAGGTCACCCTATCTTCCAACCGCGATCCACTGCACTATGGTTATGGTGCTGATGTAAACTATACTGCCTTACAATTAGGGGGCATATTAGCCGCCTTAGAAAGCAAAGACATAAGCGCACATTTTGGTCTTTTAGGAACGTACGGAAAGCTTGCCTTTACGCCAAAAGAGATGCAAGATTCTGAAAAGACAACGCTTGATAAATGGTCACTTACCGCTTATAGCGGCATCCAGCATAGCAATGGTATATATGTCAACGCTCTTCTTTCTTACGGAACCTTAAAAGGAAATATTACCACAGCTCTTGTTGGGAATGCCGCAAAATTGGATGGTACCGAGATGCTTAATATATCTGCAACCATTGGTCAGAAATTAGCAACGGATACAAAAGGGCTTGTCTTTGAACCACAAGCTCAATTCATTTATCAAAATCTCATGTTTGATATTTTCTCAGATACCAATGGCTTAAAAGTAGACATGGGCAATCCACATCAATGGTTGATCCGTTTTGGTGGACGTTTAACAAAAACGATAATGGCTGTTGAAGAAAACAAGGCTGTTTCCTTCTATGGTAAAATGAATGTTATCAGAACTTTTGGCGATGGTAAAACAATAAAAATTGCTGATACCTTTCATGTTGATCCTACCGGCTCTTCAGTTGAGGGAGGCATGGGGGTGAATGCATATCTTTCTCAAAATATCGTACTAAACGCCGATATCAGCTATCGGCAAAAACTGCAAAAAGCCGGTGTATCTGGCACCAATTTGTCTGGCGGAATACGTTATCTTTTCTAAAGCAGAAGTTAATTTTAACTTAAATAAAAAAGGCAGCACAAAGTGCTGCTTTTTTATTTAAATTTATATATTTTTTAAATTCTCAAAAATCATTATCACATCAAAGAAGATTTTGACTTATAATATTTCTTTTGCATATTGAATAAAAGACTGAATACCATAACATTCTCTCATCAAAATACCCCATGCATAAAATTTTATGTCTTATATTATCACCACACCTCAAGCGATGATGTTTTTACAGCACAACAGAATAAGCATTCATGCCAATTTAAAAAAAGTCAGCCCCTTCTTCGCTGTGGACGCTCCATTTATTTTAGATGATGTACATTTAATATACCTGCTATAAAGACTAGTATCTGGTATAAATTCTTAAAGGCATGTTTTTCCTCTAAAATCTCAATGCTACAGCAGCTCCATTATAAGACAAGATATTGATTTATAAAGACAATTAATTGTTTTCCATGTTAAATGAGAATCCAGAATATCGTCAGATTCTTTCATTTTAGACCTGTTCTATGTTGAATCAACAAAAACCATATCTCTTACAAGTGACAAGGGGGAAGAGCCATAGGGATAAAAAACTATTAAGAAAGGATTAAAAATGCCTCTAATGAACTATCTCAAGTGCCAAGGGCTGGAGCAACATTGGGATCAAACAAAGAATATGATAGTGTTGAAAAATATAACAATATCAACTTGCTCTTTTATTAAGCATAAAGATGGTCGCACCCTATAGATTTTATATTATTTCCATGGAAACTTTCTTATTATACCATTCACAAGCACCGTTGCATCAAAGATGTCGTTGCGCCCCACAAACACCATCACGAAATAGACTTGAGGGCTTAGATATCTCTTTAAAACAAGGACGTGAATTAGGAATAACAAATCCATTCTATTTTGAGTATTTTGTCGTGCATGAAGGACATGCCCGCAGTAAAAAACACAATAAAAAAAGCGTGAAACAATGCGGAATCTTCATTATTTAACAGATAGTGCTTTAGATACTTTTGAAAGACATAAAGCTAAATTAAAGAACGGCGGTACAGAGGGAAGCTGATTTCTACCCCTTTATTCTTTCCCAATGAGATTGCCTCCCCATTTCAAATATTACGCCAACAAAGATATACGCACTATATCCACTCAGATCTGGATGCTCTCTCCAATCTGACATACAAAAACTAAAAACAGCAGAAGGAAATAATAAACCGCTTTAATTTTTATCTCAAGCATATAGATTTAAACAACGAACCGCGTCATATCACCACACTTTAAAGGACAATATTCCATGAAGCTTATAGGCAATATTCATCACATACTCTTCATCATTCATGCTTTTTGCTGACTTGATAGTTATGGCGGAGTGAACGCACCCGATCCCATCCCGAACTCGGCCGTGAAACACTCCAGCGCTGATAGTACTTTGCCTTAAGGCACGGAAGAGTAAGTCGCCGCCAGATCTGCTAAATGCAAGCAAAAGACTCAATATATAAACCTTACATTACCACACCCCCAAGGAAGCTGTTTTTAAGGCATCACAGGCTGGTCTAAATATTCTCTTAATCGCCTTCCCTAAACTAAAAAATGAAGCTCTCCCTATTAACTCAGTCTGCAAACAATGCTCTGTAAATAATCCGCCTTCTCTTAGTTCTCTTCCAGCCAGCTTCCCACAGCATGCGGTTCACATCACGATACCTTAAAAAACACTGTTTTAAGAACAGCGTTTTACAGTACATCAGGATAATAATTTAAATACCAAAATGCGCTTAAAACAAGTCTACTCACTAAACGCACTATTTACCCAAATCAACTGCCCTACCTAATCATTGTCATTACTTAAAACAGCCCGTATTAATCAGATTTGAATTTATTCCTCTATTTCTTTTGCACGTCCAGATAGCTGTATAGCTCTAGAAAGATCATTAACTGCATTTAAATGTGTTTGAAGTAATTCACTATTACGCTGTAATTTTTCTTGTAAATCAGACAACAAACTTTCAACCTCATGCTCAATATCTTGATTCATATAGCGCTTCACATCACTCATGGATTTATTAAGATCACGCAAACCACGTATTTTACGCAAATTTATTTCTTCGTAATCTGGAACACCACTACTCTCTAGCATATTGCTTTCATAATCAACAACTTGAGCTAATCCTTTAACAGCAGCAACAAATTTTGTCATCGCCCAATCACGATCAATAAGGTTGTTATCAAGAACTTTTGCTTTTGCCGCAAAACTATCATCACCATATTGCACTACAGACATTTTTACTTCCCCTTCAACACTATTGTTCAATCTTACTTTCAAATGAGGGAGACTAAACAGGTTCTCTTCAATGCTGATACACTCAACCAAGCTCGTAGTGCAAACATTGCTCAAACAACAGCACGACAATCCTTCAAAGCGTATACCACTTGAACTTTCAACGCGTTCTCTCAAATATTTTTCTTGCTTTGCTCCAAAACCATCATTGCGGCTATACTAATCCATAAAAACGCTATAAACTTAAACCTTACAGCAATATCGAAACTTCCATATTTGCTCTGTCTATTTCGCCTTGCCGATTTTATCACGAGCTCATCTTCAACAGAAAATAACAATGCTTTCACGAGAACTTCAGCCACAAAAACTACCTGCCGACAAAAAACCGCAGCCTATCTTGCAGCATATTAAAGACTTAAGCCCATTAAAAATTTCAGCATTTTACCAATAGCAGCATTTTACCCTCCATAACCTTATGGCTCTCTCTGCACTAAAACTTTATACCTTCTGGCGCCCCATAAGATGGCACCAGACAAGATCAGTTTGCACCCATTCAAAAGGACACCCCCTCTCCCATGCTCTTTCTGCACACATGCAGTATTTCGCATAAAACACAAAAAGAATGCTCTTTTGAACAGATCAGCCACACAGCAATATAAAAAGACATCTTAAAATAGCTAAACAGCCATCAATCTTCCTTTTTTAAATTATCATTCGCTTTTCTTTGCAATGAACAACTATATAAGATTTTTTGAACCTTTTCAAGAGTTTCTTAGCCAATCAGTTCGATACGTCTTCAATCGCATATTCACGCGCTTGTTTTAAAGAAACATCTCTTAAGTGCACCCAAGCCTATTTCGCGCCGCGGCCCATGAATGCATGAATGGTATAATGATAAATCTCCCATGACATGTATAAAATCCATTGAGCATTTTCCATCTTTACGCTTAATAAAAGAAGCAAGCCAGCACCATCATATATTTTGCTACCCTCTTATGTTCTGATACCCTTGACACTTGAGACGGTTCATAAAAGCATGCCTTTCTTGTACAATTTCTCTGCGCATAGGAGCTCCCTGCTTGTAACTGCAAAAGACATTGTTTTAGTTAATTCACCATGAAACAGATTTGGAATGAAAAAATTTCCAGTATTCAGGGCTCTAATTCAAGTTGAATAACGATAGATTATCATTATAAATCAAAATATTATCCAATGTATAATGCTTAACGCTCCCCCATTGATATTTTCAGAATTTTCACAGCATCTTCTTACAGATTATTTCATTCCATAGCACAGTTTGCTCTTAATATCGCGACTTTACCTGCGCTACTAGTATAAAAACAGAGAAACAATCATTTTATAATCAAGGTACAATTTTTGTTTACGATCTTTCTCTCGTTTTCAACCTTTTAAATGCGGCTCTTCTCTTTCATAATCATCACATTTCAAATCTATTCCATGTTGAATAAATTAAAATCACTTGCTTGCACATCACAAACAACGCCCTGATGTGTTGATAAAATACGCTGAAAGAAAAAGACTTCTTATGAACCTTAGCAAATGCCAAGAACTATAATAAACATTGGAAGCAAGCGTACGATGATTGTGACTTGCTCTTTCATAAGTATAAAGATGATAGCATTTTATAGATTTTTATATTATTCAAAGTTTATATTATTTCATGAGAGCTTTACTGTTATACTATTCACATTTACCGTTATACCATTTACGAATGTCATCGTAAAATGTCTTTCGTGTGCGTTAAGAGATATTTCTTTAAAACAAGTACATAAATATGCAATACAAATATACTAATATACAACATAAGTATATTTCTTTTGGAGCGTTCTTTACTTTTGTGCAAAACATGCCCCATTAGAGCAGCATTAACCAATCTTGCTATGAGATAAACGATCAGAAAACATTTTTGTCTTCCGCCGCTCACCTTAAAGAACTAAGATCTTAACTCAATCGGCTCTGTACGCAGTCCGAATCTTTGTCAAACGCTCTTCTCTTGACTTTCCCCTCATCTGATTCACTTAAACGAAAGGCTCAACAAATAAACCTACGAATATTCATCGTACACTAAAAAATACTTAAACGTTCCAAGAAAACGTATATGTCTTATATTACCGTTATAAATGACAGTGCTTTATAGCATAACAGGATAAAAAAGTTTCCAGCAACACAAAACTTACAAAATCAATCAATAGTCCTTTTAAAGCTTTCTTTTTTTAGGATTCACAATACTCCAACTCCTTAAGCTTTTATAAAAAAAGAAACAATTTTAAGCTTGCCGAATATGTTGTATCAGCAATATATTACAGATTGTAACATATTGTTATTCATAAAATCACCTCAAAAAGAACAGAAAGAGGTTTTTATGGCTGATCTCGTAAAAGCCGCTATGCTTTATTCAACCTTGATTATCACCATCAATGCTTTTGTTGTTATTTTAGTTCTCGTAATAGAAATATACTAAGCATACTCTCTTGGCTTATTGTAATCTGTGCAAATAAGCATCTTAATTTCACATAAGATCAAAGAAAAATTTTAATTCTACAGATAAACCACACACCCAATTTCAAACATCGCTTGCAACTATTTGAGGTGTAAACTCTGCTTTTTGTATGCATTTTTAACCATCATTGTCCATCTTTTCACGCTATCTTGAATCTCAACTTCATCCCCAGCTTAAAAAACGAAATTTTCTACCAGATCCGATCTGTAAATAATTTGTCTCCTTATTGAGTAAGTTCCTTTTGCTTCCCCCTTCAGGGCATCTCACAATCCTAAAGGATAATATTTCATGAAGCTTATGATAAATCCATTGAACACCATCTTTACCCTTATGAGAGAATAAACCAGCAGCATCACACACTTTTCCAGCCCCAAATGTTGCAATAACCTTTAGCACTTGAGATCGTTTATAAGAGGCATTTTTACTTCTTTCTCCAACAGTTTTTATCTACACGGCTCTCCCCGCTTGTACCATGCAAGAAGATGGTTTTAATTAATTCAACCGAAAACAGATTTGGAATAAGAGAAGCTTACTATATTCGAGATCCTTATTCAGCATAAAATAATTAAATCATTTTTATAAATCAAAGTGTTATTTAGAAAAATATTCATCACACGCTCGAGAACAAAAAACACCTCATACGTAAAGTTTTATATGAGCTCCACCGCTCAACATGATAATATCACGACACAATCAAGATAAAAAAATAACAAGGAAAACCCTTGTAAACTCAGAAAAGAGAGAGGAGAAAAATGAAAAGATGTGGAGAGCGCTCAATTCCTCACACATCCGGCAAAACCGTCCTAGCAAAACTGTCTCACAACTTAACTAATGTTATAATATTCTCAAATCAAAAGAAATTTTTTAAAAATAGTTTGAGAAAAACATTTGAGTATGAAACGATAATAATTCTATTCAGAATGTTTTTCTCTTTATTAAAACAGAGAAAGTAATTTCCAAACAAATGTTTCCTCCTAATTTTTCCGAAATTAGCCGCAACACTTAAAGACGATCTTAGTGTGATGAAACATTTATTTGTGATAAACGCAAAAAAACACCCCAAAGATAGATTTAATCTCAATATTTTAAATACATGTAACCAAAACATTAAAAAATTAGCAGTAACACATAACAACTCATTGGGAGGCAATACTATCTACAATTGAAAGCACTTTTGGGCTTAACAATGACAGTATAGCATCCGTTTACACAAAGAGTACTGATCGTAAACGACTAATTCTTGAAGCCATAAAAAGATTCTCTAAAAGTTAGAGAGAGCCTAAAAACGTAATAGAATCAAGAACTAAACAATTCCTTATTTATTGAATTGTATGTTTTTAATTAATGCCAAACATCAGTTCCATATATGCTTGTCTGGCATGTTGGCAATTTTTAGATTTCTCCATAGAAGATTGATCCAGCTTTTCACATTTTTTTGCCCACTCTTCGAGTAATGTTTTATCTTTCTTAAATTTAGTTTTTTTCGCAACCAGCAACAACAAGTCCAGTACAAACCAGTAATGCTGTAATAATGACTTTATTCATGATTTAATTCCCTTCCTTTTTCTCTTTAGTTTTTTTCTCGTCATCATGTACAAAGCTTGAACCAGGCCAATCTCGGGCATGAACTTCACGATACGCTTTATCTGCGTTTTTACAATTTTGAGAATCTAAATCCTCTGATATCATGCATTTCATTGCCCATTGCTCGAGTAATTTGGGATCCTTCTTAAATTCCGATACGCTATAAGTTTTTTCACAACCAGTAACAGCAAGTCCCACGCAAAGCAGTAGCGCTGTTATAATGATCTTGTTCATGATTTAACCCCTCTCTTTGTTTTATATTTTATTAACAATATCTTTGGATTCACATCCCCTCCTATATTGTGACCTTGCGTCTAATTTTCCTTTGCAAATACGTACACTTCCAACGCAAACATGTTAAATCATAAGAGCCTCTTTCATTTATCAGACTTGCATTTGTAACATTATCTGCACGGCAGCTCTTTGTATTTGAAGTGTTAAAACTTCAGTAAAAATTCTGATATCTTGACATTCTCAAAAAGCTTTTTAATCATTTCTTTTCCTTCAAGAACCTCTTGGTAACGAGAAACAGTACGAATATCTTACCCAAAATTCGTTATGCCTATACCCATTGCAAATTCCCTGCAAACGAAAGAATACAGCTTTTAGTCAACTAATTGCACTCTTATCATTTCTAAACCACCGGAAAAGAAAGAAAGCTTTAAGTCCCCCTGTATTTTTTAAAAGCCAATAGAAATGCTAAACAAGCAATCTTATACATTCCAATTAAATAAAAAAGCCTATTGTCTTGCATATCATTACGACTGGCATTAACTATTTAAGACTATAAAATCATATAAATGTAAGAAATATTGTCTATAGTATACTCAATGACTTCTTTTGTTTATTAGGAATAACTTATAGCGCGTCAATATCAGTAAATTTTACTTATTTTTATCCCCCCTTTATAAACATGAATATAATTTAATAAAATGGATTGCTGCATAACAGAAAAAAATAATCAACGCTACTCTTAATTATATTATTTACCTATGTATTAAGTAAAATAAACAAAAATAACCTGATGTTTAAATTCATTATCAAGATAATTTTTATGGAAGAATAAACTTATCTATTCATCTAGAGATATAAGATGACAAGTAGTATGATGATTATCACATTTATAGGGAAAAATTTGAAATGGAGAATTTTTCGCAAACTCATAGCTCTTTCATGAGACGATACAGAACCTTATGAAAAACAACTTAAATGAAGCAACTATCGTGAAAAAAGAAGAGCGCTTTTATTATTAACTTCGTATAAAAACAATCGATATCATCTCTAGAAAAAGCACTCAAACCAACGAAATTATCGTATCATTTTTTACACTTTTCCGTATTTTTGTGAAAGCAATTCGCGGACCTCATCAGCTATTTTAGTTCCACGACTTGCACAACTGACCTTAATCAACCGATGCAAACTTTCTGGTATATCAATCGTGAGGCGCTTCATCCCTCCACTCATGCTCCCTTTGTGGCTTCCTACCCATGCATCCGCTGTTAAAGGAATTGATTTATTCGTTGGTTTTGTGCCGATTTTAATTTTTTTATTCATCGCGCTAACTCCTTGATTTCCGCTGCAACCGCTTCAATCTCTGCTGCTGCTGGTCCTTGCTTATCAACTTCATAAACCGCCTTCCCCTGTGCTACTGCTTCTGCAAAAATCACGCGCTGCGCAACGCTAGAAGAAAGAACATGCACGGGGTATATGCCAAGAGCTTCGTTCACATCACGCCCTATCGCTGTATTGACGATTTTACGATTAATAACAAAAGCAGATTTGAGATTTTCTTTATAAACACGTGCTTCGTCAATCAGCTTTACAATTCCATCCGCTGCCCAAATATCATAGGGACTAGGCAAAACAGGTATAAGCACCAAATCCGAAGCCATAAGAGCACTACGAGCAAGATCAGTTACACGCGGAGGACCATCGATAATAATATGATCATAACCATGACCAATCTGTGTAATCTCTTTGTGAACCGTTGCACGCGGTAAACCAATAACCGAAAACAAAGGTGCATCTTCACGCGCAGCAGCCCAATCCAATGCGCTTCCCTGTGGATCAACATCAATAAGCAATACCCGTGCACCGGTCCGAGCAAAACTGGCCGCAAGATTAACACTCAATGTCGTTTTTCCGACACCTCCCTTTTGATTCAAAAGTCCAATGATCATTTATTACGCCTTTCAGCATTATCGTTTTTACGATTATACAGAAAGTAATAAAAGAAACAAGCATCCAATACGTGCAAAATAACCATTTCTCCCATTTTCAGGATAAATAACAATAGCCCGCAATTTATTATAATATTCTTTTAACATGAGCAAAACATTATGAAGATGATATTCTTGAAAATAACAAAAATAAATCTAAACAAAAGACACGCTCTTCTTCTCCCGCCCTAAAACGAAGATTCTTAAATCCATGTCGATCTGTGAACAATGCTATGTAAATGATCCAGTTTCTTATCTCGCGCCTGCCATTTGGGCTTCTCCCTTCATGCAATCCACTTAATGCAACTCTACAAATAAGCTCCACTCTGAATATACAACAAACTATAAGAAGCATTCATTGTTTTGTACGTTGAATGAGAGAGCCTAAATCAGGAAGATTCTCTCATTTCATGCCCTCTGATATTAAATTAATCAAAATCATGTCTCTTGTACGTTACAAGCGGGGCTAGCGTGTGAGTAAAAACTGTACAAGAAAGGATTAAAATGCTTCTTATGCAGAATCTCAAGTACCAAGAACTATTACAATATTGGGGGTTGGAAAATATAATAATGGTGCCGACTTCCTGCTTCATAAGTGTAAAAAGGGTGGTGATCCATGAATTTTATACTCTTTGACTCTCGACAGAGTAAAATGGGCTTAAGAAAAGTAAGGATACCTCTAGCAAGCGCGTAAACAAACAACACAATGAAATGTCTATGCTGAGTAAACACTATAGATTATCCATAAAGACCAAACATCCATCTTTTATAAGATCGCATAACGAACATGTTGCGGAATGAGATATTTTGCATCTTACAGCTCATTTTTCCCAAATAGATCTTCTCGACAAAAAGAATATTTTTGTTAAGATGCCACTGAAAAACTTACCTTCATTATGTTCTTTCTATATACTAGACCAGAGGGCATCGTGAAGATCGTGCAATTGGGAATAAACAAAAATGAATTTACAACAAATTGAACCTGATATTTTTATCAGCGCCCAAATTAGCATAGAAAATATCAAAACATTGGCACAAGCTGGTTTTAAAACAATTATCTGTAACCGCCCCGATCACGAAGAGCTCCATCAACCTGACTTTTCTAGCATTAAAACGGTCGCAAATGAATATGGCATAAAAGCCTATCACATTCCCATTTCTCCTCCAACTATAGAAAAGTCAGCTGTTGAAGCCATGCAAACAATTTTAAAAACAGCCTCTCTGCCTCTTCTTGCCTATTGTCATCACGGAGCACGCTCGCTGCATCTTTATCGTTTAGCGCGTCTTTAAACAGAGGGTTCACACACTTCCTCCGCACCTTAAAAGACGAAGATTCTTAAATACACATCGATTTGTAAAAAACAATCTGTCAATAATCTTTGTCTTGCACCTTTCCCTTGGCTTGCCACTTCATAAAACTCTACAAACAAGCTTTGCTCCTCAATATACAACGAGCATACACACCCGAAGCCATAAAAATGCGTGAAAATTCATATGATGATCAAGAAAATTTATTTTTACCCCACCTTTTATCACTGCTCCACTTTCTTTTTCTCTTCCTTTACCAATACGAGCTCATTCGTACGCCACAGACACCTAAAACGACAGTAAAACCACTAAGAAAACCCCATATTCCGAATAAAAGGCATGCAGAGTATTTTATAAAAAAAGCCGTAAGCCATAATCTATGGTTAACTACAACATATTGATTTATAACAATTAATTGTTTTGCACGTTGAGTAAGAAATCCTAATGCCGTAAGATTCTCTCAAGTCTATTTATAGTGAAGCAATCAAAAGCGTGTTTCTTGCATGTCACAAGCAGGAAGTATTCGTGTGAAATAAAACGAGTTAAGAACAAACTCTCATAAACGCTCTCAAATAGCCAAGACTGTACAACACTGAAGGCTTGTCAATATAACTGGTGGTGTCGGATTGCTCTTTTATTAGGCATAAAGACGATAGCGCTCAACGAAACATGCATGATACCATTCATGAGAGCCATCATGAAAATAAATATGAGAAGCGTTGAGAGATATTTCTTTAAAAGAAGTGCATAAATTAGCAAAACAAGGATATTCCAACATTTTATTTTACCTGTGAGATCTGATATCCTATTCAAAGAACAACAAAAGCCTGAAACTGTTATTTTCATGATTTAAGAGATATTGCTCTGGACGCTTTTGAAAGTAGCAAAGCCGAATTTAAAAAAGACAGTCATCTGGACTGATTTTTCCCTTGATAACTTCATATTTTCCCCAATAAGGCTGCAGATTGATTTCAGAGAATACGCAAATGGATAATGCAATAGGGCTCTCCTCATCTAGCATACAAAAGCTGTAACAGTAGAGAGAGCATTAAAGCGCCTTAATCTTTATCTCAAACATACTGCTCGCATTGAGGAACACTAAAGAAAAAGTTTTATGAGAAAAACAACACCATAAAGTCATGAATAGGCCGAACATAGATTGGAAAGATGTTCTAACTTTTATCCAATACTTCTATCAAAAAACAACAAAACATTATTGGCTTTGTGTTTTCATATCCTTACAAGACTGCCTTTTCTTTGCATTATAGGCTTTACATTTGTGAAGGACAAAGGAAATATATGGATAGTTCTTAGCTTGAGAATCTAAAAGATTGACGTATTACGACAACAAAATTGTGCCTTTATCCATCAAAAGCATTAGAAATTTTGAAACAAATACACCTGCTTCTCGCAATGATTTCTTTTTATCTGCAATCACTCGCAGTCTCCTTAATATGCATTCCCCATCACAATATACAAGAGAAAGGAGAGTTAAAGCATCTTCCAGCAGCTTCATTCTCTTTTACGTGATTGGTTAGCACGAAAACTGCTGCTAACCACTGATCTTCTTCACGAGACTTGACAAACAAACCTTTTTTAAAAATATTCATCACATAATACAAAATATCACATGCGTAAGGTTACACAAACCAACTCTCATCATAAACGATGATACGGCATAAATGACATAATAAGCCAAATTAGAAAAAAGAAACAATAACCTTTTAAAATAAAAAAAGTCATCAATTAAATTTTATCAAACTATAAGCTTAAAATCGCAAGAAATTTTAAAAACAGCCTTTCTCCTTCTTCACGTCTATTATTGCTAAATAGGCTGGTTGCTTATTCTTTACTGCATCTTTTATGACGAGTTTTAACGGATCAGAAAGAAACAAGCAGTAAAGTTTTGAATGACAACAAAAACCATAAAGTTAACTTTGAAAAAAATGATGCCAAAATCAGATCTTCAGATATTCGATTCTCCCTCTCAACAACGGAAAAAACATATATTCCACGATGTTTTGGAATATATCTTTGTGATTATAATCACTTTAAGTGCTATTTTTACAGCTCTTCTCTCTTTTTCAGATCAGTTTAGGACATATTTTTAAAAGTAAGCAGCCTATCCAACGTTGATAATGGTTGTACTGTCTTTAAAACTTCTTTTGCTTTTTTTTCATCACGATGCATTTGCGCAATCAAAGGTTCAAGCCCATCAAATTTTTCTTGTCCTCGCAAAAACTGGAAAAAAGAAACGATACAGCTTTCCCCATAAAGGTCGTCGTTAAAGTCAAACAAATAGGTTTCCAAAAGGGGCGCCCCATCCTTAACAACCGTTGGACGACAACCAAAGCTTGCAACACCATCATACAAAACACCGTTCGCACGACGCAAACGTACCGCATAAACACCATGAGCCAAACGAACTTGGGGAGGCAACATTTGATTAGCGGTAGGAAATCCCAAAAGACGTCCAAGTTTTTCACCTTGAATAATATTGGAGCGTATCCGATAGTGATACCCTAACAAATGGGCTGCTTTGTCCACTTCCCCTTGTGAGAGAAGTTGCCGAATAAAACTCGAGGAAATGATCAAAGATTGTGACTCTTGAGGACGAGCAACGCAAGGAACTTGCACAACCTCAAATCCATATTTCTCTCCCCTTTGGCAAAGAAGATGTACATTTCCACTTTTCTGATGACCAAATTGAAAATTTTCGCCTGTCACCACAACTGAAACATCAAAAACTTCCTTTAAAAACGACTTAATAAATTCGTCCGCTGAAAGAGCGGCAAACTGTGCATCAAAGGGCTGTTCAATCACGCCGTCAAAACCAAGGGTTTTAAAAATTTCAGCTTTTTCAGCTGCCTCTGTCAAACGATAGACAGGAGCTGAATGTTGAAAAAAACTTCTTGGATGGGGTTCAAACGTTAAAACAACAGATGGTTTCTTTTTTATACGCGCGAAATCAAGTGCTTTTTGCAACACCACCTGATGCCCACAATGAACACCATCAAAATTTCCAAGTGCCAACACTGCTTCCCGCCAAGCCGAGGGAAACATATGAATTCCCTGAAGACGCAAAAAATTAGTCATTACTGAAGTGCCCACATGATTGCTTGTGGTTTATAACCATGATGTTCAAGAAAAGAATGCAAAGCTTGCTTATCAACCACACCCTTTTGCGTATAATCATAATGATGAATCCCCCCCATAATATAAAGGGCATCAAGACCAAAGTGAGCCGCCCCCTTAATATCCGTTAAAAGACCATCACCAATCGCTAAAACTTTACTTTTTTCTACTGTTCCCCGTATTTTTTGAAGTTTTTCAAAGGCACATTCATAAATAGGCGCGTGAGGTTTTCCAGCAATGCGCACTTCCCCCCCTAATTGTTGATAAAGACGAGCCAATGCACCAGCGCACCAAAATTCTTTATTTCCATAATGGACAATCACATCTGGGTTCGCACAAATAAAAGGTAAATTCCGCGACCGCATGCGACGAAACATCTCCTCATAAGCAGAGGGTTCTTCGTCAAAATCTTCAAGAAAACCGCTACAGACGACAACAGAAGCCTCCCATTCTTCAACAAATTCACACTCTAACCCTTCAAACAGCACCAAATCACGTTGTGAACCAATGAAAAAAACTTTACGTGGAGCAGTCTGAATAAGATCGCGCGTTACATCCCCTGAAGTGATAATGGCATCATAATAGTCGCTATGAACATTCATGCTTTGTAATTGAGCAGCAACATCTTCCCGTAGCCGAGGAGAATTGGTTAATAAAATGACAGTTTTTCCCATTTGTCGGATTTTATACAACGCCTTCAACGCTGGTTCAAATGCATGTACACCGTTATGCACAACACCCCACACATCACAAAAAACAGCATCATAATGCGCTATAATAGTCTCAATATGGGTAAGTTCATTCATGGAGCACCTATCTCTATTTGTCATTTAAAGCTGTCTTTTACTTCAAAACTACTTACCGAAAGATAATACTTGTGTCATCTGCTTTCTCAAACCATATCCCAACTTTTTATCGTCTATAGAGATCATAAGAAATGATAAAATAACTAAGTTATCATTAAGTTGTGCAAAATTCTAAAATGCTTGATAGCAAAAGCTTATCATTCCCCAATGCTCATTTTTCTCATAAAAATTTTAATTCTAACAACAACGACGTTGATAGAGTTTTTTATCTAAAATACTCAAATTCTTCACTGAGAAAATAAACGTATCCCCCTCTTAAAAACATGCATCATGAGAAAGCCCAATATATTTTCTTATTTCAAATTTGTTTATATTGAATCAATCAAAACCTTTTCGCTTACACATTATAAGCAGAGAGCGTACAGATAAAAACACGTGAAGAAAGAAAAAATAGCTCTTATGCTCCCTTTCAAGGCAAAAACTGTCGTAATATTTTGAACTGGCAGAGAGTATGTGCCGTCCGAGCATCTTTTTTTCAGTAAAGATAGCAATATAGCTTTTATCCCATTCATAGAGGCTTTTACGCTACATACTTTACGAAGCACCATTGTAAAATAGGCGCTAACATTGAGAAATATCTTCTAAAACAAACATGTGAACATACAACAATAAGATCTATAATGTTTTGAGTTTATTTTGCATAAGGGCTCTTTACTCATAAAAGCTTTCCCCTATCATCATGATATCTCAGACGCATCAAAACAAGTCATTTTGATTATTGGTTAAGGACAGCACCGTAAGCGGTGACTTGAGCTTAAAAACCAAGCTTTACCTTCGTAAAATGCATATCTGATGTCATGAGTTGAGTAAGCAAACCTTAAAACTTTGAAAGGCAAACAACCTCCTATTTAAAAAAATCTATCCGTCTCAAGAAAAACTATTTTTATTGCCAATCTCCTAAAATTACTTTATGAATCGAAAAATGTTTTGATCGCATACGCAACGATCAAAAGGGGTCTTGAAAACCCGAAACCCTAGCGTAAAAATAAACCCACTATGTGGGTATCCCGGAATTCCGGGAGATTTTGCTATGTCCAGGTGCTCCAAGCACTAAAAGCAAAATGCTGACTAGGGTTCAGTGTTTTCAAGCTCCCGGAATACCAATGCGAGGGCGCTCGCACCTGGAGGGGGAAAATGCAAGCTCAAAATCTTAATATTGATCTTTTTGTAGGCAAAAAAATTCGCTTTAGGCGAAAAGTGCTAAAAATGTCTCAAAAAACATTAGGGCATCATTTAGGTGTCACTTTCCAACAAATCCAGAAATATGAAAAAGGCTTAAATCGCGTGAGCGCAGGACGTTTAAAGGAAATTTCCGATATTTTGAATGTTCCACTTGCCTTTTTTTACACTGATATCATCAAAAAAGACAACACCCCGTACCATTATGATGAAATCGCCTCGAGCAAAGAGGAATATTTGCTTTTAAAAAGTTTTAGAGTCCTCACATCTGTCAAGCAGAAAGCGATTTTAAACTTAATTTGTGATTAAAATTAAAACGCTTTAAAAGCATAGCTATAAAGTGCTACACACCCTATTCTTGTCTTTCTCCCCACACCCCAAAAGGATGCCCCCCTCCTCAAACCGGTTGATAAACGATCCGCCTTCTCAAAAATAGCTCCTTCTCAGATTCCCATTTCATATGGTTCCTTTCACAAAATTATATAAACAAGCCCTCCCTTGAATATTCATCACACTCTCTTATCAAAACACCCCATGTATAAAGTTTTATGTCTTATATCACCACACCCGCAAACAATAGCGTTTTACAGCACAACAGAATAAGTATTTATCTGTATTTAAAGAGTGGCCCCCTTTTCGCTATGGACGCTCTATTTATTTTAAATGATGTACATTTAATATACCTGCTATTAAAGACTTAGTATCTGTTATAAAGTCTTAAAGGCATATTTTCCCTCTAAAATCTCAATGCTACACCAACTCTATCATAAGGCAAAACATTGATTTATAATGATAATTCACTGTTTTGTATGTTGATTGAGAGGCTCGAATAACGTAAGATTCTCTCATTTCAAACCTGCTTATCTTGAATCAATCAAAATCATTCCCTTGCACGTCAAAAGCGGGATGAATGTGTGGATCAAATTTGTATAAGAAAGGATTAAAAAATGGCTCTTATGAACCGTCTTAATGCAAGATCTGTCGCAACATTGGGGGCTGGCAAATATAATGATGGCGCCGGCTTGCTTCTTCATAAGCGTAAAGATGGGGGGCTCAATGGATTTACCCTTATACCCTTTACGAACAGCGTCGCAAAATAGGCTTGGATACCTTGAGAGATATTTCTATAAGACAATGCTATCCAATTCTCTCATGATTATAATCCTCAATCTGATAAAGTTGAAACAAACAATAGGATTGCGAATATGATTTGGGGAGCTCATCTAAAAGATGAAAAATGATAAAAAATTCCGCTATAACAATTGAAGAAGCGAGCATTCGTTGAGCCGTAACTTCTTTATTTTAGAATTTTTATATCACACTTTACTGTTGAGTAATATATATTTATTAAAATACATGACCACGGTCTAGAGCATCAAGCTTTGGCGAGAAAAACATTTCAGTATCTGCTTGTAAGACATTTTGACAATTTTTAGATTCCTTAACAAATTGTCCTGAAAGAAAACACTTCGTTCCCCATTCTTCTCTTAATTTTGCATCTTTTTTTCAATCTTCTACGCTATAGTTTTTTTTCACACCCCAAGACGAATAATAGAGCCATGCATAATAAAATAATTTTTTTTCATTTTATCCCTCTTTAAATACCTTATCTGTTAATATTATCCCCCCAAATGAGGGTTGAATTTTCACACTGTATGAGAATACAACCTCACTATCCACTTGCTTGCTTTCAAAGTGAACACTCTGAGTAAAGTAACGCAAGAAGAGCTCACAATAGCCATCGTATGAGTTTGTCATAAAATACAATAAGAAGGGAAAGAGCCCAAACTGAATACAAATGATGAAATCAGAAGGCGCATTAATGCTTTTGTTCAACTGATTTCAAATAGTTACATTGCAATAGGCATCGCCCCTAGCCCTATAGAAAGCCTATGAGCATTATAAGACTTAAGTCTCACGATCATTAAACCACAAAGCCATAACAAAAAAGTATGAGCTCTTTTTACCTATTTATATGTTGATTATTGTTCCCCATCGAAGGCCTAAATAGAAACGTTTTGTGATATATAGAAAACAATCAGCAATGCAAATCATTTTTACGAAGATTTCTTCGTGTAGAGTCTATTTGAAATCCATCCATCATTTGGAAGTCTGAATTTAAAAGCAGATAATTATGAAAGCTTTTCAAGGAAGGCAACAGATTGATCACTTTTAAAGAAGTAAAAAACGTGATCCAATCCTGAAGACAAAATTCTGATGAAAAAACTTTTGCTATGAATTCTTTTAAGGCATTGTGAAAGATTCTATCCATTATATTAAACGTTACACCATTTTTGGGGCTGTTCATTTTTTACTTTTATCAACACCGCTCTAGAAATCCGTTTCTTGAGCGTTTTTTATCGCCTCACTTTCTCCTTCAAACACAAATACTCAAAAATGCTTTGCCACCAACAATGACATTTTCCCGCTTTTATAAAACACATAAGTAAAAATAGAGAAGCGATTTTGAAAGCAACCCTCCCTTGAAAAGGGAAGTACCATCCATTTACTTCATAAACGAAAATAATCTCACCGTTTATTCAAATTTGCTCTACGATTTGGTACAATTTTATTGATAAAGTTTTCTCTATAAAAATTTAAGTAAATATGTTCATTAAAACCAATCATGGACTAGCAAAGGGATTATAGGATCCATTATCTCGCCGCCATTTTAAAGGTTCAGTGAAATCACTCGACCAAAGACCAATCTTGTTGCCACGTGCTTTTTCTTCCGCATGATGATACTGGGCTGGAATAGGATTTTTCCCCTCTTTTGAGAGTACCAACATACCTTCTGTAAGACCTGCCTCAGCTAAATCAACCCCTTGAACAAAACATTGCGCATAATAAACACCATTGTGCATCAAAGCCTGTTTACAGGATAAATCCTGCCCAAGTGTTTTGGTGACAAGCCAAGCCGTTGTAACCGCACCACAGGGCCATTCTTGATCATTTAATCTTGCTTTTTGACGGGGTGCACATGTGTCCACACCATAAAGATGAATATCACGGGAGATATGTGAGCGCCAAGATTGTGCAGCAGGCGTCAGTAATTTAAATGTAACCCCACTTGTAACAGAAGCCTTACCATGAAAAACAACAGCATTATTTGCAACATCATTTAATGAAACACTCTTCTGCAAATCGAGAGCTGGTTCATTTTTTTCTAATTGCTGTTTGGTGATAGATCTACCCAACTTTTTTTCTTCTCGATAGAGATCGACAATATCTTGGATATCTTGCGTCTCAAATGTTTTAAGAATGCTGAAATCCATTTTATCTTTATATTGGCTTAATCCCCACACTGTCGCCCCCATAATGTAAATAATAACAATCAATTTAAATAGCATCTCTTAACACGCTCGCTCAAAAAATTCGTTTTTTTCCTATCATGTCAGATTATTGATCAGCAATCCCCTTGTTTTTAAAGAAAAAATCCAAATATAAGTGTTGCAGATTAACTACATTTTGTAAAGAATGATATTCTTTCTTTCATTATTTTAATATTGTTATTTTTACCAATATACACAACTTAAAATTGCCATTTTCATGTAACACAATCTCAATTTGAAAAGACTTCTGTCTCTTTACGAAGAAGAGCTTGAGAGTGAACAGATCCACGATCAAGGCTTTTAAAGCAAACAAACGAGAAGAATTAAACTGTCATCAAATGACAGCACTCTTTAGTTTGTTAGAGGCAATGGAATGTCGACATATGAACAAATATTATTTGTTAAAGAGAGGTAAAATGACAGATAATAGATTCCAAAACATCATTTTTATCGTGACCATGCTGCTTTTTACGGCAGTTTTTGTATCTGATCTTTCTTATGCTGCTTCTACTACTGGTGGAGGTGGTCTGGGAAATCTTGATGGTGTTTTAGGCAACATTGTCACAATGATGACGGGTCCAACGGCAAGGCTCATTGCAATTATATGTGTTGCTGCTGTGGGGATTGGCTGGATGTACGGCTTTATTGATTTACGCAAAGCAGCTTACTGTGTTCTGGGGATTGCTATTGTTTTTGGTGCCCCTGCTCTCGTCACTAAATTAGCGGGCACAACATAAATGAACGAAGATACTCTTTTCCTTGCCTGTACGCGCCCGGCCATGTTTGCTGGTGTTACAATGGAAGCGATGGCGCTTAATGTCATGGCAACATCCATTCTTTTCATTTTAACCAGTGATTTTACCATGTTTGGTCTTGGGATTGGGATGCACTTTATTTTGCGAGAAGTGACAAAGTACGATCACAACCAATTTCGCGTATTATTTGCATGGCTCAATACCCGAGGAAAACAAAAAAACCTCAACAGATGGGGAGGAGGTTCAACCTCCCCTTTACGCCTTATCCGCACTTATAAGGAACTAAGCTGAAGGAACGAAACTGGTGAAACAGATGTCAATAATGAAACGGGAAACTTTGCCTGAAGAATATATTCCCTATATACGCTACATCAACCAACATGTCGTTGCTTTAAATTCACGCTGTTTAATGGTTGTGATGGCTGTTGAGGGTATAAATTTTGACACTGCGGATATTGATCAATTAAATTCTTTACACAACCAATTAAACACCCTTTTTAAAAATATCGCAGACGAACGGCTTGCTTTATATTCTCACATCATCCGCCGCCGTGAAACGATATACCCAGAAGGTCATTTTCTTTCATCTTTTGCAACAACATTAGATGAAAAATATAAAAAGAAAATGGTTTCGCAAGAACTGTATAGAAATGATCTATTTATTTCACTGCTTTGGAATCCGGCCGCGGATAAAACAGAAAAGCTGGTTTCATTTTTTCAGCGCTTGAGCAAAGCCAAGAAAACACAATCTGAGCCCGATGAGGAAGCTATTCGTAAACTCGAAGAGTTAAGTCAAGATCTTATGCAAGGTTTGGAAGAGTATGAAGTCCGTCTACTATCAATCTATGAACATGAAGGACTTTTATTTGCCGAACAAAGTGAATTTCTCCACCAGCTAGTGGGGGGAAGACGTGAGCGTATTCCTCTCACATTTGGAACTATTGCTTCAACAATTTACTCGGATCGTGTTATTTTTGGGAAAGAAATTATCGAAATTCGCCATGAAAGCAATGAACGCTTTGTGGGCATGTTTGGATGGAAAGAGTATCCTTCTAAAACACGCCCAGGTATGACTGATGGTCTGCTTACGGTGCCATTTGAATTCATCTTAACACAATCCTTTGTTTTTAAAAGTAAGGCAGCCGCCAGTGCGATTATGAGCCGCAAACAAAATCAAATGATCAATGCAGCTGACCGTGCTAGCTCACAAATCGATGCACTGGATGAAGCGCTAGATGATTTAGAATCAAACCGTTTTGTTTTGGGAGAACACCACATTTCTTTAGCTGTTTTTGCTGATCATCCTAAAATATTGTCTGAAAACTTATCAAAAGCACGTTCCCATTTAACCAATGGAGGAGCCGTGATTGCCAGAGAAGATTTAGGATTGGAAGCAGCATGGTGGGCACAACTTCCTGGAAACTTTAGCTATCGTGCGCGTTCAGGCGCCATTACCAGCAGAAATTTTGCCGCTTTATCGCCCTTCCATTCTTTCCCTGTTGGCAAACTGAACGATAATGTTTGGGGAGCTGCTGTCGCATTGCTAAAAACACAGGCTGGTTCACCTTACTATTTTAATTTTCATTATGGCGATCTTGGAAACACATTTGTTTGTGGTCCATCAGGATCTGGTAAAACAGTGATTGTTAATTTTCTTCTTGCACAATTACAAAAACACAATCCAACAATGGTTTTTTTTGATAAAGATCAAGGAGCAGAGATTTTTGTACGGGCTGGAGGAGGGAAATACAAACCTTTAAAAAATGGGCAACCCACGGGTATTGCTCCCTTAAAGGGCATGGAATACACCGAAAAAAATAAAATATTTCTTCGTAATTGGATCTTAAAGCTGGTAACCGCTGAAGGGCAAATCGTAACGGAAGAAGAGCGACAAGATATCGCCAAAGCCATCGATTCCTTAGAAAACTTACCCCCAACCCAGCGCTCTCTTGGTGCCCTTCAACTGTTTTTTGACAACACATCCAAAGAAGGGATTGCCATACGGCTGCAACGCTGGATTAGAGGCAATGATTTAGGATGGGTTTTTGATAATGACCAAGATGATCTCAATTTAAATGCGCAGTTCATTGGCTATGACATGACCGATTTCTTAGATAATGAAGAAATTCGACGCCCCTTAATGATGTATCTCTTTCACCGCATTCTTGATTTGATTGATGGGCGGCGCATCATTATCGTCGTTGATGAATTCTGGAAAGCTTTAGAAGATGATTCATTTAAAGCTTTTGCGCAAGATCGGCTAAAAACAATTCGTAAACAAAATGGCATGATGCTCTTTGCAACACAAAGTCCTAAAGATGCTTTGAACTCAACAATCGCGCACACAATCATTGAGCAATGCCCCACCCAAATATTTTTTCCAAATCAAAAAGCAAATTACAATGATTATGTCGAAGCTTTCAAACTTACTGAGCGTGAATTTGAACTGATACAGTCAGAGTTAAGCAGAGAATCCCGTCGTTTTCTCATCAAACAAGGACAAAGTTCCGTCGTTGCAGAACTTAACTTACGTGGAATGAATGATGAGATCGCCGTTTTAAGCGGCACAACAAAAAACATTGAACTCATGAATGAAATTATCAACGAATATGGAGCTGCCCCTGACAAATGGCTGCCCATATTTTATCAAAGGAGAAAAAATCAATGAAAAAATATGGCTTAGTTACACTGTTATCTTTTTCTTTTATTTCTCATGCAATAGCGCAAACAACACCCGATGTAGATGAATATTATAAACAAGCACTCGAGAACACACAAAAATTAAATACTGCAAAATCTGAAACAGCTGAAAGCATTTATAAAAGTGCAACTGATACTGCAAAAAAAATTAAAGACATAAGTCAAGAACTTGAAAATATTAAATCAAAACCAGAAACAAAACCAGAAGAATTGCAAGCCCTTCGACAAGAGATTCAAGTAAAACTTTCTCTTCTTCAAGCAGGTCTTCAAGTAAGTTCTTTAAAACTTCAGTCTCTTGATATGATTCAAGCAAGAGATACGAAAACAAAAGATGAGCTACGTGAAGAAAAGGAACAACAAAAGCATAAATATCTTGAGGCACAATTAAAAGAAAAAGAAAAGAAATTAAAAGAAAAACTTGAAAGTACGAGTACAAATGTCAGACTTTAGTTTTTCTCCCTTTGAAAGCGTTTCTGGGTATATTTTAAAACCCCTCGATAATGTGATGGACACAACGGTGAGTGGGCTGTCTTCTGCTATTTCAGCGCCCTTAAATCTCGCCGCAATCATTTTTATCTTTCTTTATGGCTATAATGTTATGACAGGTCGCGTTGCCCTTTCCATGCATAGTCTTCTCAATAATGTTGTTAAAATCGTTGTTGTTACAACAATGGCAACGAATGCGGATACATTTAATACTTATGTCAAGGATATTTTCTTCAATGATTTATCCAATGCTATTGGGAATGCGCTTAACAGTAATCCTGCAAGCTCCAATGTTTTTGATTATATTTTGTTAAAGGCAAGTTCGCGTTATCAAGAAGTCTTATACAATGCTTGGTTTTTTGAAAAGATCATTGTAGGTCTTCTTGGTTCTATCATGCTTCTCGCGGTTATTCTTTTTTGTATAGGTGGTTTTATTGTGCAAATGTTTGCACAAGTTGCACTCGTCATGATTATAGGTCTTGGTCCTCTATTTATTAGTTTGTATTTGTTCAATGCAACGCGAAAATACTCCGATGCATGGATTACAACTTTGATCAATTTTACCATTTTACAAGTTCTCGTAATCATGCTTGGAACCATTATATGTCAAGTTATCCTACAGGTTCTCAAAGTTTCATATGAATCAATTTACGTTCTTTTTCCCCCTGTCATCGTCATTTCGATCATAGGAGTTATTATCTTCCGTGCGCTTCCTGGTATTGCAACAGCGCTGGCCTCTGGCGGACCATACTTTAACGCTGGTGTCTCTTCAGGAGGACAGATTTTTACAATGCTTTCCAATGGTGCAAGAGCGAGTGGCAATGCAGTAAAAAGTGCCACTTCACAAATCTCAGGAGCTGCCGGTAACGCTGTTAGAAGTGCGGCAGGGGCGGCAGCAAAAGCAGGTAAATATGGAGGCGGTCGTGGTCGATTTTAAGATAAAGCACCTCTTTAAAAGAATAAGCATTTTTGTTTTTGCCTTGTGTGCGCCCTTTGGCGTACACGCCATGATCCTGTTCCAGATAAGATCTAACATCTTGGGTCTAACAATAAAACCAATCAAAACCTTGCATCACATAAACTTGTAAAAATGTTCAGAACAAAGGCTCTCATGCATTGTATTCCAAGATATTTGTGAGTTCAAAAAATGAAACGAAAAATAACTTTTGTTATGGTCCTAACAATCGCTCTTACTGGTTGTGCCTCTTTGAGTGGCCCTAAAAAACCACCACGCTGTAATGGCAAACATACACGCGCTTTAAATAAAGATAAGTGGAATTGGGACAATAAAAACATTGTCTACCCAGAAAAGAGTGTAAAGCCTGTTACCACTCCCATCATTCTCAATACTTTGGAAAGTGAAAAAATAACAGCCAATTCAGCTTTATTAAAGCCGGTTATTCATGAAGCACGATCTGATAAAACTGTGGAGGTTATGCGTGAAAAGTGATGCCCTTGAAGAATATATAAAAGAAGCGCGCTCATTTGACATTGATCGCATGCATAGCATGCGCGTGCGGATGAAAATCTCCATGGCTTTAACAGTGCTTTTTGGATTGATGACAATTGCGCTGGCTTTAGCTGTCGCAGCTTTGACGCCTTTGAAAACGGTAGAACCTTTTGTTATCCGCGTTGATAACTCAACAGGCATTATTGATACTGTAAGCGCCCTAAAAGAATCCCCTAACGACTATGATGAAGCGATAACGCGTTATTTTGCCAGCCAATACGTTCGCGCTCGTGAAGGTTTTCAAGCATCAGAAGCAGAAAACAATTTTCGCTTAATCTCTCTTTTATCTTCTCCAAAAGAACAAAACCGTTTTGCAAAATGGTACGCGGGCAATAATCCAGAAAGTCCGCAAAATATTTATCATAACATGATTGCTACGGTCACAATCAAATCAATCTCTTTTATAAGTAAAGATCTTATCCAAGTTCGTTACTATAAAACGATCAGAGACTTGAATGAAAAAGAAAATATTTCCCATTGGATTTCAATCTTAAATTTTTCCTACGTGAACGCACACATTTCAACGTCTGATCGTCTTATCAACCCTCTTGGTTTTCAAGTATCGGAATATAGATCTGATCCAGAGGTGATAAAATGATCAGACTTTTACAAACAATCTCTTTAATTTTTACGATCACTGTCAGCTTTCACACAGTTCTCTCACTTGCAGAAACAGCGCCTGTCAGTGCACGTAAAGATAACCGCATCAGATTTGTCAATTATGACCCCTACAACGTCGTACAAATCATTGGCTCCATTCGCTCTTCGGTTCAACTAGAATTTGCCGTTGATGAAGAAGTAACCTATGTAGGAATTGGAAATTCGGTTGCTTGGCAAGTTGCACCGGCTGGACACTTTGTTTTTCTCAAACCACGTGAAGTCCAGCCTGTGACAAATTTACAAATTGTCACAAGCCGCCAAGATGGAACACAACGCTCTTATCAATTCGAGCTACAAGTCCGTGAAGGCGATGTTTCAGCCGGCAATGAGACGTATTTCTTAGTAAAGTTTCGTTATCCAGAAGATGAAGCCTTACGTAAGAAATTAGCCGAAGCAGAAAGAGAAAAACAACGTGAAGAAAACTTTGTCAATGATATTTTAAATATCCATGAAGATTTTGGACCACGCAATTGGGCTTATGAAGCTCAAGGCTCATCCCTTATTGAACCTGCTTCTGTCTATGATAATGGGAAAACAACAACCTTTACCTTTTTAGGCAACATTGAAATCCCTGCCATTTACATTGTATCGCCTGATGGGCAAGAAGCGCTTATTCCCAAATCGATTAAAGGCAACAAGGTTATTGTTCATGCAACAGCTGCACAATTCACGCTACGACGTGGGAATGAAGTATTGTGCATCTTTAACAAAAGGTTCGTACCAAAAGGAATTAATCCTGAAACAGGTACGACATCACCATCTGTACAACGTAAAGTGAACCTAGGAAGCAGCCATGAATAACACCGTGGATGAAAAAAGCATTAATGATCGCGATACAATAAAAAATGCTCAAGGGAAAAGTCAACAGAACAATGTGGGGAAAGCTATTGCTCTTATTATTCTTTTCAGTGTCTGTCTTTATTTAGCCTATTCAACACTTGTTACAGACAAAAAGCAACCAATTGAATCTTCAAAAGAAGGAAAAGTTATAAAACAAACAGAGCTTTTTCATCCTGCAAAGCCTACCCCTCCTCCCTTTGAACAGCCTCAACGAAATAACGCTCTATTACCAAAAGTCGAGCTACCAACACCAAACATCAATCAATTAAATTCTGATGACTCACTGCTGGAGGCAGCACAACGTGCTCCTGTATTAGCTTATGCAAGTACACAACAAGGCAAAATAGATTCACAAACAAATAATGGTGCTTTGCCTCACCAACTTGAAAGTAAACCTGATGAAACGACACAACGTTTTAATCATCTTCTCAAACCCACAGTGCTTGAAGGTATTCGTGCTTCAACCCTTGGCAATCGAAACTACATCATCGCGATGGGAACTTCTATTCCTTGTATTTTAGAAACAGCCATCAACAGTGATCAACAAGGTTTTGCCAGTTGTATCATCTCCAGAGATATCTTATCAGACAATGGTCGTGTTGTGCTTCTTGATAAAGGCACCCAAATTGTTGGTGAATATCGCGCCGGATTGAAAAAAGGCCAAACACGTCTCTTTGTACTATGGAATAGAGCAAAAACCCCTAATGGTATCATTATATCCTTAGCTTCACCGGCAACGGATGCTTTAGGGCGTTCTGGTATGGATGGAGATATTGATAACCATTGGCTCGAGAGGATTGGGTCTGCGCTTCTTGTCTCACTAATAAAAGATGCAACACACTATGCCAATAAACGTTTATCAAAAAAACAGGAAAAAGAAGAAACTGAAACAATTTCTTCAGGACAAAACATCGCAAACATTCTCGTAGAAAATTACGCCAATATTCCTCCAACATTATCCAAAAACCAAGGGGAAATGGTGAATATCTTTGTCGCCCGCGATTTAGATTTTTCCAGCGTTTATAAATTGAAAGTCATCGAAAACAAAAAACAGATTATCAATCGAGCTGTTTCAAGAAACTTTTACAAAAATTCGGCGGTAACTTTAGAATGAACTCAAACTTACATACCATGAGCGATGAAACCGTTGCGATTGTTCTCACAAAACTTGAACCCATCAGTGCTTTTTTGAAAGATGAGAGACTCTTTGAAATTGTTATCAATCGTCCCTATCAAGTCATGACTGAAGGATTTGATGGATGGAAAACAATAGAAGCACCGGGGCTCTCTTTTAATGAGCTTATGGGGATTGCGAAAGTTGTAGCATCCTATTCCAAGCAAAACATATCGGATAAAAACCCAATATTATCTGCAACGCTACCAGGCAATGAGCGTATTCAAATTGTCATTCCACCCGCTGTCGAAAAAGACACGATTAGTATGACAATTCGCAAACCGTCATCGCAGAGTTTTTCTCTCGAAGAGCTCGCCAAGAAAGGCCTCTTCTCGTTATGTGAACAGGTCTCTTTCACATCCTTGAATGACTATCATTCTCGTTTTAACGAACTCAAAATCATCGAGCATAATTTAGCCAATGCCTACTGTAATAAAGACTTTGTCTCTTTTTTAAATCAAGCTGTAGAATGCCAGAAAAATATTTTAATTGCGGGAAAAACCGGTTCGGGTAAAACAACATTATCAAAAGCATTAATCGCCAAAATCCCTCAAGAAGAGCGTATTATCACCATTGAAGACACGCAAGAATTGGTGATACCACACCCTAACCATGTCTCAATGTTCTATTCAAAAGATGGACAAGGCTTAGCCTCCGTTGGCCCCAAAGAGTTACTTGAATCATCTTTACGGATGCGTCCTGATCGTATTCTTTTGCAAGAACTTCGAGATGGTACAGCCTTTTATTATATCCGCAATGTCAATTCAGGCCATCCAGGTTCCATTACGACGGTTCACGCATCAACAGCACTTGCAGCCTTTGAGCAGATGACCCTTTTGGTCAAAGAAAGTGAAGGCGGTGGTGATTTAGAGCGTGATGATATTCGAGGACTGTTGATTTCAATGATTGATATCATCATCCAATGCAAACGGATTGAAGGAAAATTTAAGGTCACAGAAATTTATTACGATCCCTTCAAACAACGAAACATCTTTGGAGGTGACTAAAAGAAGATCACACCGGCTGCCAAAGGCTCTTTTAAAGCAACAATTGCAAATAAGAGAAAAAATGCATGAAAACCAACGAAACAGAAAATAGAGAAAATCTTTTATCGATGACAGAAGAAGAATTAAAAAAACGCCGTGAAGCCGTTGAAGCAGCCATCAGCACCCATGCGATAGAGGGAATAGCGCTTCATCCTACAACACTCAAAATTTTAGAAGAATACGCAAAGGGAAATATTTCACTCGAGGAATTTAACACTCTTATGGACAACGTAAAATTATAAGGAAGCTACGATGCCAAAAGCAAAAGCAAAGACAAAAAATATACAGATAGTTTCTCCCCATCATTATGTTTACCCAAACACCACAACACTCAAAAATAAATATGGAATAAAAGACTTAAAATCCTTTCTGGAGAAATGCTCACATGATACAGCAGAAGCAATGGTTAATTTGCGTGAAGCCCCCTTACCAGAAAAGTTTGATAGCTCCTATCTATGCTCTATTCATCACCACTTATTTAAAAATACCTTTGAATGGGCTGGATATATGCGCCATCTCCCCTTTACATTTGAAGATGGCACCATAGCCGCCATGCCCGAAATGAAAAGAACAGGATGGGAAAATCCTTTTGCACTCGGCGATGAAATCCAAGACGGTTTACAAAAATTAGATCAAACGCTTGCCGAAAAAGATAATTTGCAAGGCTTAACGCGCGAGAAATTTAACGCTGAAGCAATAAGCTTATTTAACACCCTTAACCAACTTCATCCTTTTAGAGAAGGCAATGGACGTACACAACGGGTCTTTTTTGAAAAGCTTGCTCAAGCAGCAGGGCATCAGCTTGACTTTTCACTTGTTACAAAAGAACGCATGATGCTCGCCAGTGTTGTTGTAGCAGAAAATGGTGATCTAGAACCAATGCAACATCTGTTTGAAGATATCTCTAATCCCAATAAAATACTTCTTTTAAAGGAATTCATGAGCAACATGAAAGAACTTGGGCGCAATGTTAATGATCGTCCTGTTATGGTTGCAAAAGAAGATGAAACCTACACAGGCACCTATAGGGGTGCTGGTTATGATAGCTTTGCTTTCAATGTGAAAGGCGCTTACATCATCGGCAATAAAGAACAGCTCACACCAGAACAACTCAAAACATTAAAACCTGGTGATAGATTTACCTTTACCGTTCCCAAAACAAAAAAGCTTGAAAGCATTCTCATTCCAGAAGAGAGATTAGCCCCTTTGACAGAAAATGAAACGGCCCAAATGGTTGCAGAAGATTCTTGTGTCCACGCAAGCCTAAAACAGGTCCAGCAATTGTCAAAAATTGTTTATGGTAGTACAAAAACATTAAACAAACAGATGGTAGAAATCATCAAAAATCCAAGCTTAGGCCAACAGCTCGCCAACCAGATTGAAAGAGCACCGCACTCTATTTCTCATCTTGCCGGTTTCAGTTTATGTGGACTACAAAATCAGACACGTGCAAACGCTAAAAATCATCTTGAGATGCTCTGTACTGCCGTTGTAAATTTTGCCCATGCAGTGAGACATGCTGAAAAGGAAATTACGCAAGAACATGCAACAGAACAAAGTCGCCTTGCAAAAATGGTAGAAATGCCAAGTCAAAGCTTGCAAAACCTCTTCGCCTTGCCAAAAGAATTACAACAAGAAGCTTTAGCAAAAAATCCTTTATGTCAAAAAGAGCTCAGCAACTTTGTAAAAAAGATCAACACCCGTCTCTCACCAAATGAACATAAAGCAGTTCAAAATAATGATTATGAAACATTGGCTCAAAGCATTGGTGTATCAGAAAATAAAGCCAAACAAATTACACAAATTATTAAGCAAACCAAAGAAGTACACCAGCAAGCACAAGTATGCACAATGCACCGTTCCAAAGCATTCGCTATGGCCTGCTAAGAATAGACAAAACCTTCCTCCTTAATGAGAAAGGCTCATAAGCGAAAACTGTTTGGCGTTATCTGCACCTTTGCAAAAAGAGATGAGAGTTCATATCACACACCTAGAAAAGAGCATTTCGCAACATATTCTGACAGAATTGAAAGTAAAATACAATGAAATATACCAAAACACAAATGGTACTCATTTTAACACCGATCGCTTTAGGTGCTTTAACGATATTCCTTGTCCCTCATTTTTTATTGTTTATAACAAATGGACTAAAAAGCGATCAAATTTATTGGACTCTTCGTTCTGAGCCTTTATTAGTCTTAGCACTAACGGCTGCTGTTTCATTGTTGTATAGTCTCTCGCAAAAACTACACCTGCGTAAAATGATCACTTTTGTCTCCGTTGTCTTTTTTGGAACAACCGCTCTTTACTATATTGGTGGTGAAATAAAACGTTTAAGTCCCTATGTTGGCCAACAAGGAATAACATGGGGCTATGCTCTTCAATTCATGGACCCCATGGTTGTTTTTGGCATCATCATTGGTGTTTTTTTTTCCATCATTCAATTCGTAACAACCCTTCCCCCTAAAAGTAAGGTCAAGCGTGCAAAAAAAGGTATTTTTGGTGAGGCCGCTTGGATGAATTTAAGAGAAGCAGCAAAAATCTTTCCTGCCAATGGGCAAATTGTTGTGGGTGAAAGATACCGTGTCGATCAAGATAATGTGTGCAACATTCCCTTTGCACCTGGCAATAAAACAACATGGGGAAAGGGTGGAACAGCCCCTTTGCTAACCTTTAATCTTGATTTTGGTTCAACTCATATGATCTTTTTTGCTGGTTCTGGTGGCTATAAAACAACAAGTACAGTAGTTCCCACGTGTTTAACCTATCCAGGGTCTATTATTTGTCTTGATCCTTCAACAGAAGTTGCCCCAATGGTCAAATTTGCGCGTCAAAAAATGGGAAATAGAAATGTCATTGTTCTCGATCCCAACTCATTGTTAACAAAAAACTTTAATGTCATCGATTGGCTTTTAGATGACAGCGTACCACGCACACAACGCGAAGCAAATATTGTAAGCTTTTCAAAGTTGCTTCTTACAGATAAAAAATCAGATAATTCTTCAGCGGAATATTTCTCAACACAAGCCCATAATCTATTAACGGCTCTTCTTGCTCATGTTGTATTTTCTGATGAATATGAAGACAGCGAGCGCAATTTAAAAACATTGCGTGGTATTCTCTCTCAATCAGAAACAGCTGTTGTTAATCAATTACGCATGATTCAAGAAACAACACCTTCTCCTTTTATTCGTGAAATGGTTGGTATTTTTACAGAAATGGCAGAGCAAACCTTTTCAGGGGTTTATACCACCGCCTCAAAAGACACCCAATGGCTTTCTTTATCCAATTATGCAGATCTTGTCTGCGGAGATGATTTTTTTTCCTCAGATATTACCAATGGCAATACAGATGTTTTTCTCAATCTCCCCGCAAGCATTTTAAACAGTTATCCAGCTATTGGACGTGTGATTATTGGCGCCTTTCTCAATGCCATGGTTACAGCAGACGGTAACTATAAAAAGCGTGTTTTATTTGTCTTAGATGAAGTTGATCTTTTAGGCTATATGAATATTTTAGAAGAAGCCCGCGACCGTGGACGTAAATACGGTACATCCTTGATGCTCTTCTATCAATCCTCTGGCCAGTTGGTCAACCACTTTGGAGAAGCAGGAGCACGTTCATGGTTTGAAAGTTGTTCCTTTGTCAGCTATGCTGCCATTAAAGATCTCCAAACTGCCAAAGACATTTCAGAACGCTGTGGCCAAATGACCGTTGAAGTAACCGGAACAAACAAATCAAGAGGTTTATCTTTAGGAAAGAGTTCATACAACGTCAATTACCAACAAAGAGCCCTGATTTTACCCCACGAAGTTATTCAAGAAATGCGTCAAGATGAACAAATTATTCTGATGCAAGGACAACCCCCTTTACGTTGTGGTCGAGCGATCTATTTTAGAAGAAAAGAAATGTTAGCCGCAGCTGCAAAAAACCGCTTTGCTCCACAAAAGAAAAACTAAAAAACACCCTCTAATGGAGGCAATGCATCAAAACAAAAACATCAAAGGATAAAAGCAGAGATTCTATCTCATAAAAGCCTATAAAGAAGGAATTCCCGCTTGATACAACAAGAAAAATATGGGGAAAAGTCTTTAAATGATGGTATTATGCCTGTGCTTACCAATGCCAATTTTCTTTATAAAGCACTCTCCTCATCTCCAAATAATAAATACCAATCATATCTATGCCTTGAGAATCCTATCAGGAAACTTTTGAAGGCACCGCTTTTATAGGGAAATTTTTCTACAAAAAAATTAAAAGACAATATGCATGAAAACAACCCAAATGAACCATTCTCTCTCAGTAAAAGAAAAAAATGCCAAGATAAAGATTGATACACTCAAAAACACCTACGAATTTGAGGGATTTTTTCCTCACCCAAGTCTCAACATCTCAAAACAATATGCGTGGGGGATTTTCAAACAAAAAGTTTAACACACTCTCATAGATAATGTAACATTATAAGGAATGTAACAATGCCCAAAGCAAAAGAAAAAACAAAAGGGATTCCCTCACCCCATAATTATATCTATCTTGGTACCCAAATTCTCAAAAATAGATATGGAGAAACAGATTTAAAACGTTTTCTGGAAAAATGCTCACATGATAGGCAAAAAGCCATGATCAATCTGCGTGCAGAACCCCTGCCAGAATATTTTAATTCAACTTATCTATGCCATATCCACCAACAATTGTTTAAAAATACCTTTGTATGGGCTGGACATCTGCGCCATATCCCCTTCGCATTTACAGACGATAGCATTGCCGCCATGCCAGAAATGAAAAGAATGGAATGGGGCAATAATTTTGCAACCGGTGAAGAAATCCCTGAACTCTTACAAAAATTAGATCAAACGCTTGCCGAAAAAGACAATTTGCAAGGCTTAACACGCGAAGAATTTGTCAAGGAAGCAACGAGTCTATTTTATTCTCTTCACAAAATCCACCCATTCATAGATGGCAATGAGCACACAGAACAAGTCTTTTTTGAAAATCTTGCCAAAGCTGCAGGACATCAGCTTGACTTTTCGCTTGTCACACAAAAACGTATGATGGCTGCCTGTAGCGAAGCAATGCAATATAGCAATACACAACTGTTGAAAGATCTTTTTGAGGATATCTCCAATCCCCCCAAAATACGTCTTTTAAAAGAATTTATGGACCACGTAAACAATACGGGACGCAACGTGGATGATCGCCTTGTTATGGCAACAAAGGCAGGAGAAACCTATATAGGAACTTATAAAGGTTGTTATTCAGAAAGTTTTATACTCGATATGCAAGGAACTTACATCATTGGTAGCAAAGATGATCTCACACCAGAACGATTAAAAACATTAAAACCTGGTGATATCATTACCTTTACCGCCCCCAACAGCAAAGAGCTTGAAAACACGCTTATTCCAAAAGAAACATTAGCGCCTCTCACAAAAAGTGAATGTGCCAAAACAGTTGCGCTAGATAGTTACGTTCTCAAAGCTCAAAAGCAAGTCCGAGCTTACGCAAAAACTGTTTATGGTGACGCAAACGTATTAAACGAACAGATAGAAGAGATTATTAAAAATCTAGAATTCGGCAGACAGTTTGCTAATCAGATTAAACAGGCACCGCACTCTGTTTCTCCTCTTGCAGGTTTTAGTATATGCGGTCTACAAAATCCGGCACGTGTACACGCTCGAAATTATCTTGATGTGTTCTCTCTTGCAATTGAGAATTATGTGTATACTGTAGAAGCTACCTATAATATAGTCACTCGAGACCATAAAATTAAACAAGAACGCCTTGGAAAAGCGGTAGAGAATCCCAGTCAAAACTTGCAAAATATTTTTGCTTTATCACCGGAAAAACAAAGAGAAATCTTGTCTCAATCTCCTCAATTATACCAAGAGCTCCGTACTTTTATAAACAGTTTAGAACATCGTCTCTCATCAAACGAATGTAGTGCGATCACAAACAAAGATTATGAAACACTTGCACAAAGTATTGGTATATCAGAACAGAAAGCACGAGAAATTACCGACATTGTTCAAAAAGCAAGGAACGCTCATAGCCAATTCTACACACGCACACAAAATCGTTCAAATACACTTGCTATGGCCAACTAAAAAATATGAAACTTTGTTTTTTTGTTTTAAACACCTATGTGGAAGAGATATTTTAATATTCTTATCATACATGCAAAAAACAGACTACTTAAGCGCCCTACCACCAATTTTGCACATAGCATATACACCATATCCAAAGCAATTGGACAGGATAATTGTTAATTCCTTTTAAACGTCATGATTACTACTGACGAAAGCTACAAAAGCCTATTTTATTTGTCTTAGATGGAGTCGATTTTCGTGGTTATATGAATATTTTAAAAAGAGCACTCATTTTACCCCACAAAGTTATTCGAGAAATGCGTCAAGATGAACAAATTATTCTGATGCAAGGCTCCCCTTCGCGATGTGGTTGAGCCATCTATTTCAGAAGGAAAGAAATGTTAGCCGCAGCTACAAAACACCACTTTACCCCACAAAAGAAAAACTACCCTCCATGATGCGATATTGACAAAAAATAACCGCCCGCATACAAGAAAAACAGGTTCAAAAAATCCATGATTTTTCTTTTTATATTTTCTGTTTTATATTTTGTGCATCGTTTTATCAGCTTTATCAGCGCCCATGGTCTTTAAAAAGTCTTTATAAAAACGCCCATACACCCAACCAATAGCGACACTAATATCTCCACTTGGAAAAGGAACCCATTTCTACAAAGTTTTTCATCTATAATTTATATAATAAATTGATTTATAAATGATAATTTATATTTTTTTGTTAAATAAGAGACTAAATAGCGTAAGATTCTCTCATCTTAAATCTGTTCCATGTCGTGTTGCATCAATCAAAACTCTGTCGCCTGCATGTCACAAGCGAGAGCCTCATGTAGAGTAAAACTGTACAAGAAAGGCATACCTTTTTATGAACCGTCTCTAAGGCCCAAGGTCTTGTCCGAAACATTAGGCACTCAAAGTATCTGAGGATACTGGCTTCTTTATGAAGCGTAAAAATGGGAAAGCTCAATAGATTTTATACACTTCATGGGGGACTTTAACGTTGTACTATTTATGAGCACCGTCGCCAAATGGGTGTGTTAAAAGATGTCTCTTTAAAACAAGCCCGTGAATTAGCACCCCAATGGTATTCTGTTTTACGTCAAGGGCGTTCCTCCATTAAAGAACATAATCAACAAAAGATTTGCCTTTGAGACAAGAAGTTCTCAAAACACCCACACGACAAACATCGATTTTCTCCCTCCCCCCCAAAAAACATCCAAGATATACACCAAAATGAATAAATCATTCTTATACAAGCTTTTCCCCCTTTACGATATCATAAAGTGTTCTATTTTAATGATAAAGCGCTGAAAAAGGCTTTTCTCCCCAACCAAAGAAAAGTTTTTATTCTCTTATGGGTCTTAAATCTTAAAGCAGCGCATACAATAAGAGCAACAACACAAAGTAAAAAACATTTTGTTGCAAAAATACACAAAAAAGATGTTCGTATGGCAAGATATTCATATGGAGCAATAAAAAAAATATAATGGAGAAAAATTTTTGATGACTGCTTTTGCCCATAGATTCACCAATCTGAGAGCTGTGTATGAAAAGTACCAGCACCATCCACTAACCAAGAGCGATTACACCCGCTATATCCACGCCCCTCATCAAAGCGCTCTTGCAAACAACTTTGTTAAAGGAAAAAACAACAATTTTAAGCAACATTTTTCTTTTTGACCTCTTCCTTACACCTCAAAAAACGAAGATTTTACCCAGAGTCAATTTTATAGAAAATCCATTTTCTGACCACTCATGGGCTTCATATCAGCGCCCTAAATACCAGCATTTTACAGTACAAGATAATAAAAACAAAGGAAACATCAGAAAAGCTTTTCAAAAGCATCACGAAACGATTTATACAACATCCATACACTGAAGGGAAAAACACTCCCTCTCATAACACCCAAAATCTCAAAAGAATACGCGAAGGGGAATTTTTCACATGCAGCGTTTAAGACGCTCATCAACCACCACCCTACCTACTTAGGAGAGATTACATGTTAGAGCAAAATTATCTATATAAAGGAACCAAAACACTCAAAAATAAATATGGCATCAAAGACCCTAAAAAACTGTATCAACGCAGTACCCATGACGTCACTAAAGCAGCCGTAAATTTTCGCCATGAACCACCCCCACAAAAATTTGATGCTTCCTATCTAAAACTAATCCACTGGAGCCTCTTCTACAAAACTTTTGAATGGGCTGGAAAAACCCGTGATACATCCTTTACATTTGAAGATGGCACCACTGCCCATATGCCGGCGATGCGTCCCAAAGCCTATGAAATTCCTTTTGCTATTGGACCGCAGATTCAAAAAGAACTAAAACAACTCGAAAAAACACTTAATGAAAAGAACAATTTAAAAGGTTTATTGCGCCAAGAATTTGCTGAAAGTGCCGCTGAAGTTTTTATGGCGCTCGAGCACGCACATCCTTTTAGAAAAGGCAATGGGCGCGTAAATCGAATGTTTATGGAAAAACTTGGACAAGCCGCAGGATATACCATTGACTTTTCTTTCATCACAAAAGAACGGATGACAGCAGCTTGTATTGAAGCTATGCAACATGGCAATCCCCAACCAATGAAAGATCTTTTTGAAGATATCACCCATCCGCAAAAATCCCTTGTTTTAAAAGAGTTCATCTCCCAAATGAGAAACGCTGGACTGGATGAAATTAACGATCGTGTTGTTGTTGCAGCAAAGGAAGATGTAACCTATGAAGGCATCTTTAGAGGTTTTTCAGCAGAAGGTTTTGTCATGGAAATAGAAGGGGCTTTCGTCGTCGGACACAAAGATGATCTCACCCCAGAACTCGTCAAAACATTACAAAACGGTGCCCGCTTCTGCTTTCAAAAAACCAACGTTCAAAGCTTAAAAGAAACACTGATCCCAAAAGAAACTTTAGCCCCTCTTACCCATGAAGAGTTATTCACAAGGATTTCAAATGACGCTTATGTTGAAGCGTGCCGAAAAGAAATCGAAAATTTATCAAAGACTGTTTATGGTAAAACCCAGGCCTTAAAGACAAAATTGGATATCATAACGGCAGCTCCAAACTTAGGAAATCAGTTTGCCGATGAAACTTTACAAAACCCTCAATCAATTTCTAAATTTGCTGGGAGTAAAATACTTGGCATGAAAAGTTCAAATCGCAGACAAGCCGAACAGGCTGTTCCACAACTCAGCCAAGCCCTTAAAAATTATGGCGCAATAACACAACAAACAAAAGATGAAATTCTAGAGCAACACCAAAGAGAACAAAATCGCCTGAACCACACTGTCGAAAAACCTGGAAAAAATTTACAAAACCTTTTTGCCTTACCAGAAGAACAACAAAGGGAAGCTTTATTGCATTCTCGTTCACTGCGACAAGAACTCCATACCTTTTCACGACAACTACACAATCGTCTATCCTCAGAAGATCGTAAAGCCATACAAGAAAAAGATTATACCAGACTAGCTTGCCTCCTTGGGACATCGGAAAGCAAAGCAAAAGAAATTGCGAATACTGTAAAGAACACCCAAGAAGCACAATGTCAAGCTCGCAGCTTGAAAGTTAGTCGCTCTTCATCGCTGGCTCTTACCGGCTAAAAACGCGTGAACTTTTGCCTTCCAACAGAACTCTTTATACCAATCATTTTATCTCCATTACGCCCACCAATTGTTTTAAAATGTTACAAAAGATAGTCCTAAAAATGAATCCTATAATTTACTATAACTTATTGATAATATTTCATAAAAAAACTGTATAAAAGACATAAATGTCCATTACATATCAATATGAATAGCGTGAAGTCTTTGGAGACCATTCAGTTTGATATTCTTCTTTTGTCCTAAAAATATCAAAAAAGTGGGGAATGCGCCAAAGAGGTTTTCTAAAAATATTGAAAGGAAACAGCCATGAAAAAAAGTCACCCAACTCCTTCTACCAATGTAGAGGAACTAAGACGACAATTTGAACAACAAAATCTAGAAACTTCTAATGTAGAAGACCTCTACGCAAAGGTTAATAAACCACCTAAAGAACAGCGCACCTCACAACAATATACACTTCAACAATCACCAGAAACGGTCTTTGCTCCCCAAAAGCCACTTGAACAACAAAATCTAGGAGCTTCTAATGTAGGAGACCTCTACGCAAAGGTTAACAAACCACCCAAAGAACAGCGCAACTCACAACAATATACACTTCAACAACCATCAGAAACGGCCTATGCTCCCCAAAAGCCACTAGGAAATCCCTATGATAGACTTGGTGAAAGACCAAGTGATGGGCGACGCACCGACAAACTCGTAAATCCCTATTCAATAACGGATTTGGCAGCACAAAATTGGCAAACACCCTACGACACAGTTGGTGAAGGTGCACAGGGTGGACGACATCCCCAAGAACCAGAACATCTCTATGCAGAGCTTGAAGTTGGTGAAAATGGTAGGCACTCTCCCCAAAGACCACTCGAATCCGTCTATGCAACGGTTGGCATGGGAGCTGAAGGCGGGCAAGAATCTGAACAACTAGAAAATCCCATCTATCAAGGCGTTGGCGGAGGCAGAATCTCCCCTCCCAGAACCCCAAAAGATGTGGTTACAACAAAGCTTTTAACAAGCGTAGACTTTCAATATGGTGTAAGAGAAACGCAAGAATGGTGCAGAGTTGTTTATGGTAACGAACATGCTTTGAATCAACAACTGGCTAAGATTCTTGACGACCCTCAAAATGCAGAAAAAGTCTTATGGAGCCTTGCAGAAAATCCTGAAAGCGCTGGTAAGCTTGCAGGTCACAAAATACTTGGTGTAAAATCTCTAAGCCGCAGAGAAGCTGAAGATGGTTTTCGTCCTCTTTGCTCAGCTCTTGAGAGACATATACATAATACACAAAAGCTCCATAAAAAGTTTACACGGGAGCATGAAAGAGAAAGAGGTCAAAGACAAGAAAGTCCAGAAAGAGATACAGAAGACAGACATTACCACCATCATCATCGTCACGCAAGAGGACAAGAACAAAATAGTCCAGAGCACAGCCCACAACAACAAAGACATGGAGAAAAAGGAATGGCTTTTGCCATGTAAGGGGAGCATAAACATAAAAACAGATAGTTTTTGTTTTTCATGTAATCTTTTTTTCAGTGAGTTTCTTGGTGCAAATCATTTTATCGTGATTGCACCAAGAGTTGTTTTAAAATATTACAAAAAATAGTTCTAAAAGTGGATCCTATAATTTATCATAACTTATTGATAAAATTTCATAAAAAAACTGTATAAAAGACACAAAGGTCCGTTACACTACTCCCGAATAGCGCGAAATCTTTGGCGGTCATTCAGTTGGATATCTTCCTTTATATAAAAGTTATCAAAACTAAAAGTGGGGAATGCACCAAAGAGGTTTTCTAAAAATATTGAAAGGAAACAGCCATGAAAAAAAGTCACCCACACTCAGAAGCCAAGAGCCAAGAGCCCCTCTATGCACAAGTTAATAAACAAAACAGAGGAAACCAGCGCACCCAAAACCAAGAAGAAGAGCTAATATACGCATCAGTTAGCGAAATTGACCCTCTTTCAAGAGGGAGACACCCTAAGCAAAGACAGCGAGAAACTGAAACCGATTACACAACGGTTGCTCCCCCAAAACGTGAAGAGGAAGTTCTATACGCATCAGTGAGCAGCGTTTCTCCTCTTTCAAGAGGGAGACACCATAATCAAAGACAACAAGAAACTGAAACTAACTACACAGAGGTTTCTCCACAACAAAAAGGAAGATCATCTTCACCTTCTCTCACAACTGACCAAAAGAGTGTCATGCTTTTAAAAAATCCTCACGTCCAAGCACATGCAGAAGAAGTCATACACTGGAGTAAAATTGTTTATGGCGATGATACGATTTTCCAGCAGCACTTGCAAGGAATACTTACAGATCCCACTAAAGGAAAAGAGCTTTCAGATCAACTTGCTGAAGATCCTGAGTCTATACATAAGCTTGCGGGCCGTACCGCACTTGGACTAAAAAGTCAAACACGCAAAGAAGCTGAAGAGGGTTTTAAATCGCTTGTTGACGCCATTGATGATTATACAAAGGCTGTAGAAAGAGCCACAGAGAGGCTATCGCAAACCCCTCTAGCGGAACAGAGACGCCATCATCATCATCACCATCATCACCATCATCGTCATCACGAAAGAGGACAAGAACAAAATAGTCCAGAACACAGTCCACAACGACAAAGACAAGGAGAAAAAGGGATGGCTTATGCCATGTAAGGGGGCATAAACATAAAAACAGATCAATTTTTGTTTTTCATATAATCTCTTTTTCAGTGAATTTCTTGGCGCAAATCGTTTTATTGCGATTGCGCCAAGAATTGTTTTAGAATGTTACAAAAAATAGTCCTAAAAATGTACTTTGTGATTGACCATAACTTATTGATAAAATTTCACAAAAAAACTGTATAAAAGACACAAATGTCTATTAAGCTGATTGCAAATAGCGCAGATCTTTGGAAGCTCATTCAGCTCGATATTTTTTTTGTCTCAAAGCGATCCAAGCATAAAAGGCAAGAATGCACCAAAGAGGTTTTCTAAAACAATTTTTGAAAGGAAACATGCATGAAAAAAAAACACCCTCATCCTTTTCCATCCTCTTCAATACAAGAACTTATAAAGCTCTATGAACAAGCGGCGGCAGAGGTCTCAGGCGCAGCCCCTCTTCCTAAAGAAACACCTTCAAAAAGCAAAAGACTGTCATCCATACCGGAAAAAGATGAGGAAAGACAATCTCTTTTAAGCGAAGAAACTGTACATGCATCAACAAATCCAACAGCTTCGTTAACAAGAGGCAGCTCTACCAAAAGGCAGCAAAAACCTGAAACGACACACTCAACAGTTACTTCACAAGTTACCCAAAGAACAACAAGAGTTCTCTCAGAGGAAGAAATCATTCTATTGCTTCCACACCATTCATTGGTTCGAACCTATCAAGAGGAAATCCAACGTTTATCCGCAAGTGCCTATGGTAACCCAAACATTTTGCAAGAAAAAATGCAGGAAATTCAAAGAAATCCCGCTGCAGGAGAAGAGCTCTCATGGCGCATGGCAGCATATCCTGAAAGTTTTGCTAAACTTTCCGGCACCAGCGCGTTGGGCTTCAAAAGTCGAGTACGTAGACACGCGGAAGAGAGTTATTCCGCTCTCAGTGTCACCGTTGATTGTTATACAGAAGCTGTAAAACAGGCAAGAGAGAGCCTCGTACAATCTCCAGAGCAAGAACTCAAAAACTATGAACGCTTCATGGGGAAGGAAGCCGTCGCTAAACTTCTGCAAAAACCAAATCATCGTGAAAAAGAAACTCTTTCAGAGACAGAAATTTCTACCCAAATTCAACAACATTCAAAAGTCAAAAGACACCTCGCCCAAATCCAATATTGGTGTAAAGTTGTTTTTGGGAACGAAAACATTTTGCAATCACAAACAGAAGAGCTTTTCCAAAACCCTGAAACAATAGAAGCACTCGCACAGCAACTTGTCGGAAATCCTCAATCTTTTCACAAGTACGCTGGTCATAACTTTTGTGGCTTTAAAAATAAAGCACGCAGACATGCTGAAACGGGTCTTTCTCACCTCATTGACGCCGCTGACAATTATGCAACAGCTGTAACACAAGTAAGAGAGAGCCTTTCAAAAACTCAGCAGGCAAAACAAGAACACAATGAAGCACCTTCTGACAGAGCGCAAAATTTGCATCAACAACAAAGCGTCTCACAGTCTGCTCAACGCGTTGAGCTTTCAACAGTAACGCATGAAGGAGCAACAACCTCTACTCAACAAAGAGAAACAGATGTTCGTCCTCGCAAAACTGCCGCCCCAAAAGCGATGGCTTTTGCCAGCTAAACAGACATAAGTTTTCACGTTGAATCTAACGTCTTGGCGCAACACAGGAAAGAGGTATTTGCGCCAAGAAAGAGAGAAAAATTGAAACAAAATTTATTTTTCTGTCCCTTAACCCAAACACTGAGAAAATAATCTTTAGAGAATGATTATGATCTGAACCATAAGAGTCAAATCGTGCGAGACCATTCAGTTTCATATCCTCTCTCATAAAAGCAAATGAAAAAGCATAAAACAGAATAAAAACCAACGTACATTTTTAAATAGTATTTAAAAACAATATTGGAAGAGTTTGAAAGGAACATGTATGAAAAAAAGAAATCCCTCCCCTTTTATCACCGAAATGATGGAAAAATTTCAACAACAGGCTGAACAATCCCCTACCAGAACCCCTCCTTCCCAAGTTTCTCAAAGTTTGCCAAAAGCAACTGTAGAAAAACGCCCAGAAAATTTATCCTCCCACCCAAAAGTTGCACCACCACCCCCCCCTCGTATGAAAAGCTCAGTGCAAACCAACACAATGTCTCCTAACGCCAAAAACCAAGAGACACCTCCCCCACAAAAAAAAGCAGCTCCACCAAAACCTCCGCGTGCAAAAGAGAGGCAACAACATAAACAAACAGTTCAAGAGTCCCCCTTCCTACAGACAAAAGTGGCTCCACCCCCTCCTCCACGCATGAGAGAAAAAACACAAACCAGCACAACAATCTCCAACTCAAAAATCCAAGAAAACTCCTCTCCGCACACAAAAGCAGCTCCACAAAGACCTCCACGTGCAAAAGAGAGACAACAACATAAACCGACAGTTCAAGAGTCCCCCCCCCTACAGACAAAAGTGACTCCGCCCCCTCCTCCACGCATGAGAGAAAAAACACAAGCCGACGCAAAAATCCTCAACTCAAAAATCCAAGAACACTCCTCTCCGCACACAAAAGCAGCTCCACAAAGACCTCCACGCGCAAAAGATAAGCAACAAAACAAAACAACAGCTCAAGAGGGAGAACATCTCTATGCAACGCCTGCTCCGCCCCTTCCCCCACGCATGAGAGAAAGAGTACAAAATGGCACAAAAATCCAAAATCCTGAAACACACGAACCAAGTGTTAGACCCAAAACACTATCACATATGAAAGTCAGGCAGCAAAGCAGTTCATCATCACAAGACAGTGGAACATATGCCGTCCCGCCTTCAAGAAAACCGCACCGTATAGAAAACAGAAAACAAAGCGATACTGTCGTCCAAAAGCCTGCCTCTCCACACACAGCAATTGAACAACCAAAACCGTCTCACGAACAAAAACCATCTATTAATACAATGGAAAGAGAGCTATTGCTCGTAGCATATCAAGAAGAGATACGATTTTTGTGCAAAAAGGTTTATGGCGACCGACTTATTTTAGAAGAAAAAATAGCAGAAATTAAAGAAAACCCTGATATGGGAGAACAACTCTTATGGGATGTTACAGAACAGCCTAAGTCTATTTCTAAGCTTGCTGGTAGAAAAGTTCTTGGCATAAAAAATCATGCGCGCAAACAAGCTGAAGAAGCTCTTCCCACCCTATGTGCTGCCATTAACGGTTATGTGTATACTTCAAAATATACAAAAAGTGAAAATATTTTACAAGGTTCTCACACGGAACAACAACATCAGCGACAAGCACAAGAGGAAGAGCTAACAAATCAACATTTACAAAATCCGCTCAATTCAGAAAAGAAAATACAGCCTCTCTCAAATGAGGAAATTGCCCGCAGAGTTCAAAAAGATCCATCGGTTCAATATGGTCAAAGAGAGATCCAATATTGGTGCCAAATTGTTTATAAGGATCCATTTATTTTGCAATATAGAATAGAAGATATGCAAAAAATTCCAGAGATGGGAGAAGAGCTTGTATTTCAAATTGAAAAGGATTGTACATCTGTTTCTCCGCTTGCTGGTAGACAAGTCCTTGGCATAAAAAATGGAGCACGCAAAGCTGCTGAAGAAAATCTTCCTACTCTTTGTACCGCCATTAAGGATTATGCTGAAACTGTAAAACAGTTAAGAGAAGGCATTGTGCAAAACCATCAGGAAGAACAACAAAAACGTCATCAACCACCTACCGATCTCGATAAAAAGTTGCAACAGCAGCAAAGCTTATCGCAGCCCCCAAAGCTGCCTGAACGCTCAACAGCAAAGCGGCATCAAGAAGTTGCAGAAACTTCTAGACAGGAAGACCAGCCGCATGTTCGACCGCACAGAGCCGAAACATCAAAAGCAATGGCTTTGTCGTGACAGTCTAATCATCGTTGGCTTTTCATCCAAAACTTTGGTGCAATTATCTTGCCAAGATTGCACCAAAGACGGTGTATGAAATACAGAAAATTTTGAATAAGACACCCCATTATTTTACAGAATTCATTGATAAAATTTCACGATAATACTTTATAAAAATTACAAACTTTAACTTTGTTCCATGCGAATAAGGTCAATTTTTTCAATCATTCAAATAGGCATTCTTCTTTGAAGAAAACACTATGAAAATAACATAAGGCAAAAAATGTAAACAAAAAAAATCAAAAAATAATGTTACCATTTGAAAGGAAATATGCATGAAAGAAAACACAGAACATTGTGCCTCCTCTACACAGGAAGAATTGCAAGAACAACACTCTGTAATTAATGCAGCCATTTCAAAGCAAATCAATGAAGAAGCGCAAAATTTTTTCTACCCCAATAGCAAAGTGCTTAAAAATAAATACCGTATCAAAGATAAAGAAATATTAAAAGAATGCTGTTCTAATGATGTAAAAAAAGAAATGATAAAACTGCACCAAGAACCTCTACCAGAGCAGTTTAATGCCTCTTATCTAAAATACCTTCATCAAGGACTCTTTTCCCGTGCATTTGAATGGGCCGGACAAACACGCGAAGAGCCTTTTACATTTGAAGATGGCACTGTTGCTTCTATGCCCATTTTGAAAAGAAAAGAATTTACAAAACCTTTTGCGATTGGCAGAAAAATACAGGAGGGACTAGAAAAGTTAGATAAAACGCTTGCTGAAAAGAATAATTTACAAGGCTTAACGCGCGAAGAATTCGTTGAACAAGCAGCTAGTATAATGATAGATTTGCACCACTTGCATCCTTTCAGAGAGGGCAATAGGCGCACAAAGAGACTGTTTGTTGAAAAACTCTCTCAAGCAGCAGGACATGAGCTAGATTTTTCTCTTGTGAGCAAAAAACGTAAAGACTTTGTCCGCGCCGCTGCCATGGAACATGGCAACCCAGAGCCTATGAAGCATCTGCTTGAAGATATCTCAAATCCAGAAAAATTGCTCCTCTTACGAGAATTCACCAACTCTATGAGAGAGCTTGGATTGGATGAAAAAAATTATCATCTCGCTGTCGTTGCAAAAGAAGGAGAAACCTATCATGGTACCTATAGAGGCAGTGGACCCAATGGCTTCATGCTTGATGCCAACGGGATTTTCATCTTGGGAAATAAAAAAGATCTCACCCCAGAGCAAATACAGACATTAAAAATCGGTGATGCCCTCTCCTTTACAGCACAAAAAGTTCAAAACCCAGAAAAAACCCAGCAAAAAACATTGCTTCCAGAAGAAAAAAGAGCCACTCTTAAAAACGATGAAATAACTGAAAAGAGCAAAGACAACGCATCCATTCAAACAAAGAAAAAAGAACAAGCCCATTTTTCACCGTGGATTGCCCCTCATGCTTTACATGACAGCGTTGAAGTTATGCCCCAAAGTTTGCAAGAACAAGAAAAAGAACAAATGGCACAACCAATTGCTCAATCGGCTTCCGCTATGAGGCAAATGCAAAAAGATTTTCAAAAAAACATTTTACAGAGCAGTAATACAGCGACAAATAATCCAATATCTGTCAAAATGACAAAGGAAACACGCTCTGATCATCAAGAAAGAACAAAACAGCCCCCAAAAAAAGCAATGGCATACTGGGATACTGGTACAAGAAAAACGGACACCGTCCCTCTCACCTTACAGGAGAAATTATCATCACCGCCTGAAACCGAAGAAAATAAGACAATACATCGTAATTTCTTTTACCCCAATAGTATCACCTTAAAGAATAAATATGGAATAAAAGACTATGGAAAATTAAAAGTGCAATGTGCCCATGATACAACAAAAGCAATCATTCATCTGCGCCAAGAAGCGCCACCACAAAAACTAACCTCCACATATCTCCAATATATTCATCACACCCTATTTAAAAATACTTTTGAATGGGCCGGACAAACACGCGAAAAACCATTTACATTTGAAGATGGTACCGTTGCTTATATGCCAATGATGAAAAAAGCTGGTATTTCTTTTGCCTCAGCAAAACAGATACAGGAGGGTCTAGAAAATTTAGATAAAATACTTGCAGAAACGAATAGTTTAAAAGGCTTAACCCGCGAAACATTTGTTGAACATGTCACTGAAATGTTGATACAGCTCAACTATACACATCCTTTCAGAGAAGGCAATGGACGCACGCAACGAATGTTTTTTGAAAAACTTGGGCAAGTTGCTGGCCACACACTCGACTTTTCTCTTGTAACAGAAAAACGTATGAATCTTGCCAGTATTGCATCGCTAAAACATAAAGATAAAGAAGAAATGAAACATCTGCTTGAAGATATCTCAAATCCAGAAAAAATACTTATTTTAAAAGAATTCATGGACAGTATGAAACATATCGGGCTTGAGAGTATACATCATCATCTTATTATAACAGCAAAAGAAGGTCATACCTATAAAGGCTTTTACAGAGGCAGTGGACCCAATGGCTTTATGCTTGATGCTAACGGAATTTTCATCTTGGGAAATAAAAAAGATCTCACCCCAGAGCAAATACAGACATTAAAAATCGGTGACGCCCTCTCCTTTACAGCACCAAAAATTCAAAACCAGCAAGAAGTGCTTATCCCCGCACAAACAATAGCCCCCCTTACCAACAATGAAATTGCCACAAGGATAAAAAACAACGCATCCATTCAAGCAAGAAGAAAAGAAATAGAAACTTTGTGCCAAATCATTTATGGCAATCGTCATATTTTGCGGGAAAGAATTGAGATGATCCATGAAAATCATACTGAAGGAGAACAACTCACCTATCAAATTACCACCTCTCCCCAATCGATTTCTAAGCTTTCTGGTAGCAATGTATTTGGCATCAAAAACAACGCGCGCGCCCATGCTGAAGAAAATATTTTGCCCCTCTGTAGAGCCATTGATCGTTATATCAATATTTCTAAACAAACAGAAAGAGACATTCTCCATACCCATCATGTAAAACAAAGGCGGTGTGAACAGTCGGTAGAAATGCCTAAGGCTTGGATGAAAAATCTCCTTTCCTTGTCAAAAGCACAACAGCAAGAAACTTTATCAAACTCTCCTGAATTAAGGGGAGAGATAAGGACTTATATCAAAAAAATCAATGAGCGCTTATCTTCAAACGAGCATGAAGTTATAAAAGAAAATAATCCTGAAAGACTTGCGAAGAGTCTTGGCACATCAACCATCAAAGCAAAAGAGATTATGGAAATAGTCAAGCAGATAAAAGAGATAGAACCGCATATACAACCCATGTATTTTTATAACCATAAATTCGATGAGCGCTTAGCACCAAACCAGTATCAATCTATCCAGCATCAATCTATAAAGAAAAATAATGAAAAAAAATGTTCCAACACCCTTGATAAAGAAGCAATTAAAGTGCAAAAAATGACAGAAATCGTCAATCAGAGTCCCAAAAGACAAGAAAATATTCAACCTCACAAAACGGAGCACACAAAAGAAATGGCAATGAATATCTAAAAGGTTTATAAACTTTAACTTTTTTGCCCCCTCTGGTAAAAATGATAGCCTTTACCCCCCCCTCTGCCTTCATCGGCAAATCAATTGCGCCTCAACGAGAATGGAAACCATGAGAGAACAAATTGATCTTATTTCCTCAGATTTTATCCTCATCAACTGTGAAAAGAAACCTGAACAGGAAAAATGCTGTTGAAAGATCATGTCTTCCTATCCTCTTGTTTATGTAATCTCTAAAACGAAAAGGCAGCCAAATTTGGGGAGAATATAAAGCCGTAAAGATAAAAATAAATCACCAGCTTTACCATCACCTTTTAGCTCAGCCTTACGACTTTTTAAAACATCTAAAGCGCTGTTTTTTTAATAATGAATAAATAATGGAAATTGCGTATTGCTCCACGCTTTTATTTTATTTGCGTTCTTTAATAGGGTCACACCCCTCACATAAAACAGAACGGTATTGGGTTGCACTATTCACGACATCACACCATAAAGAGAAATTATCATTATATATCCCTACATATCCCTTCAAACTGTTATAATATCACTCGCATATTTCAGTTTGAAAAAGAAATTTTAATTATTTTATGGCAACAATAAAAATTTTAATGCAACAGTAAACAAGGAGCATAAAAAAGTCTTCAAGCACCATTGTTGACAGAAAGATAAACACCGTCGTAAAACGCTTTCAAAAAGTATCCTTGATTAGGATAGAGATCAGATTTTTACGATTTAAAACGCTTTATTTCTCCTGTCATCGCTTCTCTTTTACAACAAAGCTGATATATCTTTATGACATTGATTAAAAAAATTGCAACAGTTGCTTCCGGAACCCTCATGAGCCGTATTTTTGGCTTCGTACGCGAAATGCTTATGGCCGCAGCCCTAGGGACAGGTCCTGTTTCTGATGCCTTTAACGCTGCTTTTCGTTTTCCCAACACATTTCGTCGTTTTTTTGCTGAAGGTGCCTTTAACGCTGCTTTCATTCCTCTTTTTGCAAAAAAAATCACTGAAGAAGGTCACGAAACGGCATGCAAATTTGCAGAAGAAGTCTTTGGCGTTCTCTTTTCGCTGCTCTTACTGTTAACGATTGCGATGGAACTGAGTATGCCTTTTTTGGTACAAACCATTATTGCCCCAGGTTTTACCGAAGATGCAACAAAATTTAACGCTACAATTCACTTTACTGCAATCATGTTTCCCTATTTAACCTGCATGTCGCTTGCTGCCATGATGGGGGGCATGCTTAATGCGCTGCGACGCTATTTTATTGCCGCCATTGCCCCACTCTTTTTAAACATTATTTTGATTGGTGTGCTTGCCTATGCTTGGATCTATAAACTTGACGCTTGGCATATTGGCTTAAATCTCTCTTGGGGTGTATTGGCAGCAGGGCTTCTTCAGCTCACCTTAATTGCCCTTGCTTTGCGTCAAAGTGGAATGAAAATTTCCTTCCGCCAGCCCCATTTAAGTCCTAATGTTCGTAAGCTATTAACTTTAGCATTCCCAGCAGCCATCACAGGTGGCATCACGCAAATTAATTTGCTTATTAATACCAACATTGCTTCTAGTCAATCGGGTGCTGTCTCTTCTTTGATGTATGCTGATCGTCTTTATCAATTGCCTTTAGGCGTAATCGCCATTGCCGTTGCAACCGTTCTTTTACCAGAGTTAACACGTGCTTTGCGGAGCAAAAAGCATAAAGAAACCCACCATTTACAAAATCGCTCTATTGAATTAACATTGTTGTTAACACTTCCAGCATCCATCGCTTTTTTGCTGCTCTCCACTCCCATTGTCAGTTTGCTCTTTGAACGAGGACAATTTACCAGTCAATCAACACACCATGTTGCACAATTATTGGAGCTTTATGGACTAGGACTTCCAGCTTTTGTTCTTATTAAGGTCTTTATTCCTAATTTTTTTGCCCATGAAGATACCAAAACACCGATGATTTTTACAGGTATTTGCGTTTTCATCAATATCAGTCTCGCCTTAACATTATTTCCTATTCTATCTGCACGAGGCATTGTTATTGCTGAAATTACCTCTGGATGGGCCAACACCCTTTTGCTGTGGAGTGTCCTTATCAAACGCGGTTATTGGAAATACGACTTCCAACTGATAAAGCGAATATTATGTCTCATGATGGCAACTCTTTTGAGTGCACTAGCCCTCTATTACGGATTGAATGTGTTTGTTTTTTTGTCTTTTCCTTTATCCTCACAAGCATCATTTTTCTTGCGCGCGATCACCTTAGCTGGGATCATGATTGGCATATTTTTGATCTATTTTAGTGCCTATTTTTTATTCAACACCCGTTCCTTTTTTCACACGCTTAAAAATTTGAAAAAACGCTCATAATATCTATACTTTGTCAAAAACAATAAAATGAATAACCTTAATTGAAGAAAGAGCACTCCTATGGATACCTTCACACCACTTGTCTTTTCCGGCGTACAACCGAGTGGTCATTTACATCTTGGCAATTATCTTGGAGCCATTCAGCGTTGGGTTGAACTGCAAAACTCTCATCACTGCCTCTATTGTGTTGTGGATATGCATGCGCTCACAGTCAACCCAGATCCCCTTACTTTACGCGAATCCACCAGAACAGTGACAGCAGCTTTTTTAGCCGCCGGTATCGATCCTCAAAAACACATTATTTTTAACCAATCACGTGTTTTTCAACATGCTGAACTCGCCTGGATTTTTAATTGTGTTGCCCGTATCGGCTGGCTTCAACGCATGACACAATTTAAAGATAAAGCGGGAAAAGATCGCGAAAAAGCATCCATCGGGCTTTTTGCCTATCCCACTTTGATGGCTGCTGATATTTTAGTCTATCGAGCAACGCATGTTCCAGTAGGCGAAGATCAAAAACAGCATGTTGAACTCACACGCGATATTGCACAAAAATTTAACAACGACTATGCACAGCGTATTGCCGAATTAAATTTTGGTATCTCTATGCAAACAGATGAAGAAAAAAGACAAGGCTTTTTTCCCCTCCCAGAGGCGCTTATTGGAACAACAGCCACACGCGTTATGTCTTTGCGCGATGGGACAAAAAAAATGTCAAAATCAGATCCTTCAGATTTTTCACGCATTAATTTGACCGATGACGCTGATCTTATCGCAAAAAAAATACGCAAAGCCAAAACGGATTCAGCTCCACTTCCCGATACCCTTGCCGCTTTAAAAGAACGACCAGAAGTAGATAACCTGCTTGGTATTTATGCCGCCTTTGCCAAAGTTAGCAAAGAAAAGATTCTTTTAGAATTTTCTGGTCAACAATTTTCCCATTTTAAAACAGCTCTAGCCGACCTTGTTGTCCATAAGCTTGCCCCTATAACAGAAGAATTACGTCGCCTTCATCAAGAAAGCGGTTATATCGACTCTGTTTTGCATGATGGCGCTAAACGTGCTAGTATGCTCGCAGAAGAAAATATGAAAAAAATTCGTGAAATTATTGGATTTTTGCACAATACATAAAAATAATAAAACTAAAAACTGTAGAGAGCAAAAAAATCGTTTGTACAAAATAGAGAAAGTGCATGATTTCCAAACCCCAAAATCCGAAAAAAGAACCAAAGAAAAAAAACTTAGTTATTATCGATGAAACACCAGAGTGTCGGCGTGCCGTTGCGTTTGCCGCACAGCATGCCCAAAATACCAGTAGAACATTGGTATTACTTTGTGTCGTTGATAGTGTAGAATTTCAACATTTTCTGGGTGTAAACAACGTTATGCGTACAGAATCAAAGCAAAGTGCTCATAAAATATTAGGAGACATTGCCAGTGAAGTCCGCACCACCCATGCGCTTGAAACAGAAATAGTAGTGCGTGAAGGAAAAAAAATTGATGAGATTTCCAAACTGGTCGACGAAGATAAAAGGATTGCACTAATTGTTTTAGCAGCCAGTGGACATACAGAAGGACCAGGACCCCTTGTTCAATTAATCGGGAATAAAGGAACAGCTTTTTCAATCCCTGTCATTGTTATTCCTAGCAATCTTGCCGATGAAGATATTAGATCTATTGCCTAAAAAATATAATATTCTACAACGTAAGATCTTCCCAAGCCTTCATTATAAAAGGAGAATCTATGTTTATTCAAACTGAAACCACCCCAAACCCTGCAACTCTTAAATTCTTGCCAGGACGCGTGGTTCTTTCTGAGGGCGTATTAGAATTTCGTGACCGTGAAGAAGCAGCTAAAAACTCACCTTTGGCGGCTAAACTGTTTAATATTCCCAATATCAATGGTGTTTTTTTAGGCTATGATTTTATCACCGTAAGCAAAAAAGAAGGAGAATGGCAACATCTCAAGCCCGTCATTTTAGGCACAATTATGGAACATTTTCTATCCAATGAGCCAGTGATCACCACCAACGCTACAACACAAGCACAAACCCATGCCCTTAACGAAGAATTTTATGACGAAAAAGATGCTGATATTGTCTTAACCATTAAAGAGCTCCTTGAAACGCGTATCCGCCCCGCAGTTGCCAATGATGGTGGAGATATTACTTTTCGCGGATTTGAAAATGGTATTGTTTATCTCAATATGCGCGGCTCCTGCGCTGGATGTCCCTCTTCAACAGCAACTCTCAAACATGGTATTGAAAATCTTTTACGTCATTTTATCCCTGAAGTTTTAGGCGTTGAAGCCATGCCACAATAAATCACAATAAATATTGACCTCAATAGGTAAAATAACCACACCGATTGCCCCTCTTCAACAGCGCTCAAACATGGAATGTAAAGATCTTACGTCATTTTATTCCTGAAATTTTAGAAGTAAGCTATGCAGCCATAAAAATAGAGTACTGTTAAAAAAAATCTGTCCAATAATGATACCTTCACCCACCTTTCACCTCCACATATACCTTAAAAAGCTTTCAAAGCTCCCTTTAGGAAACATACGTTGTTTCAACAAACCAATTTACGTACACAGAAGTACAACGCATGAGCGTACATTTTAAATTTATTTTATCTCATAATCTTGTCATGCAATTTTAATCAAGAAAACACGACCTCGTTACAAAAAAGCCCCCAAAAAAAGAAAACATTGCAAGATAGAGTGCCCATTTGCTTCATCTTTCTCAGCTCTCCAAACGACAAATCACGCAAAATACTTCTTGTAGCAAGCCGGCACCATCATCATATCTGCCAGCCCCCAATGTTGCGATAGCCCTTGGCACTTAAGACGATTCATAAGAGTCATTTTTAATCCTTTCTTGTACAGTTTTTACCCACACGCCAGCCCCGCTTGTGGTATGCAAGCAAGTGATTTTAATTGATTTAACATGGAACAGATTTGAAATGAGAGAATCCCACGTTATTCGGGGTTCTAATTCAATATGAATAATGCTAATTTATTATTATAAATCAATATGTTGTAGCAGCAAGTTGACAAAGATCACATTTTGCAACTTGAATGAGAATTCTGACATTCTTCTTATTTCAATTCTGTTTATGTTGCACCAATAAAAATCGTCCGCTTACACAGCACAAACTGGATAATAACAAAAACTATTTTTAATAGCGCTTATGCACACTTTTATAAGAGACTGTTGCAGAACTAAGAGCTGGAAAATGAATGACTGTACGACCTTGTCAAGATCATAGCGTCCTTTTTCCATTCTTAAAATCAAGAATTCCCCCCCTATCATTTTCAATCTCATTTCCATAAATATGACGAAAAAGGTGTAACTACCCATAAAAAATAAATACATCGAAGCCAGATCTATTATGGTTGTTTGAGAAATTATCTGATAAAAAGAAAGAATATTTTTTCAATTCAGCAGGAATAAGTTTGTCTACTTTACGGCGTTGTTCTTCTCATAAAGCGCATACTTTTATTGTTGCTTGTGAGTCAATATCCAGTCCCCTCATAACCGCATATTAAAAGAAAAGAAAGAGTCGCTATTTCTCTGCGATACATGGCTTTGCAATAAAGGAAAACATATTGCTTCTATCTGATTGGTGTAATCTATGAAACAAGAAAAGAAGCCCATTGGAGAAAAATATGCCCAATTAGAGAAGAATGTAAAAATAGGAAACCAATGAAATGCAAAAACAATTGCAAGAAAATAAATGCCTAAACTTTTTTCACAAACTCCGACTTTAAACTCATCTGACCAATCCCTGGAATTTTGCAATCGATATTATGATCCCCATCCACCAAGCGAATATTCTTTACCTTCGTCCCCCCTTTTAAAACAGATGAAGCGCCTTTTACTTTCAGATCTTTTATCACCATAACGGTATCTCCGTTTGTTAAAATCTGACTATTGGCATCATAAACAGTATTGACAAGAACCGTATCATCGTTTTTTTGTGGCCATTCATGTGCGCATTCAGGACACACAAAATTTTCACCATCTTCATAAGTATAAAGACAATCACAACGAGGACATTTGGGATATTGGGTCATAAATTCCCCTTATTAAAAGAAAAATCATTCATTATGACTGGTCATAAAGCAAGAAGTGCTTATTGTCCATTATTTTAGAAAAATGTTTCCCTTTGTTTCAATCCTCATCTGTCAACAGTGTTTATGAATGCCCTCATCACATACCATACATGGGTTTATAAAAATGATTGATCATTATACAACTCAAATGAGTCCCCGCATATCATAAAATTTACGCATTTCATTCTCTCTAATAAATTAATCAAAATCATTTTCTTATACATCACCAATGCAATTAACGAATGGATAAAAAAACAATTAGAAAAGGAACATCTCTGAATAAAACGTTCTCAAAGAGCTAAAAACTATTGCAGCATTGAGAAACAAGAAAATGATGTCCCCAACTTAACCTTTTATTTAAGTAAAGATAACAGTCATAATGTTAGAGAACAGACTGATTTATGATCATAGTCAATGGTTTTGTATATTGAATGAGAGCCGATAAATAAGCTGAGATTCTCTCAACCCCTTTTACATTGAAACAACCAAAACCTTTTGCATGTTACAAGTAGGAAAAGCCGTGTAAAACGATTATCCAAAATACTAAATACTCTCAAATATAAGAGCCAACATTGAAAGCGGGCAAAGTGAATAATGGTGCCGTCTTACTCTCTCATAAGCGTAAAAATGGTGCTGCTCAATGAAGGGACGGTTATCCCTTTCAAAGCAACACGCATAAGATGCGTTTTTAGTGTCTTGAGAGAGAAGATTCTTTAAAACAAACATATGAAATGTGCAACAATGATCGTATTTTGTTTTGTATGAGAAACATTCTCCTATTAAACAAAAATTTCTATCAAGCCATTGAGCAAACCCATTGGACATAAATGCTCCGATTATGCTCGATTATAATTTCCTACAGCATTTAGTTTTAAGAATCCGGCAGTTTTAGGAATCCGATTGATATGTAAGAGAGGAAAAAACAAAGAGAGCTTGAAAATGGAAGATCTCCCTTATGCACATAAAATCACGCCCCTAAAATCACACCCATGTGATCAATCATCATACCTTTACAAAAAAACATTCCAATGATCTTAGGTGATAATATCAGGGTGATCTCTCCCCAATGCTTGTTGTATATTTAACAGTTTTAATGCCACCTGTTGCAAAGGTTTAAGAACGTCTTGCGGATTAAAATTGTGTTTGCGCGGATCACTTTCATATTGTTCAAAATAAAGCCGTAAAGTAGCACCTAGCGTCCCTGTTCCCGACAAACGAACCACCAACCGTGCGCCATTCTCGAAAAAAATACGGATACCTTGCTGCGTACTAACGCTCTGATCAACGGGATCATGATATGTAAAATCATCTGCTTTTTTGACGAAAAATCCAGCAATTTCAGTTCCTGCATGTGGTAAGTGCGCACGCAAATGCTCTATAATTTCCAAAGCTTTGTCTGCTTCGACTTCTTCATAATCATGCCGTAACGTGTAAAAACGCCCATAGGTGTGCCAATGCTGTTGAACAATTTGTGCGACAGTTTTTTCTGTTACCGCTAAAAGATTTAACCAAAATAATACAGCCCATAAACCATCTTTTTCGCGGATGTGATGAGAGCCCGTTCCAAAGCTTTCTTCACCACAAAAGGTTACTTTTCCCGCATCCAAAAGGGTTCCAAAAAACTTCCATCCCGTTGGCGTTTCAAAAAAGTTTAGTCCTTTTTTTTCCGCAACCAGATCAGCAGCACGCCCCGTCGGCATAGAACGTGCTATCCCCACCACGCCTTTCCGATATCCTTTAATGAGGTGTGCATGTTCAGCCATAATAGCCAAAGAATCCGAAGGCGAAACAAATTGTTGACGACCAATAATGAGGTTACGATCTCCATCACCATCAGAGGCTGCGCCAAGATCTGGTCCTTTCTCTGACATCAATAAATCATAAAGAGCCTTGGCATAAACCAAATTGGGATCTGGATGACCGCCTCCAAAATCTGGCAAAGGAATACCATTAACCACCGTCCCTTCAGAAAATCCTAAACATTTTTCAAAAATTTCATGAGCATAAGGCCCTGTTACCGCATGCATGGCATCAAACCGTAAAGTAAGACCTCGATCAACGGCCTTGGCAATACAGTCGAAATCAAAAAGCTCCTGCATCAAAGAAACATAATCAGCGACAGGATCAATAATATCAATCCGCATGGCTCCCATAAAGATCGTACCTTGCCTATCTAAATCAATATCTGGTGCTTCAAGAATTTTATAAAAAGAAAGACGTTGCGATGTTGCAAAAATAGCATCACATAAAGAATTAGGAGCGGGCCCACCATTGGAAACATTGTATTTAATACCACAATCTCCTTCTGGACCACCAGGATTATGGCTTGCAGAAAGAATAAGTCCACCATGGGCATGAGTTTTACGAATAAGATGCGAAACGGCAGGTGTAGAAAGAATACCGCCCCTTCCCATTTTAATAAGAGAGACACCATGCGCCGCCGCCATCTTCAACACAATCTGAAGGAGAGTACGATTAAAAGTGCGCCCATCCCCCCCAAGAATCAACATTTTTCCTTCAAGAGGCCCAATGTTATTAAAAAGAGACTGTATAAAGTTTTCTACATAATGGGGTTGTTGAAAAACAGACACTTTTTTGCGCAAACCAGACGTTCCCGGTTTTTGCCCCTCAAAAGCCGTGGTTAAAACTGTCTTTACGGTCATATCAATCCTTCATATTCTTTCCTTTAACTTTAAGGTGAAGAGTATCCAAAGTCGACCATTAATTCTACTTGACGGAAGTGTGAAATATTTGCACACTCACCAGAAGTAAGAATTTTTAAAGAAGCCCTTTTATTTAAAACGCTTTTTGCCATATGTTTTTAAATACGAAGGCTGTTTTAAAACAAAATTTTCGTAAAAGAATACAGGAGCATCATGATGATGAAAAAAACAGTTCCCAATGTAACATTCCACACACGCGTACGCGATGAATCAGTGGATGGAGACAATCCTTATCGGTGGCAAGAAGTTAACAGCGATGCTTACTTTAAAGGAAAGCGTGTTATTCTTTTTTCTCTTCCTGGAGCTTTTACCCCTACTTGCTCAACCTTTCAGCTGCCTGATTTTGAAAAACTCTATGATGAATTTAAACAAGCGGGTATTGATGAAATTTATTGTCTTTCCGTCAATGATGCTTTTGTCATGAATGCTTGGGGAAAAGCACAAAATATCAAAAACGTGAAATTAATTCCCGATGGCTCTGGTGAATTCACGCGCAAAATGGGTATGCTGGTTGCAAAAGACAATGTTGGTTTCGGCATGCGATCATGGCGCTATGCAGCTGTTATTAATGATGGTGTGGTTGAACAATGGTTCGAAGAAACAGGTTTTTCAGATAATTGTGCAACAGATCCTTACGAAGTTTCTTCACCACAAAATGTTTTAAAAGCCTTGAAAAGCTAATTCCCCCAATCGTCTATTTAAACAAAATTTTACGACACAAATCTCCCTCCTCAGGAAATTTGTGTCGTTTACTTTTTGCAACCTCTATTCGTGAAAGCAGACACGATAAGTTGATTGTGCGCCTTCAGTGAGAAAATATTCCAACAATAATTTTTCAATAAATCTTTCATGTTTTAACGGCTTTGCAAAAGCTTGGAAAATTGCCGATGAAAAATCCCGTTGTGGGACTAAAAAATCAAAGAGTTAACAGCTGTTGCACGCTATCAAAAAATGAGGATGCAATTGCCAAATGCGCAAATTCATGCAAAACTCTCTCGGAAACATCAAGGATTAACATATAGATAAACTATGCAAAATCAACGCTCAGCTCCTCATATTGAGAAAACCTTTATGTTGAAAATGGTTTGATTTATAGAGATAATTTATAATTTTGCATATTGAATGTGAAAGCTGAATATCATAAGAGTGTCTCATTTTATCCCTTCTTATATTGCAACCATCAAAACCATTTTCTTGCCCACGACATGTGGGATTGGCATATGAATAAACGATTAAAAAGAGTGGAAATGCTTCTCGTAAATGCTTTCAAAGGCGAAAGCTGTGAACATCAAGACTGCAAGGTTCACAAAAGCATCAAGAGGGAAAATACAGATCAAACATTTGTTTGAAGAGGCGCACAGTTCAAATTAACTTATGTCTCATAAAAAGAAGCAAATATGGTATAAAAACTGCTCTGCATAAAGAACCGTTTATAAAGAAGATTCAATCAAAAAAATCCCGCAAACATTCCAATTCACATACCATAAACAGACTCATTACTGTTCTCATAGCCATTTATTCTAAGCTTTTATTTTTCTCTAAGAGAAAAACGGTTAAAGAAGTTGTTTATTCGGGTATTCTACCGTAAAGTGTGCTTCTATCTCTTCCTCTTCATCAAACTCAAAATCTTCATCACATTCAGGAAGACCAAAAATATCTGGATTGATGAAATAACAATCTTTTTTTGTCCCCTTCGCTACAATTTTATTTGTTTCTAATTCTTTGATACCTTCTTTAAAACTTTCAAAATTAAGATATTCTGGTTCTTGAATTGAAAGATCGCAAGTCAAAAATTCTTCAAGAATATCATGATCCAATGTTATCTGATCAAACCATAAATCCACATCATCCCCCTCATCTAACATTTTCCCTACCTGCCACAACATCACAAAAAATGCTTTCATACCACTAAATGATAGCCCAAAAATCATACGCCGACACGACGAGGCGCCTGAAAAGGTAATTTGCGGAAGATCTTCAAATCCGAAATTTGAAGGAGGAAGTTTAAATGATTTTCCAATATTCTCAGGTCTTTCAAGAATAAAGGGATTTCGTTCATAGAGCAGAGTAAAATCATATTGGACCATTTTCATTTCTCCGTTAAAGAATTGACTTTATGAAAAATGCATATTATTAGTAAGTTACCATTATGGCAGCTTACAATTCATCCAAACATGCTCCTGTAAAAAATTGTTCGATTTAAGTCATTCCATTGTTTTTTGAAGCTTAAAAAGTCTTTTAGGATAAAACGCTCTAGTTCTCCCTCCTTTTGCAATAAGGCTAGATTTTGTAATGTCCAAGAAGAGAACATCAAAGGATTTGATACTCATAGATGAGAATTCAAAGATGAAGCCAATATGAACTTGTCAATATTTTTATAAACTTTTGCAGAAGCTTTACGTGAAACCCTTTAATTTTCTCAGAGTTTTTGTTCGTTACAATTTTTTTTGCTCATTTTAACGCATTATCATCGCATCCTCAGAAGGGCACGTTTTATAGCAAATAGCGCTTATTTATCTCTTAAAAAATCTCTCTTTTATGCCGCACGCACTTCAAAACCCCGCTTTTGAACGCGTGCACCAACACGTATAAACGAGCAAAGCACAAATTTTAAAAATTGAATTTCAAATTTCCAAAATATTTCAAACAATCACCTCGATAAAGACCTTTACCATTATCATTTTTGGGCGGCTAAAATATCCTGTACTGTTTTGACCAATTGTTCTTCATCAACCGTCACTTGTGCTGGTCGACTTTCACGCCATGTTTGATTATCCTTAATTTCATGAGACAAACGCGCCCCTTCAATCAAATCTTTAATCTGTATTTTTCCGCTCTCACGTTCTTGTGAGCCTTGGATAACCACACAAGGCGCTTGGCGTCGATCTGCATATTTCATCTGCGCTTTTATCCCCGATGCCCCCAAATAGAGCTCAGCACGAATTCCCGCACCACGCAACTGCATCACCATTTTTTGATAACCAGCAACCGCCTCTGGCTCTTTATCCATCATCAGCACCACAACCGGCCCTGTTGTCTCCTTCATAGGCAACTTTCCAAGATTTTGCAAAGCAGCGATCAAGCGTGAGACCCCGATTGAAAAACCTGTTGCTGGAATGTTTTCACCACGAAAGCGTGCCACCAATCCATCATAGCGCCCACCACCACCAACGGAGCCAAAAACAACTTTCAGCCCATCATCATTGAAAACATCAAACAGCAACGTAGCCTCAAAGACAGGACCTGTATAATAATCCAGTCCACGCACCACCGATGGATCAATCTTGATACGATTCTGAAAGCCATTTGCGGCAAAAATTGCTTGCATTTCCTCAAGCTCACAAATTCCCTCACGCCCTTGAACATGATCACCAACCACTTCTTTAAGAGCCTCAAGCGTTTCTTCTGCTGTTTCAGCTCCAGCAGCAGTTAAGGTAAGAATACACTCAATCTCTTTATCCTTAAGCTCCGCCCCTTTTGTAAAGTCACCACTTTCATCCAAACGCCCTTTTCCCAAAAGCAAACGCACCCCTTCAGAACCAAATTTATCCAGCTTATCAATTGCTCTTAAGACAGTTAAGCGCTTTTCAGCCTGCTCATTTCCCCCCAAACCAATTTTCTCTAAAACACAATCGAGAATTTTTCGGTTGTTCAGACGAATGGCATATTCATGATGCTGAAACCCTAGTTTTTCCAAACTATCGGCTGCCATCATACAAATTTCGGCATCAGCTGCTACCGTTGGTGTTCCAACAATATCCGCATCAAACTGCATAAATTGCCGAAACCGCCCTGGACCTGGTTTTTCATTGCGAAAAACAAAGCCAAGACGATAACTGCGATAAGGCTTTGGCAAAACTTCAAAATTCTCGGCAAAATAACGAGCAAGAGGCGCGGTAAGATCATAGCGCAAAGACATCCATTGCTCATCATCATCTTGTAGCGAAAAAACGCCCGCATTTGGACGATCTGAATCCGGTAAAAACTTACCCAGCACATCTGTATATTCAAAAATTGGTGTTTCCAGTGCTTCAAAACCATAAAGTTCATAAACTTCACGAATTTGCGCAATCATTGTTTCAGTTGCATACAACTGTGCACTTGTACGATCAACAAAACCCCGGGGTAAACGGGCTTTGGTTTTTTCTTGTTTTGATAACATATTTTTCTCTAACAACAATATATATTCACCGATAACGTGTGTCTATCTTATAGAAACAAACGCTGCAATAACTTTATCAACTGGAAACTGGTAACAATATACATAAGCTTTTTCTTTTAAAAGATGCAAACCTTTACCCTTAAGGCAATCTACTGAAAATATTTGCATTTTCAATAGGAACATAGCCCCCCGCTCAACATGAAATGCCCGCTTAACATTCAATGAAAAGACATCTGTGCTTGTTGAAAGAAACCTCAAAGCGACTGTTGATTCTGGATAAATCGGAAGCATCCCCCTCAAAAGCCCTCCCTTTCAGAATTCTTCAGATTTATTACAGATGCAAAAATCCTCAAGACATCAGTGTGCTTTGCGCTTGTTCTGCAAAATGATTGATAACATTTTTTAAATCAACAATATTTCGTCCAGCATCTGTAATAGAGCGTGATACAGAGGGAATAACATTCTGCCAAAGTCTTTGTGGAAATTGATTTGCTAGTTGTGTCATTGTTCCACCTTGAGCGCCAATACCCGGAACGAGAAACAGACTATTTTTTAACTGCTCGATTGTGTCTTTTGATTCAGATCCTAATGTCGCTCCTATAACCGCACCTATGGGGCCAATATTATGATAAATAACCGAAGACTGACTATTATAATCACAAATACACTGTGCAAGATGAAGAGAGAGTGTCTGATCACCAATAAGCGCATTTCGTATTTGTTTCCCCTCTGGATTAGAAGACTGAACAACCACAAAAACCCCTGCTCCTGTTTCTTCTGCAACCTTTATCAGAGGAATAAGAGCATCAAAACCCAAAAAAGGATTAACTGTCATGGCATCCACCTTGAACGCACTACTTGGACCAAGCCAAGCCTTACCATAGGCTTCAGCAGTAGAGCCAATATCCCCCCTTTTTGCATCCGCCAGAACCAATATGCCTTGTTCGTGTGCATTTTCAATCAGTTCTTTGAGAGCTTGAAGACCTTCCACACCATATAATTCAAAAAATGCGACTTGCGGCTTTATAATACCCACTTTACCAACAACTGCTGTTAAGAGAATATCACAAAAATCTTTTAGACCTTTATAATCAAAGCTTAGTTTCCACGATTGCAAAACTTTATGGCTCGGATCAAAGCCAATACAAAGAGGTCCATAGATTTCACGATTTTTAAAAAAAGTTGAACGAAACATTTTATATCCTAACAAGATCTCTCTTTAAACTTTTTGATACAATCAAAAAGAAAAGCATTTGTCAAAAGAATACAATAGCGAAAACACAAAGAAAGATCTCTCTATACAAAATGTGCTTTTATTTATGAAACATAAATATATTCCCATTTGTAACGCTTATCATATGTTTATCAACAAAAACATTGTCATGAGATAAAAATTCAAATTTATGAAAGAATATAAACAAAACAGCATCTATATTATAATGACCTCATAAAGCCCTATAGACATGCCTTGTCGTTTTCACCCCCCTTTTTTATGATCAACAAAAACTCTCTATGAACGCGCTTTAAACAAAAGTTTCAAAAGAAAATGCCCCATCATGATGATCTCGATCTTAACTTTAGATCTTTCCTATTCCTTTTGGCGCATATCTATCCCTTTTGGAACATAATTAGCAAAAAGGCATTGTATCTCCAGCATATTCAAGGAGATAAAACATGGAAACTCGC